>DATCLK010000228.1:0-11017 GCA_036563975.1 Longimicrobiales bacterium | reverse complement strand
GCGTTCTTCGCCTTCAACGTCCTGCCCACGATCATCTTCTTCTCATCCCTCATGACCGTGCTCTACCACCTCGGCATCATGCAGAAGGTGGTGCAGGGCATCGCGTGGGTCATGATGCGGACGATGCGCACGTCGGGCGCGGAGACCCTCTCGGCGGCGGGTAACATCTTCGTCGGCCAGACCGAGGCGCCGCTCCTGATCAAGCCCTTCGTCGGGACGCTGACGATGTCCGAGCTGATGGCGGTGATGGTGGGCGGCTTCGCCACCGTGGCCGGCGGCGTGATGGCGGCCTATGTCGGCATGCTGGTGGGCTACTTCCCCGACATCGCCGGCCACCTCCTTGCCGCCAGCGTCATGTCCGCGCCCGCCGCGCTGGCCATCGCGAAGACGATGTTCCCCGAGAAGGAGGAGCCGGTGACCCGGGGCAAGCTCCGCGTCGCCGTCGAGTCCCCGGATGCCAACGTGATTGATGCCGCCGCGCGTGGCGCGGCGGAGGGGCTCACGCTCGCGTTGAACGTGGGGGCCATGCTGCTCGCGTTCATCGCGCTCATCGCCACGATCAACTCCTTGCTCGGCTGGATCGGCGATGCGGTGGGGTTGACGGCATGGTTGCGCGATGCCGGTGCGATCGGCGAAGGCCAGAGATTGACCCTCGAGGTCCTGCTCGGCTGGCTGCTGGCACCCGTGGCCTGGCTGATGGGCGTGCCGTGGAAGGACGCCGTGGAGGTCGGCGCCCTGCTCGGGATCAAGACGGTGGCGAACGAGTTCCTCGCCTACCAGCAGCTCTCCGTTATGCTGGGCAGCGGGACCGACCTATCGGCCCGGTCCGTCATCATCGCGACGTACGCGCTGTGCGGCTTCGCCAACTTCAGCTCGATCGCCATCCAGATCGGCGGCATTGGCGGGATCGCGCCCGCACGGCGCAGCGATCTCGCGCGCATCGGGCTACGCGCCATGATCGGTGGCACGATCGCTGCATTCATGACGGCGACCGTCGCGGGCATCATCATATGAGTTCGGGCGAGATCGACCTGACCAGCACGCTTGCCTACCTGCGCGAGCGGGTCACGCGGAGCCCTCGCGTGCTGCTCATCCTCGGCAGCGGCCACGGGGGTCTGGCCGACGCGATGCAGGACGCCATCCGGATCCCCTTCGTGGACATCCCCGGCTTCGGAGCCGCCACCGTACACGGCCACGCAGGAGTGCTCGTCGCCGGCACCCTCGAAGGTGTCGAGTGTGTCGCCCTCCAGGGGCGCTACCACCTCTACGAGGGGCATCCGCCCGAGCGGGTCACGCTCCCCGTGCGTGTTGCCGCTGCGCTCGGCGCGCGCACCATGATCGTCACCAACGCGGCGGGCGCGATCAACCGGACCTTCCGCCCCGGCGACCTGATGATCCTGGACGACCACATCAACCTCATGTGGCGGAACCCGTTGGTCGGGCCGGTGGTCGGCGGCGAGCAGCGTTTCCCGGACATGTCCTGCCCGTACGACCGGGAGCTGCGTGCGATCGCGGAGCGGGTCGCGGCCGAGGAGGGCATCCGTGTGGTGCGGGGCGTCTACTGCGGCGTTGCGGGGCCATCGTACGAAACGCCCGCGGAGATCCGCATGATGGAGCGCTTCGGCGCGGATGCCGTCGGCATGAGCACGGTGCCGGAGGTCCTCGTGGCGAGAGCCATTGGCTTGCGTGTCCTCGGGATCTCGCTGATCACGAACGCGTGCGCCGGGATCTCTGCCGCCCCCCTCACGCACGATGAGGTCCTCGCGGTCGGAGCGGCCGCCGCTCCGCGGGTGCGCACCCTGGTGGCCGGGGTGCTCCGGGAGCTGTCCCGCCGGCCCGAGGTCGAGATCGCCTGACGGCATCGAGTCCGCGCCGGCGCTTCCGCCGCCCTTGATCTTGCGCCTCCTCCCGGCGACATTACCCGTTCCCGGCGTTCCCATTACCCTCACAACCGTCCCGGACGATATCGGCGGGAGCACCGCCATGGCTCGACGATTCGCGCCGCGCTCCGCGGCCCGACGAATTGCGGCAGCCCTCACCCTCGTGCTGGCGGCGCCCGTTGCTTGTGCGGAGCGCGCAGATCACGCCCCCGCGCCGGAGGCCGCCACTCCCCGTCGCGGCGGCACGCTCGTGATCGCGGGGGGCAACGATCTCGAGTTGATGAACTCGCTGGTCAGCACGGAAGCGTGGACGCAGGAGCTCCTCGCCAGCGCTCTGTTCATGCCGCTGATCCGCTACGGGCCGGACCTCGACTTCGAGCCGTACCTCGCGGAGCGCTGGGAGATGCTCGGGGACACCGGCGTGGTCTTCCACCTCCGGCGCGACGTGAAGTGGCACGATGGGGTCCCCACCACCGCCTACGACGTCCTGTTCACGTACGAGCGCGCCCGCGACCCGCGCACGGCCTCGAGCATCGCGCACTACTTCGAGCACTGGTACCGTGCGGAGGTTCTGGATTCCTTCACCATTCGCTTCCACTTCCGGCCGCACGGCGATCCGCTCGCGAGCTGGCCGTTCGCGCCCATCATGCCGCGCCACCTGCTGGACTCGATCCCGCCCGAGCGGCTCCGGCAGGCGGCCTTCAACAAGGCGCCGGTGGGCAACGGGCCGTTCCGCTTCGTCTCGTTCCAGGCCAACGACCGCTGGGTCTTCGCGGCCAACCGCGACTTCCCGGAGGACCTCGGCGGCCCGCCCTACATCGATCGGGTCGTCTGGCGAGTGATCCCGGACAACAACGCGCAGGTGGCCGAGCTGCTGGCCGGCACCGCCGACCTCATCCTCGGACCACGCGCCAACCAGGTCGACGATCTCGACGCCCGCCCGGGCATCCGTGTCATCCAGCGACCAGCCCGCAGGTACGTGTTCATCGGCTGGAACGGCGCGGATTCGCGGTTCGCCGACGCGCGCGTCCGGCGCGCGCTCTCCATGGCCATTGATCGTAACCGGTTGATCGCCAACCGCGCAGGGTACGGCGAGCTCGCCGCCGGCCCGATCAGCCCTCACCACTGGGCGTACGACTCGAGCGTCGCGCCGCTCCCGTACGACACCGCGGCTGCCCGCGCGCTGCTGGCCGAGGCCGGTTTCCTGGACCGCGACGGCGATGGCATCCTCGAGGGCCCCGACGGCCGGGACTTCACGTTCACGCTCAAGATCGCCGCCGGCAACACGTTCCAGCGTGACATGGCCGAGCTCATCCGGACCGACCTGGCCGCGATCGGAGTGCCCATCGTCGCGCGGCCCGTCGAGTTCAACACGCTCATCTCGGAAATCGCGAACGTGCCGCGCAACTTCGAGGCGGTGATCATGGGCTGGTCCGCCGATTTCCGGATCAACCTCCACGAGATGTTCCACACGTCTGCACTGGGCGGCCAGTTCCAGCTCGCATCCTACTCGAACCCTGAGCTGGACTCGCTCCTCGACCACGCCGCGAGCACCGTGGACCGGGACGCGGCCCGCCCCCTCTGGCGGCGCGTCCAGGAGATCCTCCGGGACGAGCAGCCGTGGACGTTCCTCTACTACTATCCCGATCTCTACGCCATCCGGGAGCGCGTGCAGGGCGTCGAGATGGACATCCGGGGCGCGTTCACCAACCTGCCCCGGTGGTGGTTGGCCGACGCCGAATCGAGCGTGGCGAGCGGACGGAGTCCGTGAGGCCCGGAGTCAGACCTCGGCTGTGCGCATGGCGGGAACGAGATGGTTGATCGGGCCGTGGCCCGAGCCGAGTCCCGGTGCTTCGGCGATCGCGCGATGCACGTAATCCAGCGCATCCTCGACCGCCTGCGCGAGCCCGCGGCCGTGGGCCAGGCCCGCGGCGATCGCAGCGGACAGCGTGCAGCCCGTGCCGTGCGTGCTGCGCGTCGCGAGCTTCGGCCGCATCCACGTCCGGAACTCGCGCCCGTCGAACAACACGTCCACCACGGACGGGCCGGGCAGGTGCCCTCCCTTGACCAGCGCCGCGCCCGCCCCGCGCGCGACCAGCCGTTCGGCAACCTCTCGCATTCCGGCCTCATCCGTGGCGGTGCGTCCGGCCAGGATCGCCGCCTCGTCGAGGTTCGGCGTCACCAGGGCGCAGAGCGGCAGCAGCAGCTCGGCGACTGCGACCTCCGCGTCGCGGCTCAGCAGCCGATCCCCGCTGGTCGCGACCATCACCGGGTCGAGGACGTAGGCCCGATCGAGCCCGTGCTCTCGCACTGCGCGGGCCACGACTTCGACCAGCTCGGTCGTCGCCAGCATGCCCGTCTTGACCGCCGCCGGGCGCAGGTCCTCCGCCACCGCCTTGATTTGCCCAGCCACGATGTCCGGCGGAACGGTGTGCACGGCGCGCACGCCCAGGGTGTTCTGCACGGTCAGCGCCGTGATCGCACTGGTCCCGAAGACGCCGAACGCGTGGAAGGTCTTCAGGTCAGCCTGGATCCCCGCGCCCCCGCCGCTGTCGCTGCCTGCGATGGTCAGTGCTACCGGGAGCATCCGCCTCCATCCCCTGCATGCGGTCTCCCGGGAAACCTAAGCGCCCGGCGCGCGGCGCACCAGTCCGGGTCGCCGCACGCGTCAACGGCGAGCCCGGTACTGCGCCGGTGGCGGCGGCTGCCGTCGCACCCGCTCCTTGAAGTCGCGGAACTGCTGTGTGTCCACCGTCAGGTCGCGCAGTTGCGAGGCCGGGATCCGGCGGATCATCTCCCGCGCCTCCGCGATGCGCTCCTCCGTCGTGGGGTGTGTCGAGAACCACTGCTCCAGAATGCTCGGCTGGCGCTGGCGCTCCGCGAGCAGCTCCATGAAGAACGTCACCAGGCCGTTCGGATCGATTCCCGCGCGGACGAGCAACGGGATCGCCACCTCGTCCGCCTCCCGCTCCGCTTCACGGCTATAGCGCGCGAAGACCGCAGCGCCGCCGACCTGGATCGCCGCCCGCTCGAGCCCGCTCGGCGCCCGGCCGATCAGGATGTAGGCCAGCGAGAGCCCAAGGTTCGCTCGCTGCACCCGTTCGATCTGCTCGGCGCCGTGCCGCTCCTCCACGTGCGCGATCTCGTGCGCAAGCACGCCCGCCAGCTCGGCGAGGTTGTCCGTCCGCTCGATCAGCCCGCGGTTCACGTAGACGAAGCCACCCGGCAGCGCGAACGCGTTCACCGCGTCCGTATTCACCACGTAGAACCTGTACGTCAGGTTGCGCGTGCCTCCGGCGGCGATCCGCTGGCCGAGCACGTTGATGTACCGGTTCACCGCCGCGTCCTGGATGATCGGCAGCTCCCGGTTGATCTGCGCCGCGTACTCGCGCCCGATCTCGACTTCCTGTCGGGGCGAGATCGCGCAGCTCGCCACCAGCATGGCGCCGGCCGCGGCGAATCCGCGCAGCGCACGGCGATGGGGCGGGGAAAGGAGGAGATGCATCGGCGTTCCTGCTCCTGCGATAAATCGAGTTGCTCCCTCAGCATGGGGGAGCAAGAGCTATTCCACAGAGCCACAAGATGTTGAGTCGCTCCGAGCAGAAGCTGCTGCACGGGCTGAAACGGCGGAAAATCCGGGCGGAAAGAGGCCTGTTCATCGCGGAGGGCGTGCGCCTCGTCGAGGCCCTGCTCGATGCGGGGATCGACCCACGATTGGTCGTCGTATCGCCTACTTTGGAGGACACCGAGCGCGGCCGCCGGCTCGCCGCGCGTCTCGCGGACCTCCCGGTCCTCCGGCGCGTGGAGGACTCGGTCCTGCGCGAGCTGGCGGACACGGAGTCGCCGCAAGGCGTGCTCGCCGTTGCGGCCATCCCACGCCACGAGCTTGCCGGGATCCGCGTGGAGGGCGCCGCGACCGCGCTCGTCCTGGACGGCGTCCAGGATCCTGGCAACGTCGGCACCCTCGTGCGCACTGCGGACGCGTTCGGCGTCCTCTTCGTCGCCGCGCTGCCGGGCACCGTCGACCCCTGGAACGCGAAGGCGGTGCGCGCGTCCGCCGGCGCGGCGTTCCGCATCCCGATCGTGCAGCCGGGCTGGGACGAGCTGCTCGAGTGGCTGCACCGCAATGGCTTCGCGCTCTACGGCGCGGACGCCGGGGGGCGGCGCATCGACGACGTCGCCATGCCCGCGCGCGTCGCGCTGGCGGTCGGCAACGAGGGCGCCGGACTCGGGGCGGAGGCGCGCGCGGCGGCAGAGGAGATGGTCGCCGTGCCGATCCGGCCTGAAGCGGAATCGCTCAACGTTGCGGTGGCCGCCGCAGTTCTGCTCTACGTGATGACCCGCCGGGGACGGAGCAACGGATGACCGGATCGCTCGTTCTGTACGCGGGCCTCATCGGCCTCGCCATCGGCTCGTTCTTGAACGTGTGCATCTTCCGGCTGCCGGCCGGGCTGTCCGTCGTCTCTCCGCGTTCGCGCTGTCCCCGGTGCGAGCGCCCGATCCCGTGGCACGAGAACATCCCGGTCCTCAGCTACGTCCTGCTGCGCGGCCGGTGTCGAGGATGCAGCCAGCGCATCTCGCTCCAGTACCCTCTCGTCGAGCTCGCGACCGGCGCGATCTGGGCCGCGATGGCGGCACGGTACGGGCCCTCCCTGGCCGGCCTCTCCAGCGCCGTCTTCCTCACGCTGCTGCTCGGGATCGCGCTCACGGACGCGCGCGAATACATCATTCCGAACGAGTTCTCGGTCGGCGGGTTGCTGCTCGGTCTCGGCTTCGCGGCGGTTCCTGGCGGGATGCCGTTCCCTCGCGCTGCGCTGGGCGCCGCGCTCGGGTTCGGCTGCCTCTACCTCGTCGCCGTGGTCGGCAAGTGGGCGTTCCGCAAGGAGGCGATGGGCGGCGGCGACATCAAGATGATGGCGATGGTCGGCGCCTTCCTCGGTCCCGCCGGCGCCATCCTGACGATCTTCCTCGGCGCGCTGCTCGGAACGCTCATCTTCGGCCCCATCGCCCTCGTCACGCGGCGCCTGGTCCCCTTCGGCATCTTCCTCGCCCTGGGCGCCGCCGTCGCCCACGGCTGGGGCGACGAGCTCCTGCGCTGGTACCTGGGCTTCGCCTTCGGCGGCGGTTGAGGGTCGTTCGATCGAACGATGCGGACCTCTGGGTTGGCTCGCGGGGCCCGGGCCGTGCCCTCGGCGCTGGTGAAGGGCGTCGTGGGGCGTGGGCTTCGCCCCCGCCGCTGGTCGAGACGTACTGGGACCTCGGCACCGCCCTCCGTGCCGGTTGCGACG
Source organism: Longimicrobiales bacterium (assembly GCA_036563975.1). GTDB lineage: Bacteria > Gemmatimonadota > Gemmatimonadetes > Longimicrobiales > RSA9 > RSA9. Next base: position 3,849 of record DATCLK010000228.1, on the reverse strand, counting down.
GCCCCGCGGCGCGGTCCTTGTATGCCGGGGTCGGGAGAAAGGCAGGGGAGGGGATGATGGCCCGACAGATCGAGTCCGCGTCAGGAGAGGTTCGCGTCCTTTTCCGGCCGGAGGAGGCCACGGAGTTCCTGCGGGGCCGTGAGCCCGTCCCCGGCTACGGCGGGGATGATCCGCTGAATCTCGCCCTCCAGAAGACGTACGACGCGCTGAACGACGCCTTCCCGGACGCCGGCGACCTGGTCGAACCCTTCGTCGAGCCCGCTCCGTGGGTGCGCGATGAGGGCTTCCAGTGGTTCGTCGTGAATTTCCGCTTCGCCAACGACCGGGTGGAGCGCGCGGGCCACGATCCCGACGCGCTGGCCGACTGGATCGCGGAGTACACGCCCGACCTGCTCTTCGCCTTCGAGGACGAGCGGGGGCGTCCGGCTCGCGTGGCCGCGCCCCGGAGCCGGCTCAGGTAGCGGCCCCGAGGCGCCGCCTACGGATCGCTGCAGTCCCGCTGGTAGCCGCACTGCGGGCAGATGATGCGGCAGTGCCGCTCGTACATCGGCGCGCCGCAGATGTCGCAGTGCGGCGGCCCGGAAGGTGATTGCGGCGCCTCGTCCGCCGCGGGGTCGCGCTCCGATGGTGCGGGGGCGTGCTCCGGGCCCTGCGCCTCACCCATGATCCCGCTCCTTGAACCTGGCCGGCGAAAACGGCTCGAGGGGCACGGCGGGCGTCGTGCCGAGGACGACGTCGCCCACGACCCTGGCCGTGATCGGGACGAGGAGGATCCCGTTTCGGTGGTGGCCGGTGGCGTAGACCAGGTTCGGGACCTCCGGGTCGGGGCCGAGGACGGGCAGGCCGTCCGGCGTACCCGGCCGTAGCCCGGCCCAGACCTCGGCGACGGGCGCGTCAGCGAGCACGGGGGCCGCAGCGCACGCGGCGTCCGCGAGGTGGCGGAGTCCTGCGGGCGTGACCACCGCATGGAAGCCCGCCTGCTCGACGGTCGCGCCAACGAGCACGCGCCCGCCCGCGTCCGGGATCAGGTAGCAGCGGGTGGTCATGACGATCCGGCCGATGGGCGGAGGCACTGCCTCGAGGGCGAGCATCTGCCCGCGCACGGGCGCGACCGGCAGGGCGCGCGGCAGGCCGGACAGGAGCCCGCTCCAGCAGCCCGCAGCGAGGACGACGGCCCCCGCCTCGATGCGCTCGCCCGTCGCGAGCTCGACGCCTGTCACGCGCCCGGTGTCCGCCCCGAGGATGCGGGTCGCGGGCACGCCGAGCCGGAACCGGGCTCCGGCCGCCGTCGCTGCGGCCCAGAGCGCCCGGCCGAGCCGCCGGTTGTCGATGTGCTGTTCGGCGCGTGCGAGCGCGCCGCCCCGCACGGCCGCCGCGAGTGAGGGCTCGAGCCGGCGCACCGCGTCCGCGTCCAGCCACTCGGCCTCGAACCCCGCCTCTCGCTGGTGGGCGACCCAGCGCTGGAGCGACGCGGCGTCCCCGTCGCTCAGTGCAACGCGCAAGCTGCCCGGCGTCCGGTACGCGAGCTCGACGCCCGTGGCTTGCCGCAGCGCCTCCACGAACGACGGGTACCGGTCCCGGCTCGCACGCGCGAGCAGCAACAGATCCGCCGGATGGTCGCCGTCCGAGAGGGCGGAGAGCATGCCCGCGGCCGCCCAGGTGGCCTCTCGGCCAGGCGTGCCACGCTCCACCACCACCACACGCAGGCCACGGCCCGCGAGCTCCCACGCGCAGGCGCAGCCGATCCCGCCGCCACCGATGATCACTACGTCCGGCCAATCCATCATCCGACCTCTCCCAGGCCGGCGTCCCGGTAGGTGCGCGCCAGCTCGACGTAATGCCGCGCGCTCTCCCTCACCCAGCGCGCCGACTCCCCCGAGAGCTCCTTCTTCACCCGTGCAGGGATCCCCGCGACGAGCGTCCGGGGCGGCACCACCATCCCCTCCGGCACCACGCTCAACGCGGCGACCAGCGCCTGCTCCCCGATCACCGCGCCCTGCAGGATCACGGCGTTCATCCCGATCAGCGCACCGCGCTGGATCTCGCAGCTCTCGAATACCGCGCCATGCCCGACCGTGACCTCCTCCCCCACGATGGTGGGGCCGCGCGCGCTCACGTGCAGCACGCAGTTGTCCTGCACGCTCGAGCGTGCGCCGATCCGGATGCCGTGCTCCGGATGGTCTCCCCGCAGCACCGCGCCGAACCAGATGCTCGCCTCCGGGCCGACCTCCACATCGCCGATCAGCACGGCCGTCGGCGCGACGAACGCCGTGGGGTGGATCCGCGGCGAGACGCCGTGATGCGAAAGGATGTGCGCCATCTCACCACCAGCTCCATGACCGCTGCCACGCGAGGTGATGCCGAACTTAGAGGCCGGAGCGGCGCCGCGAAAGGCCGGGGCGCCAGGCCCCGGGGGCCCGCGCAGGGTGTCGCGGCGCGGCCGGTCGCGCTAGATTCCCGGCGTCCAGACCGCCGACACGTGGTCGCTTCCCGGGGAGCGCCGGGAGCCGAAGCGATGCGGAGGCGACCGCGACCGGCGGCCAACCTGCGGGGAGACCGTGAAGCGAATCCTGGTGACCGGCGCTGCGGGACAGATCGGCACCGAGCTGGTGCCCGCGCTTCGCGCGCGCTACGGAGAGGACCTCGTCGTGGCCTCGGATCTCCGCCCGCTCGCCGACAGTGCGGGACCGGCGATCGAGCTGGACTGCAGCGACGCGGCGGCGCTGGATCGCGTCGTCCGCCACTACGGCATCGACACCATCTACCACCTGGCGGCCATCCTCTCGGCTACGGCGGAGCGGGACCCGCTGCGCGCCTATCATGTCAACATCGGCACGCTGCTGAACGTGCTGGAGGTCGCGCGCGAGCACCGCTGCGCCGTCTTCACGCCCAGCTCGATCGGCGCGTTCGGGCCCTCCACGCCGCGGGACGGCACACCCCAGGACACGATCCAGCGCCCCACCACGATGTACGGGATCACCAAGGTGGCCGGGGAGCTGCTCTGCGATTACTACCACCTCCGCTTCGGCGTGGATACGCGCGGGCTCCGTTACCCCGGCCTGATCTCGCACAGCGCGCCGCCGGGCGGAGGGACGACCGACTACGCCGTCGACATCTTCCACCACGCGGTCCGGCATGGCCGCTACACGTGCTTCCTGGCGGCCGACACGCAGCTCGACATGATGTACATGCCGGATGCTGTACGCGCCGCGATCGAGCTCATGGAGGCCGATCCGGCGAGGCTCGTCCACCGCAATGCCTTCAACGTGACTGCCATGCAGCCCACGCCGGCCCGCCTCGCCGAGGCCATCCGTCGGCACCTGCCCGACTTCCAGATCGACTACGCGGTCGATCCGGTGCGCCAGGCCATCGCGGATTCCTGGCCCCGGAGCATCGATGACACGGCCGCGCGCACCGAGTGGGGCTGGCAGCCCCGGTACGACCTGGCCGCGATGACCGCGGACATGCTCGAACGCCTCCGCGCCCGCGCGGGCGGCGCCAGCGTCGCCGCGGATGCGACGGCCTGAGCTGCGAACCTGACTCGCCAAGGAGACCGGACGTCATGCCGCTCGACAGGCTGACCGGCGTTCTCGACGCCCATGTCGAAGAACTCAAGCGACGTGGCACCGCCAAGGGCGAGGAGCCCGTCATCGTCGCCGTGATCCCTCCCGAGGGAGGGCGCGGGCCCCGCTTCCTCCTCGAGGGATACGGGGACAAGCGGTTCATCCGCATGAACTCGAACTCATATCTCGGGATGAGCCTCCATCCCGAGGTCATCCGGGCCCAGGAGGAGGCGGCCGAACGGTTCGGCGCCGGCCCCGGCGCCGTGCGCTTCATCAGCGGCACCTA
>DATCLK010000227.1:0-6302 GCA_036563975.1 Longimicrobiales bacterium | reverse complement strand
GCGCGGGACACGATCGGGGGCGGGCACGCGCCGCCACCGCCAGGGTGACGTTCGCCCGAGCCGGCACTTGCCGTTCACGGTGGCCGATCGAGGACCGCGCGCAGTGCATCGAGATGCGCGACGGCCAGTCGGCCGCGCGAGCTGAGCGCCGCGCTCACGATGCAGGCGGCGCGCCCTCCTCTTCGGGCCCGCGCGGGTAGACGCGCAGCGCGGTCCAGTTGCGGATCTCGACCTGCCCCGGCGGGGCGCCGCGCGGCTTGCGGACATCGCCGGCGCGGCAGACGTGTACCTCGACCTTGCCGCGCGCGTTGCGCGCCTTGGAGTACCACGCGGCCAGCTCCGCCGCGCGCTGCAGGACCTCGCGCGGCACGTCGCCCACGTCCTCCGGCACCGGCACGACGACGTGGCTGCCTGCGTGGCCGGCGGCGTGCAGCCACAGGTCGCGCGGCGCCGCGACGCGGAACGTGAGCTCGTCGTTGTCACGCGCCGCCTTCCCCACGAGGATGCGGAAGCCACCGACGTCGAACTCGCGCCAGCCCCTGCCCTTGCTGCCCATCGCCTCGCCCGCCTCCACGCGGCAGCGGCCCGGCGGCATGGGCCGCCGGCTCAGTCCCGGGATTCTCCGCCCGAGCCGGATGCGCCGGTCGTCACGGTCTCCGGCGGGAGCGGGCCGAACATGAAGTTCCCGGCCGCGTTGCGGTCCTCGCTGATCAGGAACTCCTCGACCGCGTGCGCCATCTCCTCGCGCGTGATGTAGCCGTCCTCGTCCAGGTCGGCGTGTGCGAAGAACACATCCGCGGCGGACGCATCCACGCCGCACGCCACGAGGTAAGCCCGGTACTCGTCGAGGGTGATGGCGCCGTCGCCGTCCCGGTCCATGGCGTCGAACAGGAGCTGCACGTCCCCGCGCGCGTACGCGCGCACCCCGTCGCGGTCGTCCAGGAAGATCTCGGCGTAGCGCAGGTACTCCTCGGCCGTGACGGCGCCGCTGTCGTCGAGGTCGGCGCTGTCACGGATGCTCTCCCATTCCTGCAGGACGTAGTCGAGGTTGCGTTCGTACTCCGGCGATCCCTCGGTCCAGCCGCTCAGCCGGGCGAGCGCCTGCACGCGGCGGATGAAGTCGTTGCGGTCGACCCGCCCGTCCCGGTTCACGTCCAGGACGGAGAAGAGCCGGCGGATCTTGTGCTTCTGGAACGGTGTGAGCGGCATCGGTCCTTCTCGTGACGGTGGATTGACCGGGGTCGCATAATAGCGGCCCGGCGTGGGGCAGGGAAGGCGAACGCGGCGGCGGTCGGGGGGACCAGGCGACGTGACCCGCGTCGTGGCGAAGTGCTGGCACCGCAAGCGGGACCGGGGCTGGGGGCGAGGGGGCGAGGCGATGTGACCGCCGGCCGCCTCCCGAGGTTATGCGGGGTCGAGTGACGCGGTCTCGGGTCCCCGAGACCGGAAACGGCAGAGTTGAGGCTCGACCCTCGTGGCGCCGGGGAGATCGCAGGGATCGCGGGGCATCCCGACGGCGCCGGCGAGGCGAGGGCCAGGGCCTGGAACCACGTGACGGACCCGCGCAGTATGGTAGGCGGGCGGATCGGCTCACCCGGACCCAGGTCAAGCTTGAGGCGGGGGCTGCGGCCGGCGGGGCGCGCAGAGGTGGACGTGATCCTCGCAACGGTGTTCGCCCCGGCGATACACGGGGCCCCGCGGGCCGCGACGGATCGGGCAACGAACGTGGAGACCTTCGGTGACCGGACATCGACCCGGGGCGCATCGTGGCACAGCGGCCCGAGCGGAGCTCGTGGCCCCATGAGCGCCCTGCCGGCCTCGACCGTCGCGCGCGCGAAGCTGGGCGATGATGCGGCGTTCGCGGAGATCGTGCGCCACTATTACCCGCGCTGCCTCCGCTTTGCACGCAACATGCTGGGCGACACGGCGGACGCGGAGGACGCGGTGCAGGAGGCGTTCCTGCGCGTGCACGCCGCGCTGCCGCGCTACACCGAGTACGGCCGCTTTGAGGCCTGGCTCTTCCGCATCCTCGCCAACCAGTGTCGGACGATGCGAGCGCGCGAGCGCCGCCGCGGGGAGTGGCTGCTGCCCTACGAGCCGCGCCACGCCGGTATCGCCGCCGAGGCGCAGGCGCCCCACGACACTGGAGGCACTCTCCTGCGCGAGATCGATCGCGCGCTGCAGGAGCTGCCGGTGCTTCTGCGTGAGGCGTTCCTGCTGTACCATGTCGAAGGCATGGGCTACGACCAGATGATGGAGATCACGGGCGCGCGCCCGTCCGCGCTGAAGATGCGCGTGAAGCGCGCTCGCGATCTCCTGCGGGCCCGCCTCCGGGAGGTGCAGAGTGCGTGAGCTGACGGACGACCTGATGGAGAAGGTGACGCGCGAGCTGTCCGCGCTGCCGCCCGTGCGCGAGGAGGCGATCGAGAGGATCCTCGAGCTGGCCGCGCAGAGGCGGGCCGCCGCGCGTGGGGAGCAGGCGGCACGCAGCGAGCCGCCGGAGCACGGCGCCTGGCGCGCGCGCCAGCGGTGGTGGGCCGGCGCCGGGCTCGCGGCCGCGCTCGCCGCTCTGCTCTGGGTCGGCGTCGCGCGCCGCGCCGTGCCGCCCGAGGCGCGGCTCGCGGGCCCTGGGAGCCCCATCGGCACGGCGGGAGAGGCGGCGCCGCCGGTCCGCGGGCCGGTGGCCGTCGCGGACCCTGTGGCGGCGGACGATGCGCTGCGCGCGGTACAGTTCGTGCTGGACGCGCCCGGCGTGCGAGCCGTCGCGGTGGTCGGAGGGTTCAACGATTGGGACCCCACGGCCACGCGGCTCGAGCGCGTGCCCGGGACCACCGTCTGGACCACGACCGTGTTGCTCCCGCCCGGCCGCTACACCTACGCCTTCATCGTGGACGACTCGACGTGGGTGCTGGACCCGCGCGCCCCGCGCGCGGAGGATCCGGACTACGGCGTGCAGAGCTCGGTGCTGCTCGTGGGATGGGAATGACGACGTCGCCCTTCATCGTCGCCGGCGCGGCGGCGGTGCTCCTGGCCGCCTCCGCCGCAGGACAGGAGCCCCGGCTGGAGGCGCGGCTCGATCCGGCCACGTACCGCGGGGTCGCCGCCGTGATCGAGCAGACACGCGCTCGCGGCTTGCCCACCGAGCCGCTGGTGGACAAGGCACTGGAAGGCGTGGCCAAGCGGGCGCCGGGCGAGCTCATCGTCGGCGCAGTGGCCAGGCTCGCGGAGCGCCTCGGCGCCGCACGCGCGGCGCTGGGCCCGAACGCCTCGCTGGCCGAGGTGCAGGCCGCCGCGGAGGCGCTCGCCGTGGGCGTGCCGGAGGAAGCGTTGAGGGAGCTGCGGGCCGCGGTGCCGGATGCGCCGCTGGCCGTGCCGCTCGGCGTGCTGACGCAGCTCGTCTCGCGCGGCATCGCGGTGGGCCGCGCGACCGAGACCGTGCTCGAGTTGCTGCGGCGCGGCGCGCGCGCGCCGCAGCTCATCGCGCTGGGCCAGGCCGTGCAGGAGGACATCGCCCAGGGGATGGCGCCTGCGACGGCGCTCGACGTCCGGCTGCGCGGCGTCCTCGGCACGCTGCCATCCATGGCCGATCACGTGGTGACCTCCACCGTCCCGAGGCCGCCGAAGTGAGCCCGTTCGCGCGAGCCGGGCCCGGACCACCGCGCGCGGTCGTGCTCCTCGCGCTGGTCTGCGCCGGCGCCCCGGTGGGACCCGCCGCCGCGCAGCAGCGCGCCACGCTCGATCTCGGGATCGCGCGGATCTCGCAGGCGCACGTCGCCCGTGAGTCCGCGCTGACGCTCGCCTATTACCTGGAATCCCGCCACTCGCGGCTCACGTTCGCCTCCAGCGGCATCGGCTCGCTGGCGGCGGGCGGGGTGACCGCCGCGCAGGGCGGGATCGGCGCGTTCTGGTTGCTGCCCCGCTCGCCGCTCGGGGTGCCCGAGCTCAGCGCCTCGCTCACGGCTGCCCGCTGGCAGGACGACGAGGCGGCGACGGCGCGGTTCGTGGCGCTTCGGCAGCTCTGGGGTACGGCGCGACGCGGCGCGTGGATCGGCGGCCGTGCGGGCGACGTGCTCGACGGCGGCGGCCGCTTCCCGGCCTACACCGCGGAGGCGGGCTCCTGGCTGTCGTTGCGGGACCTGGCCGTCTTCGGCACGCTGTCCGCCACGTGGACGCATGCCGGCGCACTCGAACTCGATGGCGCCGGTCGTGCGCGGACGGCCTCGGTCCCTGTCCGCTTCGCGGAGGCCGTGGTGCGCGCGCGCTTCGAGCGGCCCCGCTTCGAAGTGGAGCTGACCGGCACGGCCCGCCGTGGATTGGACAGCGGGAGCGCGTTCAGCCTCGCCACACACGCCGCGGCGACGTGGCACCTGTCCCGGCGGCTGGCCCTGACCGTGGCGGGCGGCGAGCACCTGCACGACCCGTTGCGGGGCGTTCCCGAGACGCGCTTCGCGACCGTCGCGTTGCGCGTCAAGGTGCTCGGGGGCCGGGCGACGTCGCGCGCCGCCGGCACCGCGGTGACCGTGGCCGCCGAGGCCGGCGGCACGGTGCGCGCGGAGGTCTACGGCGCCGCGGAGGTGGTGGAGGTGATGGGCGAGTTCTCGGATTGGCAGCCGATGCGCCTCTATCGCGCGGGCGACACCTGGATCCTGCCCCGCCGGCTCCGGAGCGGGCTGTATCGGATCCTCGTGCGCGTGGACGGCGGCGAGTGGCGTCCGCCGGACAACCTGCCGCGCGCGGAGGACGAGTTCGGCACGAAGGTGGGGCTGGTGGTGGTGCCGTAGGGGAGCGTCGGGCAGCAGCGCGGCCGGCCGCGCGGGGCGTGCGCGGCCCGGCCTTTCCCTCCGATCTTGCCAGGCGGCCGGACGGCTTGTAGGGATTCGCTGTCCGGCCGCGTCTTGCTTCGCAGAACGCCAATCCACGACGGCGTGCAGGCCTGCGCAACGCCGGCAGTCACCCGCCGGGCGGCGGGGGCCTGCGCGCCCGCGCGCACGAGGGAGCGGAGTGCCGATGGAGTCCGAGGGAGTGGCCGTCGCCAGGGCCGAGGAGGTCGTCCGGATCGTCCAGGACCTCCGGGCGGAGGTGGCCAAGCGCATCGTCGGGCAGGTCGATGTCGTCGAGGACGTGCTGACGACGATCCTCGCGGGCGGCCATGCGCTGCTGATCGGCCCGCCCGGCCTGGCGAAGACGTTGCTCGTCCGGTCGCTGGCGGAGGCGATGCGCCTCTCCTTCCGGCGCATCCAGTTCACGCCCGACCTCGTGCCCAGCGACATCATCGGGACCGAGCTGCTGGAGGAGGACCACGGGACCGGCCGCAGGACGTTCCGGTTCGTGCGTGGTCCCATCTTCGCCAACATCATCCTGGCCGACGAGGTCAACCGCGCCCCGCCCCGGACGCAGGCGGCGCTCCTCGAGGCGATGCAGGAGCACACGGTCACGGCGGCGGGCCAGACGATGCCGCTCCCCGAGCCATTCTTCGTCCTGGCGACGCAGAACCCGATCGAGCAGGAGGGGACGTACCCGCTGCCGGAGGCGCAGCTCGACCGCTTCCTCTTCGCGATCAACGTCGGTTACCCCTCGCTGGATGACGAGATCACGATCCTCCGCACGACCACGGGGAGACCGGGCGGGGAGGTGCGGGCCGTCGTCGGCGCGGAGGAGCTGATCGCCCTCCAGGTCATGGTGCGCGATGTGGTGGTCGCGGAGCCCGTGCTCCGCTACGTGGCCGAGCTGGTGCGCGCCACGCGCCCCGGCGAGCAGAACCTGCCGGAGCGCGTCCGGAAGTACGTGCGCTGGGGCGCCGGGCCGCGCGCCGGCCAGGCGCTGGTGCTCGGAGCCAAGGCCCGGGCGCTGCTGGATGGGCGAGCCGCCGTGGCGCCGGCCGACGTGCAGCGCGTGGCCGCGCCCGTCCTCCGCCACCGCATCCTGGTGAACTTCGCGGCCGAGGCCGAGGGCGTGACCGCCGAGGACCTCATCGGCGACATCCTCGCTCACGTTCCGCCGCCGAAGAGCGGGATCCGGATCTGATCGTGCAGTCCCTCACCGACGGCACCCTGCTCGATGCGATCCGCGGGCTCCACTGGCCCGCTCGCCGCGCCACGCGCGCCGCAACGCACGGCAGCCATCGGTCCCGCAGGATCGGCTCGTCGCCCGAGTTCGTACAATACCGCGAGTACCGGCCGGGCGATGACGCGTCCAAGATCGACTGGAAGCTCTACGGGCGCACGGGCCGCGTGAACATTCGCGAGACCCGCGACGACTCGGAGCTGCGCACGAGCATCCTGGTGGACGCGAGCGCGTCCATG
>DATCLK010000226.1:0-4846 GCA_036563975.1 Longimicrobiales bacterium | reverse complement strand
CATCGCCAGCACGCTGGGGCTGCCGATCTCCACGACCCACACACTGGTCGGCGGCGTCATCGGCGTGGGGCTCGGCCACGGCATTGCGGCGCTCAACATGGCCACGGTGCGCCGCATCGTGAGCTCCTGGGTGGCGACGGTCCCCTTCTCCGCGGTCGTGGCGGCGGTGCTGTTCCTCGTGGCGCAGGCGCTCGTGGTGTAGCGCCCGCCGGGGCTCAGCGCGCCGCCTTCGATCGGGCCAGGAAGGGCGCCGCGAGCCGGAGGAGGCGGCGCGATCGCGCGGCTGGCCCCGGCGGGAATGGCGGCCAGGCCGCGCGCTTTCGCCCTGCCGTGGGTCGGTCCGATCGCGCCGGCCACGGGGCGACGGGGCCCGGCGAAACGACCGCCGGGCCCCGTTGCGGCGTCTGCCGGCGGACCGGCCCTCGTGTGCGGCTCCGTCTGCCGCTGGACCCCCTGGGCGGCCGCTCCTCAGACGTGCGCCGCGTGGGAGGACGCGCCGCTGCGCGCCGGCGCCGCGGACTCCTCCCGGTACACCCACGCGCCCGCCAGCGCGGCCAGCGGCATCTGCACCGCCGTCCAGAGCGTGGTGATCCAGAACAGGTTGGCGGGCAGCACGCCCAGCCCGAACGTGTGCACGTTCGGGATCGCGCACGCGAGCGCCCAGACGGCGACCCCGATCCGCAGCGCGGTGCTCGGCCCGGGCCCGAGGCGCGGGCGAGCGGCCGCGTACAGCCAGACCATCACCATGCCGAGGACGATGGCCGTCACGAGGTACCCCAGCATCACGGCCTCGCCCGGGGGCTCGAGGCCCAGGCCCGACAGCCACGCCTCCATCGGGGCCCCGGCCAGCGGCTCGATCAGGAGCTCGGCCACCAGCGCGACCAGCCCCGCCACCACGCCCCCCGCGATGACCCGCATTCCGTTCAGCGTGCCCACGGAACACCTCCTGTTGGGGTGAAAGAGGAGCGTTCCGGCACCGTCCCGGCCCGCGCGGCCCGCCCGCCGCCCCGCGCCCTGCGCGGCCGTCGTTGCCCGAACGTGCGGTGCCGGTTCCGGCGCCCGCCGCTGGCCCGACGGTCCGACTCGTTGTAGGGTTCGGAACGCACGGGCCGTGGTCGGCGCCATACCCCAACGCTCGCACTTCAAGTGGACTTGAAATCGAGAGGCTTGCGTTTGGAGACGCTGAGCATCGGCGAGGTGGCGAGGCGGGCGGGGATCCGGCAGTCGGCGATCCGGTACTACGAGAGCGTGGGCCTGCTCCCCGAGCCGGAGCGCGCGAGCGGCTGGCGCCGCTACACGGCGGACACGGTCGAGCGGCTCCAGGTGATCCACGCTGCGCGCGATCTCGGCTTCGCGCTCGAAGAGATCCGGACGCTGCTCTACGAGTTCGAGCCGAACACGCCTCCGCTGGAGCGTTGGCGCGCGCTCGCGGCGGAGAAGCTGCCGGCAATCGACGCGCTCATCAGCCGCGCCATGGCCATGAAGCACCTGCTGATGGCGGGGCTGAAGTGCCAGTGCACGCGCATCGAGGAATGCTTCCTCGAGGGCTGCGATCCCAAGCCGCGATCCAGGGCGAGGGCGTTGCCGATCATCGCGGCGCCTGCGCCGCAGCAGGTGGGTGCGTCGCCGCGGAGCGGCGCTACGTGCCAGGGATGAACGGCGCCGCGAGCCGCTCCGCGAGTTCCGGAGTCATGGGCGCGGAGCCGAGGTTCGCGAGCGCGGCGACGACCACGCGGTGGTCGGGGTAGACCACCAGCACGGCTCGCCCGCCCACCGAGCCGCCCGTGTGGCCCACCCAACGCCGGCCGGCCGAGTCGGTTCCCGTCCGCCAGCCGAGCCCGTAGTTCGTCAGCTCACCCGAACGGGTCCGCTGCGACGTGAAGAGGAGCTTGACCGTCTCCGGCGCGAGAAAGCCGCCTGCGAGGTGCGCCCAGCCGAAACGGACCAGGTCCTCGGTGTTCGAGATGAAGCCGCCGCCCGCCCACTTGTAGCTGTTGTCCACGTACGGCGCGTTGAGGATGCGCCCCGTCCTGCGGTCGCGCTCGTAGAACGACGCACGGTACGCAATGATGCTGTCCGTGTGCTCAGCCACGATGGAGCGCAGCCCCAGCGGCTCGAAGATCTCCCGCCGCATGTAGCTCAGGAACTCCTCGCCAGCGGCGCCCTCGATCACCGCGCTGATCAGGTTCCAGCCGTAGCTGGAGTAGTGGTAATCCGTCCCCGGCTCGAAGAGCAGGGAGTCGTCGGCGAAGATCTTCAGCCCGTCGAGCACGGTCTCGTAGCGGTCACGGCTGTAGAACTCGTTGCCGCGGTAGTGCCGGATCCCCGCCAGGTGCCCGGCGAGCTGCCGTGTCGTGATCGGCCAGCGCTTCTCGGGGAAGGAGGGGACGTAGCGCTGGATCGGCGCGTCGAGGTCGAGCCGGCCTTGCTCGACCAGCTTCCCGATCGCCGCTGCCGTCACCGGCTTCGAGACGCTGCCGATCCGCATCCGGGTGAGCGGCGTCACAGGGATGCGGTGCTCGAGATCCGCGAAGCCGAAGCCTTCCGACCACACGATGGCGCCGTCCACCAGCACGGCCACGGACATGCCGGGGATCGCATGCTCGGCCATCACCGCGGCGACGGTTGCACGGCCTTGATCGATCGCCGCGGCCCAGCGCCCCGGCGCCGGCGCTTCGGCCAGCGACTGTGCGGCGAGGGGCTGGGTGGCGGGCTGGACGGCCAGGGCGAAGGCAGCGATCAGCAGCCCCACGACCGGGAACGCCAGGGTGCGCCCGGCCGTCGTCTGCGTCGAGGAATGGCGTCGCATGTCTCGGGTCCTCCGGGTTGGATGGCGAGAGCGATAGATAGCCTGCGCCGGCCGCCGGCTCAACCCCCGCTGCGACGGCGGTCAGGCGGCGCGCCGGCGGCCCGGGGCGCGCTCCGCATTCCGCCACACTCCTCGCAGATTGCAAGCACGGCCGGCCGGCCCGTCGGGGCGCAGCGGTCCCGCAACGCGCGGCACCATCGAACCGTACGCGTCATCGCGCGCGCGAGGCCCGACGCTTGCCAGCAGGCAGGCGGTATCTACGCGGACATCCCGTTCCCCGGCCAGCGGGTCCCCATCGCGGGGCTCGCCTGATCGCGATCCGTCCGCTCTCACGCGGCGGGCGCCTGGAGGAGCGCTAGCAATGGCAACGCTGCTCAAGAACCTGCTCGGCAACAACTCGGAGCTCACGGCTGAGATGCAGCGCGTGCTGCACGAGCTGCAGAAGGAGCGCGGACGCTGCGAGGCGCTGGTCAAGACGGCGCAGACCTCGCTGGAGCGCGCGCAGCGGCTCGGCGAGTCGGTCACACGCGCGAACAGCGAGATGGAGGCGCTCACCGGCCGCCTCGGCGCGCTCGAGCAGCGGCTCGTGGGTCTGGAGCGGCTGTCCGCGCTGTTCCAGACGCTCGACGAGCAGGCGGCGAGGCTGGCGCAGAGTCAGCGCAAGACCGAGGCGCGCATCACGCACGCGACGGAGGAGGCCGAACGCGTCCGCTCTCTGTTCGAAGAGCTGAAGCGGAAGGTGGATGCTGCCGAGGAGCTGAAGGAGCAGATCGGCGGCTTCCTCGAGCTCGAGACTCCGTTCCGGGAGCTCCGGGAGCAGGCGGATGACCTGCGCAGGCGAGTGGAGGGCACGGGTGAGCTGCTCGCACGCCTCCAGGATCACCTCGAGCGGGTGATGGATACGCACCAGGCCGCGGCCTCGCGGACCGATGCGTTCGAGCGCAGACACGAGGAACTCACGCGCGCCCTCCAGGACAAGGAGCGCCGCGTCTCCGCAATCGAGCAGTCGCTGCGCGGGCTGGACGGCGTGCAGCGGACCATCGAGGACGTCAGACAGCGGGTCGACACGCTCAAGGCACTGGGCGACTACGTGGCGCAGAAGGCCGCTGCGCTCGAGGTGCAGCGCGACGCCATCGATCGCGCTATCGCCCGCGCGGACCGTCTCGACCAGGCGATCCGACAGCTCGACGAGGGCGTGAAGCGGCAGCAGCAGGCCACGCAGGCGCTCGAGCAGCTCCAGCAGCAGGTGACGGGCCTCCAGGCGCTGCACGACCTCGTCGTCCAACGCGCTGCCGAGGTCGACCGGCTCCAGCAGGCGAGCGACGAGCAGGTGCGCTCGATCCGCGCGGAGCTCGCGGCCGCTCGCGAGGAGGTGCGCAAGGCCGTCGAGCGCTACGAGTTCGACAGCCGCGGCCTCGAGGTCGTCAGCCAGCGTATCGCCGACCTGCGCAGCTCGCTCTCGGATTTCGAGACCCGCTTCGCCGGGCTGTCCGAGTCGAAGCAGGCCGTCGAGACGCTCCAATCGAAGGTGCAGGCCCTGGCGTCGCAGATCGACTCGTTTGCGACCACGATCGGCCGTCTGGACACGGAGGCCAACAGGGTCCAGGCGCTGCGGCGCGACCTGGACGCGCTCGCCCGGAGCGCGGAGGAGACGTCCGATCGCATGGCGCGCATCGAGGAAGCGCGGCCCGCGATGGAAGCGGCGTTGAAGGAGATCGAGCAGCTCGCCAGCACGCACGCCCTGGTCACGGACGCGCTCGAGCAGACGCGCATCGCGGCGGGCGAGGTCGCCCGCTTCCGCGAGGAGCAGGCGGAGACCACGACCTGGCTCGCGCGCGTCGACGAGATGGTCAGCGGGCTGCGCGAGCGGGTGGACGAGCTGCGTCGCATGGCGCCGACCATCGAGTTCGTGCAGAAGCAGACGAAGCGCGTGAACGAGTCGATGGCCCTCATCGAGTCGCGGCGCGAGTTCGTCGAGGACCTGCAGCGCCGCATGGCGGAGCTCGGTGCGCTCGGCAGCGCGCTGGACGAGCGCGG
>DATCLK010000225.1:0-8671 GCA_036563975.1 Longimicrobiales bacterium | reverse complement strand
GGCCAACCATGCGATCGTGCGCGGCGAGCTGGCCACGTACAGCGTGCACCTCGGCAGCGCGGTCGCGAGCGTGCTGCCCGGCGCCGCGCTCCACATCGTGGCCGTCCACTCGCAGCACCGCGGCCGGCTCTTCCTCCCCTTCGCGGATGACGATCCCCGCACGGCGGAGGTGCTCTCCAAGGTCCTGCTGCTCGCGCGCGACCGCGAGATCAAGGACCCCTCGATCCTGGACCAGATCCGGAGCGCGACGCGGGGGGTGCCGGCCTGACTCCAGTGCAGGCACCCCGGGGCGTCGCGCGGGAGCGCGACCAGGCCTCGCCGTTCTCTCGACGCGCGCCCGGCCATGACGCAGTCCGGTCCGTTCGATACCAACGGGGGGCCCGGGCCGGGCGGCGCCCGCGCGCTGTCACAATCACCGCCACCCCGACATTGGTAGGTGGAGGACGTGCGGCACGACGTCTTCCTCGGCCTGGCGCCCGCGGTCGCGTCCTGTGAGGAGCGGACGCCGGGGCCCGCCAGCGGCCATGCCGGAGACAGCGTTGCTCGTCGCGCCGGCGGCTGGCGAGATCCGGCTCACGCCGCCAGTCGCACTCGGGCACGCGAGGGTGGAGGTGGATGGAGTGGCATACCTGATGAAGAGCAGCGGCGTGCTGCGCGTGCTGGCGCCCGTGTCATCGCCGATGGGCGCCGAGATCGTGCTGCTCGTGCGGCGCTGGGCGGCCGCAAGCGGTCCCGCGCGAAGGACGCCGCTGCGGCGGCCCGTGGACGCACCCGATGGAACGGAGGCCATGCTGTGACCCCCATCCTCGCCCTGATCCTCACCTTCGCCGCGCCGCAGGAGGGCACCGTCCGCGGCATGGTCCGCGTCCAGGGGACGCTCGAGCCGATCGCTGGCGCCACCGTGCGCATCCCTGACCTCGGCCGCATGGCGCTGACGGATGCACGCGGTTACTTCGTGTTCGCGGATGTGCCGGCGGGCCAGTGGCGCGTGGTCGCGAGCGCGCTGGGCTACCGCGAACACGAAGTCACCGTCGCGCTGGAGGACGGAACGGTCAGGCTCGACTTCGAGCTGCCGGTCCAGCCAGTGCCGATCGCCGGCTTGGAGGTGGAGGACCCGCGGTCTGCGACGTTGAGCCTGCCGCGCGCGCCGGGACCGTCGGCCATCCGCCTGGACGTGTCATCCCTCGATGTGCTGCCCGGCCTCGCCGAGCCGGACGTGCTGCGCGCGGTGCAGCTCCTGCCGTCGGTCGCGGCGGCGTCCGACTTCTCGAGCGCGCTGTACATGCGCGGCGGCAGCCCGGACCAGACGCTGATCACGCTGGACGGCGTGCCGCTGACGAATCCGTACCACCTCGGCGGCCTGTTCAGCGCGATCCCGTTCGATGCCGTGAGCGCTGTGGACGTGATGCCCGGCGCCCTGCCCGCGAGCGCCGGCGACCGGCTTTCGGGGCAGGTGGACATCCACACGCGTGAGGGCGGGCGCGACCGCGTCCGGGGGAGCGGCACCATCGGGCTGATCTCGGCGCACGTCACCGCCAGTGCGCCGCTGCCCGGCGGCGAGGGCGCGGTCCTGGTCGCGGCGCGCCGGACGTACCTGGATGTCGCAACGGCGGCCGCGCACGCCCTGGACCTTCTCCCCGCCCGGCTGCCCTACGGCTTCAGCGACGTGTACATGAAGGTGACGCGGGACGTGGGTGAGCTGGGGAGCATCTCCCTGTCCGCCTACCTGAACGGCGAGTACCTGGACATCGGCCCGGAGGAGGCCGACACCCTGAGCAACGGCACGCTCACGGACCTGGGCTGGGGCTCGCGACTCGTGGCGCTTTCGTACCGCCAGCCGGTCGGCCGGTCGCTGCTGTTCCGTGGCCGGCTGGGGTACACCGATTTCCGCGGCGACTTCGATGCCTCCGAGGTGGAGTG
Organism: Longimicrobiales bacterium; assembly: GCA_036563975.1. GTDB lineage: Bacteria > Gemmatimonadota > Gemmatimonadetes > Longimicrobiales > RSA9 > RSA9. Next base: position 6,751 of record DATCLK010000225.1, on the reverse strand, counting down.
GAGCGGCTCGGTCGTCTGCGGGCCGGCCGGCTGCGAGCCGGTGGACGTGGTGCGCGACTCGTCGCTGCTCTTCCGCGGCAGATCGAGGGCGCGCGACGTGGTGCTCGGCGTGGACCTCTCGTGGTTCGGCCGGCGCCACACGTTGGAGCTCGGCGCGCAGCTCGACGCGTACCGCTTCGCGCACCGGCTCGAGCTGGGTGACGTGGACGACGACCTCGTGAGCGACGTCGAGGAGGCGAGCCGCCTGCGCACCACGGCCGCGTACATCGAAGACTCGTGGCAGATGACGGACGCGCTCGACCTGCGCGCGGGCATCCGCTTCCTCGATGGGGGCCGGCTGGGCTCGGCGTGGCTCCCGCGTGCAGGCTCCCGGCTGCACGTCACGCCGCGGCTGCGGTTCTCGCTGGGCGGCGGGGCATACGCGCAGGCCGTGCGCAGCATGCGTGACGAGGAGTCCGCGCTCGCGAGCCTGATCGCGTACGACGTGCCGAGCGTGCAACCCGACGCGGCCGGCCTCGCGCGGGGCGAGGATGTGGTGGCGGGGATCGAGTGGGAGTCCGGGCCGCTGTTCCTGCGCGCGGACGCCTTCGCCAAGCGCATGCGCGGCCTGGTGCTCGGTCCCGATGCGGCCAGCCCGCTGGACGCGCCCGTGCTGGTGACCGACTCGTTCCGCATCGGTCGCGGCCGGGTGCGAGGGCTCGAGCTGCTCGCGCGCTACCGGCGGGGGCGCACGGACATCACGCTGTCGTACGCGCTCCAATCCGCAGAGCTGGACGTGGCGGGCGAGACCTACCCGCCGCGCTACGAGCGCCGCCACCTGCTCATGGTCGCGGCCGCCCTGCCGCTCGGCGAGACAGGGACACTCGGCGCGCAGCTCGCGCTGGGGTCCGGACAGCCGTACTCGCCCGCCATCGGACTCACCACGCCGATGCAGTACGACCCCAGGAGCGGCCTGTGGCTGGCGCCCAGTAGCGTCGAGGTCGTGCTGGGCGAACGGAACTCCGCCCGGCTCCCGGGCTACCTGCGGCTGGACGTCGCCGCGCGCAAGCGGTTCGAGAAGCGCTGGTTCGGCCGGCGCGTGAGCGTGACACCGTACTTCCAGGTGCTGAACGTGCTGAACACGCGCAACGTGCTGCTGGCCGAGCCGCAGCCTCACGGAGTCCGCGGGCCGGCGCTGAGCTACTGGCCGCAGCTACCCTTCTTCCCGACGTTCGGCGTGCAATGGAGCTTCTGAGGGTCGGGCAGCATCGGCGTTGGCCGGCCGCGCTGGCGTTGCTCCCCGCCGTCCTGTCGCTCGGCGGCTGCAAGCTGGTGCGCGATCCGTCGCCAATCGAAACGGCCACGGAGCTGGTCGCGGTGCATGCCATGCTGGTCGCGGGGGAGGACACGGCGAGGGTGCTGCTGACGCGGGCGCAGGCCCTGGCCGTTTCCCCTCCTCTGGCGGTCGAGCCGGTGCCGGGCGCGAGCGTTCGGTTGATCCGAGGAGAGGAAGGCATCGAGCTCGACGTCGGCGGCGACTGCGTGACGCGGTTCGGGTTCCCGAACGAGCCCGACCTGGCCGCCGGCTGCTACGCCGGCGCGGTGTCCGGCGGCATCGTGACCGGTGCACGTTACGAGCTCGAGATCACGTTGCCCGGCGGCGCCAGGATCGAGGGGGCGACGACGGTGCCCGAGCCGCCGGCGCTGCTCGAGCCGGCGCCCGGCGCGGAGCTCGAGGTGCGCTTCGGGCCAGTGCCCCTGCCGGAGCCCTTCGTCGCCGCGTGGAGGGTCCAGCCATCCGGCCGGCGCACGGAGATCTCGCTACGCGCGGTTCGGCGAGACTGCACCGCGCTGCTGCGGCTGCCCGCGGATGCGTCCGCGTCGTTCCTGGACGTGACCGGCAGCGACTCGGCCGAGCTGCGTACGGGGTTCGTCGGGTGCGGAGGCGAGTCGATGCCGGAGCGGCTCGACGCGCACCTCGTCCTCACCGTGTACGACGCGAACTACACCGCCTACGCCAAGGCCATCGACAGCCCTTACGCCATTGCGAGGAACGGCGCGGCCGTCGGCCTCCGGGGCGCGGCCGGGGTGTTCGGCAGCGCCGCCGTGGCGAGCGTGCCGGTGGTGCTGGTGAGGAGGTGACGGCCGCGCCGCGGCGCCCGGGCCGCCGCCGCCGGGCCGAAGCCCGGCGGCGCGATCACACCCGGGCGCCCGTGACCTCGCCGCCCGGCTCCAGCGTGTCCGCCGTCGCCTGCGCCGCCTTGCCTGCCGGCGCAGGCTCCGCGGCCTCGTCCAGGAGGGGGAAGCGCTCGGAACGGGCGACGTAGACCGCCGCCGTGATGTCGCCGGTGACGTTCAGCGTGGTCCGGCACATGTCGAGGATGCGGTCGATCCCCAGGATGATGCCGATCAGGGCGGGGTTCACCCCGATGTGCGCGAGGACGAGGACGATGAACGGGATGGAGCCCGAGGGAACGCCCGCCGTACCGATTCCGCCGAGGATCGCCAGGTAGGCGACGCTGATCTGCTGGCCCAGCGACAGGTCGACGCCGGCGAGCTGCGCAAGGAAGAGGACGGTGACTCCCTCGTACAGCGCGGTCCCGTTCTGGTTCGCGGTGGCGCCCACCGTCAGCACGAACGAGTTGATCTCGCGCGGCACGCGCAGGTTCTCCTCGGAGACGCGCAGCGCGGTCGGCAGCGTCGCGTTGGAGGACGACGTCGAGAACGCCGTCATGATGACGGTCTTGATCCGGCGGAAGAAATCGATCGGGCTGATCCTCACCAGGAAGCGGAGGATCAGCGAATAGACGCCGAACATCTGGAGCGCGAGGCCGAGCAGGACGGCGACGACGTACCATCCCAGCGCGCCCAGCAGGTCGAGCCCGAAGCCAGCGGTGCTGGTGAAGAGGAGGCACGCGACGGCGTAGGGAGCGAGCAGCTTCATGATGCCGTCGATGATCCTCGCCGAAACGGCGTAGAGCCCTTCGAGGAAGGCGAGGAAGGGGCCGGAAGTCTGCGCGCTCACGAGCGTCGCGGCGAGGCCCAGCACCAGCCCGAAAAACATGAGGTGGAGCAGGTTCGGGGTAGGGCTGGCGACGGCCGCGAACGGGTTGGTCGGGATCAGCGTCTCGACCACGCGCGCGATCGGGGGCGCGTCGGGTGGCGCCTGGGCCGCCTGGATGCGTGCCTCCGCATCCTGCCCGTAGCGCGTCTCGAGGGCGGCGGCGGCCTCGGGATCCAGCCGATCGCCGGGGCGGATCGTGTTCACGACCGTCAGCCCGATGCCCACCGAGATGGCCGAGACGATGAGCGTGAAGGCGAAGGTCTTGAGGCCGACCCTACCGAGCTGCCGGATGTCGCCGATCCCCGCTACCCCTACCACGAGGGAGGAGAAGACGAGCGGGATGACGACCATCAGCAGCAGGCGCAGGAACAGCTGCCCGATGGGCTCCGTGACGTGAGCCACGAAGGCTTCCAGGGCGGGGTGCTCAGGCCCCAGGACCAGGTTGGCGGCCACGCCCAGCCCCGCGCCGACCGCGAGGCCGATGAGGATCCGCGTGTGCAGGGGGAGCCCCTTCGGCGGGTCCGGCGTGTCGTCGCGGAGGTCTGTCGTGAGCTGCCGCTCGAGAGAGCTCGGATCGAGCATCGGACGTCCCACCGTTTGGGAGTTCTCGGATTTCCGGGAACCGGTACCCCGGACGCGAGGCAGTGTCCCCGGGTCCCGATCTCCGGGGAAGGATCGGGCGATCCGCGCTCGTATGCAAGTCTGGATGTTGACCGGACGCCGCCCGGGTGATAGGTTGAGCCGGGAAGGGGAGTAGCCCACCGGAGCTGCTTCGGCGGCCGGGTCGTCAAGACTGCGCGTCTACGGCGGGCGCCGGCGCGCACGGTCCGGCCGGGCCCGCGGGGTGCGGGAGCGACCTCGTGTGTGTCAGGGCGAGACCTTCGTTCCAGACCAGTATCTGGGCGAAGGTCTCGCCTTTTGTTTTTCGACTGTCCCCGCCGGCATGCCGGCGACGGGACCCCGGATTCGAGGGGAGATGGCAGGTACCTGGCTCTGGATCGGATTCGCGGCCTTCGTCCTCGGCATGCTGGCGATCGACCTGGGCGTGCTCAACCGCAAGGCCCACGTCATTTCGGTCGGCGAGGCCGGGCGCTGGACGGCCGTTGTCGTCACGGTGGCGGCGCTGTTCAACGCCTGGATCTTCCAGGCACGCGGAACGGAAGCGGGCCTCCAGTTCCTGACTGGCTACCTGATCGAGCTCGCTCTCTCCGTCGACAACATCTTCGTCTTCATCCTCATCTTCAGCTACTTCGGCGTCCCGGCCGCCTACCAGCACCGCGTGCTCTTCTGGGGGATCTTCGGGGCCATCGTGATGCGTGGTGCGATGATCGCCGCGGGCTGGCTCCTGCTCGAGCAGTTCCACTGGATCATCTACGTCTTCGGCGCCTTCCTCATCATCACCGGAATCCGCATGGCGGTGCACGATGACGTGGACGTCGAGCCCGAGGCCAACCCGGTCCTCCGCCTGATCCGCCGGTTCTTGCCCGTCACGCCGGGGTACGAGGGGCAGCGGTTCTTCGTGCGCGAGCCGGCCGTCGGGCGAGCCGGGCGAACTCGCCTCCTGGCGACTCCGCTGTTCATCGTGCTGGTGATGGTCGAGACGACCGACCTCGTCTTCGCGGTGGACTCCATCCCCGCGATCTTCGCGATCACCACCGATCCGTTCCTCGTCTTCACGTCCAACATCTTCGCGATCCTCGGCCTGCGATCGATGTACTTCCTGCTGGCGGGGATCATCGATCGCTTCCATTTCCTCAAGCTGGGCATCGCCGTCGTGCTGACATTCATCGGCGCGAAGATGCTGGCAGGCTACTTCGGCGTCCACGTGCCGGTCGGGATCTCGCTCGGCGTGGTGGGATTCTGCCTGGCGGTCTCGATGATGCTGTCCCTGGCGTTCCCCCGGCAGGCGAAGGCTGGCTCGGCCGTCGAATCGGATCCGCGCCTCCCGGGCCCGCCGACGTGAGCGCCGGCGGCGATCCCCACTCCGGGCAGGGTGGGCGAGGTCAGACCCGGCTGGCAGGTGCCGCGGTATAGCCAGACGGCCGCGGGCCGCGCTATAGTGGACGCCCGCGATTGGTCACCCCTTCACCGGAGGAGCACCATGCGCCGCCTCTACGTTGCCGCATCCGCCCTCGCCGCGATCGCGCTGCTCGCATGGCCAGGTGCCATCCAGGCCCAGGATGATCCGGCCCGAACCGTCGCCAGCGGCGGCATCTTCGTCGACGGCTGGCAGGGGAAGATCGACGCGGCTGAGGCGCAGCGCGGCATGACCCTCGAGAACGCGCGGCTCGCGAAGGAGGGAGACGCGCTCCACGTCGTCACCGGCCCCGCCGTCGCCTACTGGCACCCGTCCAACGTGGCCTCTGGCAACTACACGGTGAAGGCGACGTTCCGCGAGCCGAAGTACATGGCGCTGAACAACCATCCGCACCCGTACGGCGTCTTCATCGCCGGCAGCGACATGGGCACCGACCGGCAGAGGTACCTCTACTGCGCGGCCTACGGCAACGGTCGGTTCATCGTGCGCGGCTTCGGCCCCCAGCCGTTCCAGGTCAACGGCCGGCGGGGCGAGGAGCACCCGGCCGTGAACAGGGCCGCCGGCCCGGGCGAACCGGTCACGCAGGAGATCGCGCTCTCCGTCAAGGGCGACAAGATCGAGTGCGCGATCAACGGGACCGTGGTCGGCAGCTACGACAAGTCGGCCGTGCTGGGTGAGGGCAAGCTCTCGTCCACGGACGGCATCTACGGGATCCGCTTCGCGCACAACACCGAGGCGTACGTCACGGGGCTGAGCGTGACGCAGCACTGACGCGCGACTCGGCGGAGACGACTCGATTCGGCGGCGCAGCCGGCGCGGGCCGCACGACATTACGTCGTGCGGCCCGCCGCTCTTCGGATCCCGCTCCCCCGGCGTGGCAGAGGAGCGCGCGGCGCGCCCGCTACTCGTACCACAGCGCCTCCACCGGATCGATGCGGCTGGCGCGCCGCGCTCGCGAGCGGTGCGGCACTCTTCCAGGCGCGCAGTACCGCGGGTAACTTGGCGGTCGGCGAGGAGTCACCGGGTCGGTGGGCGCTTCGCGCGGGCGCGGCGCGAGCTGGCCGAGGTCGGCCGTCGTGGAGGGGGAAGGATCGATCCGCGATGCTGGACCCGGCCTTCGGCGCATGACGGAGGGAGTGGCATGACAGCGATCCAGCGGCGCGCCGCGGCGGTCGCCATCTTCGGCCTTGCCGCGGCTGGCTGTGGCGCAGGCAGCGCAGGCAGCGTGGGCAGCGTGGGTAGCGGCGATCGGTCGGCGATGCGGATCGTGGCAGTGACGCACGGCCAGTCGTCGGACCCGTTCTGGTCGATCATCGCGAACGGGATCGCGGACGCGGCGCGCGAGCTGGGCGTGCGCGTCGAGTACCAGGCGCCGACCAGCTTCGACATGGTGCGCATGAACCAGCTCATTGAGGCGGCGGTCGCGTCCCGGCCGAGCGGGCTGGTGGTCACCATCCCCGATCCCAACGCGCTGGGCGGCGCGATCCGCGCAGCGCTCGCCGCCGGGATCCCCGTGCTCTCGATCAACACGGGTGCGGAGAGCTGGCGCGAGCTCGGCCTGCTGGCGCACATCGGTCAGACGGAGTACGAGGCCGGGTACGCGGGCGGCGAGCGGCTGGCGGCGGCCGGCGCGCGCAACGTGCTGTGCGTCAACCACGAGGTCGGCAACG
>DATCLK010000224.1:0-5517 GCA_036563975.1 Longimicrobiales bacterium | reverse complement strand
CGCTGGAACGGCTGGAACAGGAGGGCAAGACGGCGGTGCTGGTGGCGGCCGACCGCCGCTACGCCGGGGTGGTGGCCGCGGCCGACACGGTGAAGGAAACGTCGCGGGAAGCGGTGCGGCGGCTGCAGGAAATGGGCATCGAAGTGATCATGATGACCGGCGACAACGCGCGCACGGCCCGGGCCATCGCGGAGTCGGTCGGGATTCGCCGCGTCGAGGCCGAGGTGCTGCCCGAGGGCAAGGCGGAGCGGGTGAAGGCCCTGAAGGCGGAAGGCCGGACGGTCGCCATGGTCGGCGACGGCATCAACGACGCGCCCGCGCTGGCGCGCGCGGATGTGGGCATCGCGATCGGCACCGGGACGGACATCGCGGTCGAGGCCAGCGACATCACGCTCATGCGCGCGGACCTGCGCGGCGTCGCGGATGCGATCGCGCTCTCGCGGCGCACCATGCGCACCATGAAGCAGAACCTGTTCTGGGCCTTCATCTACAACGTCATCGGCATCCCGATCGCGGCGGGCGTGCTGTACCCCGCGTTCGGCGTGCTGCTCAGCCCGGTGCTGGCCAGCGCGGCGATGGCGTTCAGCTCGGTCAGCGTGGTCAGCAACAGCTTGCGGCTGCGGCGCGCGCGGCTGCACCCGAGGAGGATCTGATGGACGAGCAGGTGCACACGCACGACGACGCGGGCGCGGCGGTCGCCGTGTGCGGCTGCGGCGCGGCTTCCGGCACGGGTGGCGACGGAGGCGGCCGGCGAGCGGTCGCGGTGGACCCGGACATCAAGGAGCGCAACCTGAAGCGCTTGCGCCGCATCGAGGGGCAGGTGCGCGGGCTGCAGCGCATGGTCGCCGAGGACCGCTACTGCGCGGACATCCTGACGCAGATCGCGTCGGTGCACGAGGCGTTGCGCAGCGTTGGCCGTGAGCTCATGCGCAACCACCTGAAGCACTGCGCCGCGACCGCGATCCGTGCGGGGGACGAGGCGGCGGAGGCGATGTACGACGAGCTCATCGATCTGATGTACAGGCACGTGCGGTAGCCCCGCCCCCGTCCCCACCCCGGGCCGGGGCGAGGGCCCACTCCGCCCCGGCCCTGCCGCCCGGGCGGGGGCAAGGGACGCGGCGGGGTGGAACTTGAATTCGAATTCGATGATTCGAGACAATTCGGAACTCTGACCCCCCGCGACGAGCCGCCCGGGAGTCAACGGCCGGGCACGGGCACGTGTAGGCGTAGGCGTACGCGTACGGAGGCATCACGCCGCGAACGCGATCACGCCGCGAACGCCCACGCCCGTGGTTCTCCCGCAGTTCCCCCGCCCGGGGGTTCGTGGAGGCGGAAGAGCGCGGGAGCAGGGACTCCACCACCCAAATTGTAGGCGGGCAACGCCCCGCCCTCGATCCTGGCGCCGGTGTCTGAGGTTCGCCCCATCGCGAGCATCCGCAGTCCCCCCGCCCTCGCCCGGGCGGCCGGGCGGGGCAAAGGCGGGCCCTCGCCCTGCCCGCCGCCTCGCGCATGCCTCGCTGCGAGCCTCCGCTTATATTCCAGGGCGACGACACGCCCCGGAACGGTGTGAAACGAGGAAGCCCCCAGTGCGATTGATCAAGCTCGCCATCGGCGCCGCGAACCCGACGGTGGGCGCGGTGCGTAGCAACGCCGATCAGGTCATCCGCATGGCGCGCGAGATGGCGGCGCAGGACGTGACGGTCGGCTGCTTCCCGGAGCAGGTGCTGGGCGGCTACCCGCCGGAGGACCTGGTGCAGTGGCCGGCGTTCGTCGCGGCGCAGCGCGCGGAGCTCGAGCGCGTCGCGGCGGAGACGCGCGACCTGCCCACGGTCCTCGTCGTCGGCCTCGTCGCGGGCGTGGGCGGCCACCTGTTCAACGTGGCCGCGGTGGTACACGCCGGCCGGATCCTGGGCCTGGTGCCCAAGGAAAAGCTCCCCAGCTACGAGGTCTTCTACGAGACGCGGACGATGGCGCGCGGCGCACCAGGGCTGAACCTCGATGCCGACGGCATCCCGCTCGGTGACCACATCTTCGCGTTCGACTTCGGCGTCCTCGCCGTCGAGGTGTGCGAGGACATCTGGAGCCCGGACGGGCCGATGCGCCGGCGCTGCTTCTCCGGCGCCGAGCTCGTCGCCAACGTCTCGTCCTCGCCTTACCGCATCGGCATCGTCTCGACGCGCCGCGAGCTGCTCGCGACGCGCTCCGCGGACAACCAGGCGACGCTGGTGTACGCGAACCGCGTCGGCTCGCAGGACGGCCTGGTCTTCGACGGCGGCGGCTACGTCTTCCAGAACGGCCGGCTCGTGCTGGACGCGCCGCGCTTCCAGGAGGGGTGGTGGAGCTGCGTCGTGGACCTGGACCGCACGGCGCGGCTGCGCCGCGAGCTCACCACGTGGCGCTCGGACTGGGAGCGCTTCATGAACGTGGAGCGGCCGGTCGCGGTGATCCGCAGCGACGCGCCGACCGCGGACCGCTCGCGGCTGCGCTACCCCGCGCCCGCCGGCGGCAGCTTCTTCCTGCCGCCCGCCACGCCGGAGGTGCAGCGCTCGCCGCGCGACGAGCTTCTCGACGACGTGTTCGAGGTCCTCGCGCTCGGCGTGGCGGACTACTTCCGCAAGACCCGCGCGTTCACGGGCATCGGCGTCGCGCTCTCGGGAGGGCGCGATTCACTCCTCGGGCTGCTGGTTGCGTGGCACGCGCTCGAGCGCATCCAGCGCAGCGATGGCAGCGCTGCACCACCCAAGCTCACGGCGTTCTACATGCCATCCCGCTACTCGCAGCCGGGGACGCGCGATGCCGCGCGCACCATCGCGCGCGAGCTGGACGTGGAACTGATCGAGGTCTCGATCGACGAGGCGCTGGACCGTGAGCTGGACGCGGCGCGGGCGATGCTCAAGGGCGGCGAGCCCACGCCGATCACGCGGCAGAACATCCAGGCGCGGCTGCGCGGCACGCGCATGTGGAACTGGGCGAACAGCGCCGGCACGCTGTTCCTCCAGACCGGTGACATGAGCGAGAAGGCGGTCGGCTACACGACGATCGGCGGCGACCTCGAGGGCGCGTTCTCGCCGATCGCGAACGTGCCGAAGACCGTCGTCGTCGCGCTGCTCGAGCGGCTGCACCGGCGCTTCGGCTTCCAGGGCATCCGCATGACGCTGGACACGCCGGCCGGCCCGGAGCTGGCCGCGGACCAGACCGCGGAAGCGGAGCTCATGCCCTTCGAGATCCTCGACGCGTGCCTCGCCCTGTTCGCCGGCGAGAAGCTGTCGGCCGCCGAGGTCGCCGAGGCGCTGCCATCCCTCTTCCCCGACCGCGACCCCGCGGAGCTGCGCGCGCACGCCCGGCGCTTCGTCTCGATGTTCACGCGCTCGATCTACAAGTGGGTGCAGGCGCCGCTGTCCGTGCACATCGGGGCGCTGGACCTCGAGCGCGAGCGCGCGCTCCAGCTCCCGGTCGTGCAGCAGAGCGAGTGGGGCCAGGTCGAGGGCGGGGAGGAGGCGAGGGGGAAGAAGTCGCGGAAGCGTGCGGCCGCGCCCGGCGATGAGGGCCGCACGCGCGGCCGGCCGGCCAGCCGGACCGGGCGCGCCGCGGGCAAGCGGGGAGGCTCATGAGGCCCCGTCCACAGCGGGGACGCGAGTGAGACAACGCTCGCGGCGGGGTCAAGTGCGAGTCTCACTGCGGGCAAGCAGCGAGGTGACTGACGCTGCGCCCACGGAGGGGCCCGCGGCGCGTCACGCGGCGGAGAAGCGCGGACGCATGCGAGGCGGCGTCCGCAGTGCGAGCCCACTGCGCGTCGCATGAAAGCGCTCGCCGTACACACTCCGTTGCACTACGTCTCGCCCGATAGCCGGCGGGCCAGTGCGCCGCATCGCAGGCCTCGCCGGTGAGCACGGAGTGGAGGGCGGCGCCGACCCTGCAGCGCTACGGGCCCTGCAACGCCAAGGAATGCCCCGAGCTCGCCCATGAGCACGGATGCGTGAGCATGGAGTGAACGTCCCTCCCGACCCTGCGACCCGGAGCCGCCCCATGCGCACCCCGTACCTGCTCCTGCTCGCGTGCGCGACCGCCGCCTGCGGTGCGGACACGACCCCACGCTCGATGACGATCGCCGCGGTCGACACGGTGAACGGCGTGGAGCGCCTGAGCTACCTGGCCGATGCCGCCACCCCGCTCGCATGGCGCTTCGACACGATCGCCGTGATCGGCGGGGCGACGGTCGACGACGAGAATTACCAGTTCCAGGTCGTGAGCCGCGCCCGGCTCGCGGGCAACGCGCAGGGGCACCTGTTCGTGCTGGACGGCCAGGGGGAGCGCATCCTGCGCTACGACGAGACCGGCACGTTCGTGCAGAGCTACGGCCGGCAGGGCAACGGGCCCGGCGAGCTGCGCATGCCGATCTCGATCGCGCTCGGGCCCGGCGACTCGCTCTGGGTACCCGACATGATGAACCGCCGGATCACCATCTTCGACCCGGCGGGCGCGGGCAGCCGGACCATCGGTGACGCCGCTGACCAGGGCATGAACATGTCCGGCCTGAGTCTCGGCGGTGGCAGCTACTACCGGACCGGCGAGACCTTCATGGCTGGCGCGAACACGGATGCGGAGGGGCAACCGCTCGTTCCGCTCGTGCGCTACGCGCCGGATGGCGTGCCGCTCGATACGGTGTGGCGCCACCAGCCCCCGCCGACCACCACAGTCCGGTTTCAGCTCGGCGGCGTGCCCGTGACGCGGCAGTTGAGACCTGCGTACGCGCCGGCGTTCCGCTGGGCGCCGCTCTCCGACGGACGCGTCGTCGTCTCGGACAGCGCGAACTACGTGCTGCACATCATCCTTCCGGACGGCACGATCGAGCGCACGATCCGGCGCGACCCGCCGGCCCGCCCGGTGACGGAGGCCGACAAGGACGCGGCGCGCGAGAGGGAGCGCAATCTTCCCGTTCCGCGGCTCCCGGGAATTCCGGCGGATGCGCAGGAGTTCCGGAACAAGGGCGCCGAGAACATGACGTTCGCGGCGACGATCCCGCGTATCACGGCGTTGCTGATCGACGCGAAGGACCGGATCTGGGTGGGCGTTTCGGTGGATGAGCCGGAGAAGGCCGAGCGGATCGATGTCTACGACGCCGCCGGCCGCCTGCTCGGCGAGATCCGGGACCCGGCCTTCTTCCCGGACCTGGTCTATGGCCCGGACCTCGCCGCGCTGCTCACGAAGGACGAGCTCGACGTGCAGCAGGTGGTGGTGATGAGGGTGGTGGAGTAGCGCCTACTCCACCACCTCGTACTTCCATCCCCGGATCACTTGAGGCATCGGCATCACCACGCTGAACGCCACGCTCTCCCCAGCGGCCGGCGCACGCACTTCCACCTCCTGGGCCGCCTGGACCGAGCCGCCGTCGCCCAGGATGCTGAGGCGCAGGCGGACGCTCTTCCCTTCGGCGAGCGTCAGGTTCTCCAGCGTGCCGCCCATCCTGAGGCCATCGCCATCGCGCCCGAGCTCGATGTCGTAGATCTCGAACGGCAT
>DATCLK010000223.1:0-9404 GCA_036563975.1 Longimicrobiales bacterium | reverse complement strand
GCGACGGAGGGGCTGACGACCATCTCACGCCCCCTCTCCCCGGCCAGGACGATCACGGCGGCCTGGCCCGGGAAGATCCCCTGCGAACGCGTGGCGAGCGCGGTCGTGAAGCCGGCGTTGCGCCACTGCGCGATGCGGCTGTCGGTGGGATCCAGCCCGTCCGCGGCCGTGAGGTAAGTGAACGTGCCTTTCCGGTCCTCAGGCCCCCACGCGTACTGCTGCTGGTTGCTGGAGCTGCTGGCCTGGCCGTCGCGGCGGTCGGGGTGGCCGAGGGTGGTGAAGGCGTCCATCAGGCCCGGGTAGACGGTCAGGCCGGTGCCGTCGATCACCCACGCATCGGCCGGGGCTCGCACGTTCGCGCCGACGGCGCTGATGAGGCCGTTCCGGACGACGACGGTCCCCCTCTCGATGGTGGGGCCGGAGACGGGCACGATCCGGGCGTTCGTGATCGCGAAATGGGGCGGCGTCTCCGGCCGCGTGGGCTGCGGTTGGGCCTTGGCCGCGGCCGCCGCAAAGGGCACGGCCGCAGCGGCGAGGAGCACTGCGATGACGTCATGGCGGCGGCGGGGAGAGCAGGGCCGCCCACCTGGCAGCGAATGGTGCATCGCGAGATCCTCCTGCGGGTCGTGGAATGCAGCATTGTATGATCTGCGGCGGGGGCGGAGCAAGCATCTTCTGGGCTGCACGGCAGACGGCGCAGGGACCATCGCCAGAGGTCCCGGCCCGGGGAGCCCGGCACGTCGCTGGCCGCTGGGAGCTGCGGGCGAAAGCGCGGCGAAGGCGCGCCCCGGCGGTCAGGTCTGCCGCGCGCGCTCGCGGCCGGACCGCACGGGCAGACGCACGGTGAACGTGCTCCCCTTGCCGGGCGCGCTGCTCACCGTGATGTCGCCCCCGAGCAGGCGAGCCAGGCGGCGGGCGAGCGTGAGTCCGAGCCCGGTGCCGGGTGCGCGGCGGGTGGTGGGCTCCTCGACCTGCCAGAACGGCTCGAAAACCCGCTCGAGATGCTCGGGCGCGATGCCGATGCCGGTGTCACGGACGTCGATCAGCGCGTCGTCATTTTCCCTGCGCACCGAGAGCTCGACCTCGCCCCGGTCCGTGAACTTGACTGCATTGGACACGAGGTGGATGAGGAGCCGGCGGAGCTTCTCGGGATCGGTCTCGAGGATGATCGCGTCCTCCGGTGGCTCGTAGTGAAAGCGCAAGCCCTTTTCGGTGGCCATCGGCGCGGCGATCTGGGCGATGCGGGACAGTTCGTGACGGAGGTCCGTTCGCGCCAGGACGACCTCCTGCCGGCCGGCCTCGATGCGGGAGTAGGAGAGGATGTCATCGATCAACTCACGCAGGTGCTGGGCGCTGGCGACAATGCGCTCGACCTGGGCGCGTGCGGCCGGCGGGAGCGGCGTGGGAATCCCCTCGAGCAGCAGGTCGGCGTAACCGAGGATGGCGGTGAGCGGCGCGCGCAGCTCGTGGCTCATGATGGCGAGGAAGTCGGCCTGGGTACGGCTGGCGACGACCGCCGCCTCGTAGAGCCGCGCGTTGTCCACCGCGAGCGCAGCGCGGCGCGCGAGGTCCTCGGCGAGCGCGAGGTCGGACTCCGTGTAGCGGGGTCGGCCCTGCGTGGCCATCAGGATGATTGCGCCGAGGATGCGCCCGCGGCTGCGGAGCGGGAGCAGCATGATGGATCGCAGGCCGAGCTGTCTGAGCAGGGCGAGATGCCCTTCGTCGATGGCGGCGGCGCGCAGCATGTCATCGGTGACGTCGCTGGCCAGGAACGGCTCCCCCTGGCGCGCGATCTCGATGGCCGGGCGCAGGCGCAGGGCCTCGCCCGGGTAGCGGCGCTCGATCTCGCGCGTGATGCGGAGGGTCTCGCCAGTGGCGTGGACGATCTCGAGGCGCATGGGCGTGTGGTCCTCGAAGGCGTACACCGCGGCGATGTCCGCCACCGCGGGCACTGCGAGGCGTGCGACGGAGCGGAGGGTGGTGCGGTAATCGAGCGAGGAGCCGAGCACGCGGCTGGCCTCCAGCAGGAAGCGGCGTGCAGCATCGCGGCGCTTTTCTTCGGTGCAGTCCCTGAGGAGGCCCGAGTAGCCGATGAGGTGGCCGGTGGAGTCGTGCAGCGAGGCGAGCACGTCGCGGGCCCAGAAGCGGGAGCCGTCCGCGCGGAAGCGCCAGCCCTCGCCCGCGTGGCGGCCGTGCTCCGTCGCAAGCCGGAGGACGCGATCCGCCTCCTCGCGGCCCGCCTGGTCCGGCGCGTGGAGGATGGCGATGTGGCGGCCGAGAACGTCGTCCGGCCGATAGCCGGTGATGCGCTCCGCGCCTTCGTTCCACGTGATGATGCGGCCGTCCGGGTCGAGCGCGTAGATCCCGACATCGGTGATGCTCCGGACGAGGAGCTCGTAGAGCTCCGGCGGGCCCGGCCGGGCGGGGCGCGAGGAGCGCGGGGCGGGCGGAGCGACCGGGGTCTGCCGCCCAGTCCCCCCATCCAGGGCCGACGATTCGGCCCCGGTCCCGCCGAGCCAGGGGCCGCGCCGTGGAGTCCGCTGCGGGATGGTTCCGTCCGCGAGCACGGCGCCGGTGGTGGCCGGAGCGCGCGTCCCGGGCTCGGCGGCCGCGGAGGGCGCGGGTAGCCAGAGCGTGAAGGTCGACCCGCGGCCGGGCGCGCTGTCGAGGGTGATGTCGCCGCCCATGCGCCGGGCGAGGAGGCGGCTGATGGCGAGGCCGAGGCCCGCGCCGCGGGTGGCACCGGGCCCGAAGCGCACGAACTCGTGGAAGATCTGCTCCTGGAGCTCCGCGGGGATGCCGGGCCCGGTGTCGGCGACCTCCACGGCGAGCCACTCGCCCGGGGCGCCGTCCGGGCCCGCAGAGCGCGTCGAGACGCGGATGCTGATGCGGCCGCCACGCGGTGTGTACTTCACGGCGTTGGAGAGCAGGTTGCCGAGGATCTGGCGCACGCGGCCGGGATCGGCGAGGACGGGGCGGACCTCGGGCGGGCCTTCCACCACGAGCTCGAGGCCGGCGGCCTCTGCCTGGGCGCGGTGCTCCTCGGCCGCGTCGCGGGAGATGGCGAGCACATCCGTGGGCTTGTGCTCGATCTCGATTTCGCCGGCCTCGGTGCGTGCGATGTCGACGAGATCGTCGATCAGCGAGATGGCGGACCGGAGCGCCCGGCGGATGCGGCGCACGCTTTCCGCCTGCCGCGGCTGGAGCGGGCCGAAGAGGCCGTCCTCGAGCAGGGCCGCGTAGCCGTCGGCCGCGCCGATGGGATTCTTGACGTCGTGACTGAAGCCGCGCACGAGCCGGGAGCGGCTCTCGAGGACGCGCTCCAGCTCCTCGCTCCGTCTCCGCAGATCCTGGAGCAGGCGGATCTTGCGGAAGGCGAGGGACGCGATTCGGCTGAAGGTGGTGGCGCGGGCCGATTGCTCGGGCGTGAAGCGGGGCCGGCCGGGCGCACGGATCAGCAACAGGACGCCCGCGGGAGCGGTCGTGTCCACGTGCGGCACGCCGAGCAGCTCGCAGTCGGCGCAGCGCTCGGCGAAGCCGGGGGCCACCACACGGTCCCGGATGTCGCGGACGCGCGGCACGGCGAGCGGGCGCCCCCGCTGGATGATCTGCTCCGCCAGGGAGCCCGCGAGCGGCATGCGGGTCCCCTCCTCGGGCGTCCACTCGCCGGCCGTGGCGGCGACCTCCAGCTCCCGGCCACCCGAGACGACGAGCTCGACGAAGGCGCCGTCGGCGCCCGTGGCGACGAGGGCGCCCTCGGCGACGGCGCGCATGACCTCGTCGTCCGTGAACGCGGTGGCCATGGCCTCCGCAGCGCGGCGGAGCGCGGCCTCCTCGTGAGCGCGGCGCTCGGCCTCGGCGCGTGCCGCATCGAGCTGGCGCTCCGTCCTGCGCTGATCCGTGATGTCCTCGGCGATGCCGAAGACGCCCACGGTGCGGCCGGCCTCGATCATGGGCACGAGCCGCGCGAGGACGTGCCGGCGCTCGCCCCCGCGCCGCTGGATCTCGATCTCGATCCGCTGCGGCTCGCCACGCAGCGCGCGGTAGAACGCATCCCATACGCGCGCGCGATAGGCCGGCGGCACCACGGGCGTGAAGCGGCGGCCGATGAGCCGCCGGGCGGGGTAGCCGAGGAGGCGCTCCGTGGCCGGGTTGGCACTGGTGCACACGCCGTGGGTGTCGAAGGAAAAGGCGGCGTCCGGGTTCAGCTCGAAGAGCGAGCGATAGCGCTCCTGGTTGGCCTCCGCCTGCCGGCGCCGCTCCTCGATCTCCTGGACCAGCAAGCCGCGCCGCAGCACGAAGGATGCAAGGCCGGCCAGGAAATCGATGCGCGCGACGTCGCCGGGTGCGAAGGCCGGCCGCTCCCCGCGGCGGAGCAGGACCAGCGCGCCGACCGCCTCGTCCTCGGAGAACAGTGGCGCGACCAGCACGCGGCAATGGCCGCAGGAGCGGCGGAGGATGCGCGCGATGCGCGGGCTCATGATCGCGACATCCCCGAGGATCTCGGGCCTGCGTTGCCGCATCGCCCCTTCGGTGAGCGAGCCCGGATAGGGCACGCGCGTGTGGACCGGCGGCGCGCCGCGGCCCGCGACCGCGGCGATCTCGGCCTCCCTGCGGCCGCGCAGGCGTTCCACGTAGGCCGCATCCGCGCGCGCGATCTGCTTGACGCTCTCCGCGATGGCGGTCAGAACGGCCCCGATGTCGAACGTGGTGGCGAACGTCCGGGCGATGCCGCGGAGTGCCTCCTCGTAGCGGAACTGGCGCCCCGCGGCGATGCGGCTCTGACGCGCGATGCGGAGGAGGCGGAGCCGCTCCCGCTCCAGGCGGCGCAGGCGGCGGTTCAGGCGGAGCGCGTAGCCGAGGGCTGCCGCCATCGCGGCGGCAAGGACGGCGCCGATCAGGAGGACGGCGGTAGCGCTCAGCGCAGGCATGGGTCCGACGTTCTGAGCGCACCAGCCGTGCCACGTGGCGCGACCAGGCGGCCTCGCCCTGGGCGCAGGCGGCCGGGCGAAGCTGCTGCAGCGCGCGTGCGGGGCCAGCGGCGAGAGGGCGGGGTCCGGAAGCCTACGGCGTCGTCTTTTCCGGAACGAGCGTGACCTGCACGTAGTTGTCCGTGCGCAGGTAGCGACGCGCGGCGTGCTGGATCGCGGCGGCGTCCAGCGCGTCGATGAGGCGCCCGGCGTCGTGGATGTCGCGCGGATCGCGGCCCTCGCGGTAGCGGCTGGCGAGCGCCTCGAGCCAGTAACCGTTCTGTCGCAGGCTCGTCTCGCGCTCGCGCCGCTGCATCTCGCGCACCTTCTGCACGTCGGAAGCGGCGGGCCCGGCGGTCTTCAGCGAATCGATCACGGAGAAGACCACCTCCGTCAGCTCCGCCACGCGTTCGGGCGCTGAGCCGAATCCGATGTGGAACGAGTAGCGCGGGTCCGGCACGCGCGCGGCGGATGCCGAGACGCTCACGTCGTAGGTGCCGGCGAGGTCCTCGCGCAGGACCTCGCGCAGCCTGATCTCGAGGAGGTCGGCGAGCGATCCGAGCGCATGCAGGTTGGCAGGCCCGTACTCGAAGGGTCCCGTGAAGACGATCTCGGTGTGCGAGCGCGGCTCGATCCCCTTGCGGACGATCTTTCGGACCACGCCCGTGGGGGGATCCATGCCCACGTCGCGCCAGGTCTCCACGCGCCCGGTGGTGGGCAAGCCGCCCAGGTACGTCTGCACGAGGGGACGGATCTTCCGGAGGTCGAAGCTGCCCACGAAGACGAAGGTGAAATCACCGGCATCGGCGAAGCGGTCGCGGTAGAAGGCCAGGGCGCGGTCGAGGTCCAGCTCCTCCAGGAGCTCCGCGCTGAGCGGCCGGGCGCGGAAATGGCCCTGCGAGAGGGTGACCTGGAGCGTGTCTTCGAACGCGGCCAGCGGGTTGCCGCTCCGGTTCGCGAGGGCGGCCTTGAACCGGCTCTTGAGCGCCGTGAACGCGGTCGTGTCTGCGCGGGGCGCGGTGAAGGTGAGGTAGACGAGCTGGAACAGCGTTTCGAGGTCCCTGGGCGAGGCGCCACCCGCGAGCCCCTCCTCGAGCGAGCTGATTCCCGGGCTGACGTGGACGGCCCTGCCGGCGAGGACCTTCTGGAGCTCGACGAGGCTGAACGCACCCAACCCGCCGACGGGCACGGCCTGGGCCGCCAATGCCGCGGAGATGAAATCTTCATCGCTGGCGAGCGAGGTGCCGCCGGGGCTGAAGGCGCGGAAGACGACTTCGTCCGCCTTGAAGTCCGTGGGCTTGAGGACGACGCGCACGCCGTTGGCGAGCTCCCACTCGGTCACGCCGATCTCCGGGATGGTCGTCTCGCGGATGATCGCGGCGGGCTCGGGCGCGTCGGGAACGAGCGGCGCGCTGGCGACGGCGTCCTGGTACGGCCCGATCTGTTTCTCGCGGACCGCGTCGAACACGGCCAGCAGCTCTTGCTCGGTGGGGATGCTGACGCCGGCCTTCTGCGGCGCGTTTGCGAGGATGACGCGGCTGCGTCCGGCGATCCGGGTGCGGGCGAGGGCGTTGATCTCCTCGAGCCGGATGGAGGGGACGAGGCGCTGCGCCTGGCGATACTCGAACTCGATGCCCGGGGACGGGTCGCCCGTGAGGAAATGGCGGACGTAGCGCGCGGCGTAGACGTCCGACTCGGTCTTGGCGCGTTCGGCGTACGCCCGCTCGAGCGCGCGCAGCAGCTCGCGCTTCCCGCGCTCGAGCTCGGAAGCGGTGAAGCCGAAGCGCGCGACGCGCTCCGCCTCGGTGAGGAGCGCCTCGAGGCCGCGAAGGATACCGCCGTCCTCCACGCCCGCGTTGAGGAGGTAGACCTCCTTGGATCGGACGAACCGGCCCTGGCCGGAGGAAGCGAAGATGAAGGGCGGATCGGCCTGCTGCGTCAGTTCGAACAGCCGCTGGTTGAACATCGCGTTGTAGAGGCGCTCGACGAGGTCCTGGCGGAACGCAGCGAGGTCGGCGTGCTCGCGCACGGGCTGCTTGTAATAGACCGCGACGGCCGAGCCGGTGGCCTCCGGGTCGGTGGCGACCGCGACGAGCGTCTCGGCATGGTCCGGGACCTCGTAGACGGGACGGCGTCGCGGCGAGCGTGCGGGCGGGATGCGGGCGAAGAAGCGGCGGATCAGCGCTTCCACGTGCATCGGGTCGAAGTCACCAACGGCGACGACGGCCATGACGTCCGGCCGGTACCAGTCGCGGTAGAAGCGGCGCAGCGCCTCGTGTGAGAAGCTGCGCAGGATCTCCGGCTTGCCGATGGGCAGGCGCTCGGCGTAGCGCGAGCCGCGGAACAACACGGGGAACTGCTTGTCGCGCATGCGCGCGGCCGCACCCTGGCCGAGCCGCCACTCTTCGATCACCACGCCGCGTTCCTTCTCGACCTCGAGGGAGTCGAACACCTGCTCGTGCGCCCAGTCTGCGAGGATGCGGAAGCCCATCTCGAGCGGGGCGGCGCTGTCGGTCGGGACCTGGAGCGAGTAGACGGTTTCGTCGAAGGAGGTGTAGGCGTTGACGTCCGGGCCGAACCGCATGCCAATGGACTCGAGGTAATCGACGATCTGCTGCTTGGCGAAGTTGCGGGTGCCGTTGAACGCCATGTGTTCGACGAAGTGGGCGAGGCCTTGCTGGTCGTCGGCCTCGAGCACGGAGCCGACGTTCACGGCGAGGCGCAACTCTGCGCGGTGGCGCGGCTTGTCGTTCACGCGAATGTAGTAACGGAGGCCGTTGGACAGCGTGCCGACCCTGACATCGGGGTCCAGCGGCAGCGGCGTGTTCGACGGCTGGCTCGCCGCATCGGCGATGGAAGCGCCGAGGAGCAGGGCCGTCAGCAGCGGCGTCCGGACGCGGGCGATCATTGAGGAGCTCTCCACCGGGCGGGGAAGCCAACGCACCCGCTCAACATGATCACGCCGCGACTGGGAAGCAAGGTGTACGGCGCACCGCGCGCGTCCGGCCCCACGGTCGGGTCAGCGGCGCCGGCCGGCGGCGTAGCGGGGCACGACGGGCGGGGTCTGGCGTCGTTCTTGCCCCCACCCTCTGCGGTGCCGGGCGCCCGTGGGAGAAAGAGGTTCGCGACGGCGCAGGGGAGCTGCCGCGCCCCGGGGCGCCCAACCCGGCAAAGCAGGACGGAGTCGATGCGAGTGCGCGCAGGCGCTGCGCGGGCAACACCGCCGCGATCGAGCGCGCCGAGGATCCCCCGCTGGACGAGCTGGCTGCCGGCCGCGTTCGTGAGTCTTTACCTCGCGCTGCTGGGGCTGGTGTTCCTCTGGCAAGGGCGGCGCATCGAGGCGCGGCAGGCGATGATCCAGGAGCTGATCCGGCCGTCCCGGGAGCGCTTGCTGAGGGCCCAGCGTGCGCTCGCGCTCGGGATTGCCGCGAGCAACGCGTACGCCGCGCATCCCGAGCCTGGCTTCGTCGCGTCCTTCGCTGAATACGAAGCCGAGATCGTCGCGGTGGAGCGGGAGCTCCACGACCTTGCCGGCCGGCTGGGCGAAGACGTACGCGGCGCGCTCGAGCGGTTCATGGCGGCGCGTGAGCGGTGGGCGGCAGGACAGCGCGCGCTGCTCCACGCGCGGGCGTCGCCCGCCGAGCTCCGCGCGTGGCTCGTCGCTGAGCAAGACGTTATCCGGGAAGTCGCCGATTCAGTGGCACGACTCGAGGCGACGCTCGACTCGCGCGTGATGAGGCTGATGGCGGAGATCCGCGCGATCGAGGCGCTCCGGCGCTGGCTGATCGGCGTGGGAGCGCTGGTTGCCCTGCTCGCGGCGCTGGTGGCGGTCTGGTTCAGTGAGCGGAGTCGGCGCCTGACAGAGGAGCTCGACGCGCGCCGTAGCGCGAGGCTGGAGCAAGAGCGCGTGGCCCGTGCCGAGATGGAGATGTTGCTCGAGAGCATCACCGACGCGTTCGTGGCGGTCGACCGCGAGGGGCGCTTCACCTACGTGAACCGGCAAGCCGACATGCTGGGCGGCGCGTCGCGCGGCTCGCTGCTCGGGCAGCCCGCTCAGGAGGCCGTTTCGGACACGGTGGGTGAGGCGGCCGGGCGAGCGCTGGAGCGAGCGCTGACGGAGCGCTCGAAGGTGAGCTTCGAGAGCACCGGGCCCGTGAGCGGCCGGTGGTTCGAGGGGATCGCGTGCCCGGCGCCGGCTGGCGGCGCTACGATGCTGTTCCGGGACATCTCGGAACGGAAACGCGCGGAGGAGGAGCGCGCGCGGCTGCTGGCGGCGGTGGAGTGGAAGCAGCGCCTGCTGGAGGCGGTGGTCCAGCAGATGCCGGCGGGCGTGATCGTCGTCGAGGCGCCGTCCGGCCGGATCCTGATCACCAACCGGCAGGTCGACCGGATCTGGAATGCACGGCTGAGCGGCGCGCGCCACATCGAACAGTA
>DATCLK010000222.1:0-21080 GCA_036563975.1 Longimicrobiales bacterium | reverse complement strand
GTGCTCTCGTCCTCGACCTTCGGCCGCTGCGTGATCGGCCTCTTGCGTTGCGGCACCGCGGCCTCCCCGTCGCGCATCCACCCCGCCATCCCCGCATGACCTGAGTGCAGCCGGCGTGCCAGGTCCGCGTGCAGCGGACGTGCTGCGCCGCGCCGTCACCGTCTCGCCCCGCCGTGCACGCTGCCGCCGGGCGACGCGGCATCACGGTCTCCCCCGCGGGCGCGTCGCGCCACCCG
This sequence comes from Longimicrobiales bacterium, assembly GCA_036563975.1. Classification (GTDB taxonomy): domain Bacteria; phylum Gemmatimonadota; class Gemmatimonadetes; order Longimicrobiales; family RSA9; genus RSA9. The sequence goes on along the minus strand of DATCLK010000222.1, from coordinate 20,844 downwards.
ACGCCGCGCCATCGCGGGCCAGCCCCGCCGGCCTCGCCGTGCCGCCGCGCGCCGCCACGGTCGCCTCGCCGACCCTTACGCCGCCATCCTCCGCTCGTGGCGGCCCTCGCCGATCTCCTCGATCATCTTGCGGTTGAAGGCCGGGATGTCATCCGGCCCGCGGCTGGTGACGATGCCGTGGTCCGTGACGACCTCCTCATCGATCCACTCCGCGCCCGCGTTGCGCAGGTCTGTCTTCAGCGAGGGGTAGGATGTGACTCTGCGGCCCCTCACGACGTCCGCCTCGGCCAGCATCCACGGCGCGTGACAGATCGCGGCGATCGGCTTGCCCTGGTCGAAGAACGCGCGCACGAACGCGACCGCCTTCTCGTTCAGCCGCAGCTTGTCGGGGTTCATGACGCCGCCGGGGAGCATGAGGGCGTCGTAGTCGTCTGGGTTGGCCGCGTCGAGCGTGACGTCGACGTCGAACTCGTCACCCCACTCGGTGAAGTTCCACGCCCTGATCTTGCCGGCCTCGGGCGAGACCAGCTCGGTGTGCGCGCCTGCCTGTTCCAGCGCCTTGCGCGGCTCGGTCAGCTCGACCTGCTCGACGCCGTTCGTCGCCAGAATCGCGACTCGCTTGCCCTGGATGTCCTTCGCCATGCGATCCCCTCTTCCGCGTTGTGGTCGATCCGACGCGGTGATGCCAGGGCAAGTTCCATGCGACGCGGCACCGGGCTCGCCGGGTTCCCCGAGCTCGACACGCTGGGCTTCAGCAAGGGAAACATCGAGCTGCGTGCGCTGGCGAGGCGCACGGCGCGTAACGCACGTGGGCGCGGCGTCTTCAGCGATCCCGGCCGCGGCTCGCCCGTCTCCTCCTCGACATCGATCTCGAACGCCGGCTGGTGGGTCAGCACCCAGATGCGACCATCGCCGGCGACGAAGAGCGAGCGGAACGCGGGCTTCGTGTCCGGGATGCCGGGCCCGTCCCAGCGCCAGTTCGGGTCCGTGGAGCGCATGCTCTCGGTGACGCGGCGCTCCGCCTCGGCCTTTTCCCCCGGCTTCACAGGGACCGGCGTCCACGCCTTCTCGATGCGCAGCACCGGCTCGCCGGCGCGGAGCAGCGAGAGCGCGTAGCGGTCACTCACGCCCACGACGAAGTAGCCGAGCGGGCTGTACGCCCAGTGCGCCGACGCGGTGAAGGGCACGGTGGTAGCGGACGTGCTCGTCCCGCCACCGGTCGTGCGCCGCGCGACGAGGATCTTGCGCTCGTGCTCCGGCTCGGGGACCGGCAGCGTGTCGCGCGTGGCGTCGTCCGGGCCGACGCGGATCAACGCGCTCTTCCACTCCGTGACGCCCGCGGTGCGGTCCATGAGGCCAGGGGTGTAGACGCGGCCGGCGTCGTCCACGTAGAGCGGGGCGGACGTCGAGAATCCGCCCTCGATGCGCCAGCTCCCGAGGGACTCGCCGGCGAGCGAGTAGACGTTTACGCGCGCGTTGCCGGGGTCCCGTAGCAGGAGCCGGCCGTCCGGCGTGATGGCCAGGCCGCCGTCGGGGTTCCTGTACTCGCCCGGGCCGCCGCCCTCGCGGCCGATGGTTCGGACGTACGTGCCGTCCGGCGCGTACTGGCGCAGCGCCCTGGCCTGCCGGTCGAACAGGAAGATCGAACCATCGGCCGCGACAGTGAGCGAGACGATGTTGCCGAAGACGCACTCGTCGTCGCCCTCGAACTGGCCGATCGTGACCTCGGGCGTGACGGTGACGCCGTCCGGCCAGACGCTGCCGGCGATCGTCCGGACGACGATGGTGTCGCCGATGGTGTCGGTCTCCGCGACTCAGCGCGGCGCCCCCGCGTCTCCGGCCGCGCCGCAGCCGGCCACCACGGCGACCGCGACGATCGCTGCCGGCGAACGCTACGACGATGGACTCGGCATGACTCTGCCCCCGTTCGTGTGGGCTTGCGGAACGACGTCCCGTACGAGGATCACGCGGACCACGCGTCGAGTTGCACGCGCTCGTCGCTCCCCATCACTCGCCAGAGCGCAAAACCGAAGGGCGGGGGCCGGGGTCACTCCCCCGCCCCCGCCCCTGCCCTCGCCCTGGCCCGGGGTGGGGCCAGGGTGGAGGGGTCAGGCGTGGACCTCCTCCTTCTCCTTCTTCGCGGCCTCGATGATCTTCTGCGCGACGTGGGGTGGGACTTCCTCGTAGCCGTGGAACTTGCGCGTGTGCGCGGCCCGGCCCTGCGTGAGCGAGCGCAGCGTCGTCGCGTACTTGTACAGCTCGGCCTGCGGGACGAGGGCGCGGATCCGCGTCTTCCGGCCGTCCGGCTCCATGCCCAGGATCTTGCCGCGACGCTGGTTCAGGTCGCCGATGACGTCCCCCATGTACTCCTCGGGTGTGATGACCTCGACCTCGAGGATCGGCTCGAGCAGCACCGGGTCCGCCATGGCGGCGACCTTCTGGAACGCGAGCGAGCCGGCGACCTGGAACGCGATGTCGCTCGAGTCCACGCTGTGGTAGGAGCCGTAGAAGCACTCGGCCTCGAAGTCGACCATCGGGTAACCCGCGAGGACTCCCTTCTTGGCGGCCTCCTGGATCCCCTTGTCCACCGACGGGATGAACTTGCTGGGGATCACGCCCCCGACGATCGAGTCGGTGAAGACGTACCCGGCGCCGCGCGGCAGCGGCTTGAGACGGATGTGGCAGTCGCCGTACTGGCCGTGGCCGCCCGTCTGCTTCTTGTACTTGCCCTGCCCCTCCGCCTGCTTGCGGATCGTCTCGCGATAGGGGATGCGGGGCGGCTCGGTGGTGACCTGCACGCCGTACTTGTTCTTCAGCCGCTCGATCTGCACCTCCAGGTGCAGCTCGCCGAGGCCGCGGATGATCGTCTGGCGGACCTCCGGGTCGTAGCCGCTGTGGAACGTCGGGTCCTCCTCGTGCAGCTTCTGGAGGCCGGCCCCGATCTTGTCCTCGTCCGCGCGGCTGGCCGCGCGGATCGCGATCGCGATGTCTGGCTCGGGGAACTGGATGGGCGCGAGCACCAGCGGCCGGTCGGCGGAGCAGAGCGCGTCGTTCGTGTGCGTGTTCTTGAGCTTGGTCACCACGCCGATGTCTCCGGCGTGCAACCGGCCCACCTCGATACGCTCCTTGCCCTGCGCGATGGCCAGGTGGTTCAGCTTCTCGGTGGACTCGCGCGTCGCGTTGTAGACCTCCTGCCCGGCGGCGACAGAGCCGCTGAAGATCCGGAAGAACGAGAGTTCGCCCACGTGCGGCTCCGAGTGCGTCTTGAAGACGAGGGCCGCGAAGGGGCCGTCGTCCTTCGCTTCCAGCTCGACGACCTGGTCGAGCCCCGGCCGCTGCGCGATCTCGCGCACGGCCTCGGCCGGGCTGGGCAGCAGCTCCACGAGTCCGTTGAGCAGCGCGCGCGTGGCCCACGCCTTCTCCGCAGCGCCGCAGAAGACGGGGAACAGCTCGCCGCGCAGCATCGCGGCCTTGAGCGTCGCCTTGGCCTCTGCCGGGTCGATCACGCCGCCCTCGAGGTAGCGCTCGAGGAGCGCGTCGTTGGTCGTCGCGATGGTCTCGAGCAGCTCGGTCCGCCACTGCTCCAGGACGGGGACGAGATCGGCGGGGACGTCCTGCTCCTCGTACTCGCCGCGGGTGGAGTCGGCGCTGTAGATGTGCGCCTTCCCCGTAAACAGGTTGATGATGCCGCGGAACTCCTCGCCCGCGCCGATGGGGATCTCGACCGGCACCGCCTTGTCCGTGAGCGACTCCTTGATGTCACGGAAGACGCGCTCGAAGTCGGCGTGCTCCTTGTCCATCATGGACACGAAAAAAAGTCTGGGAATCCCGCGTGTCGAGCAGTATTCCCAGACCTTCTCCGTGCCGACCTCGACGCCCGCGGAGGCGCCGAGGACGATTACAGCGCCGTCGGCAACCCTCGTGGCGGCTAGCGCCTCGCCCGTGAAGTCTAAGTAGCCGGGTGTGTCGAGGAGGTTGATCTTGACGCCCTCCCACTCGGCGAAGGCCGGCGCCGTCTGGATCGAGATGCCGTGCGCGATCTCTTCCGGCGTGTACATGGTGAGGGCGCTGCCGTCGCGCACGCTGCCGCGGCGGCGCGAGGACCCGCTCACGAAGCACAGCGCATCCACCAGCGTGGTCTTGCCGGAGCCGCCGTGCCCCAGGATCACGACGTTGCGGATCTGTTCGGTGCGGTATTCTTTGGCGGCCGTCATGCGAACCTCCCCGGGGAGCCGGATTTCGCCTTGTGTTAGGGGGGCCTGCAACCTAGGTGCGGGCCCAGACGGGTGTCAAGCTGGGGCGCTCCGCGCGCGCTCCCGAGCCGGGCCGGCTCAGTTCTGGCGGTAGCGCCGGCTCACCTCGTCGAGCAGCCGCCGCTCCTCGGCGGTGAGGCTGGCGAGGCCTGCCTTGCTGATCTTGTCGAGGACGCGGTCCACCTCGTCGAGGAGGCGCTCATCTTCGCGGCGCCGGACGCGGGTGTCGACGGCGCGCGGCTTGGCGCGGTCGCCAGGGATCACCGTCAGGCGGTGCCGCTGCCGGTTCAGCATCTTCTTCCAGCGGGCGACGCGGTGGGAGGGCCGCCAATCCAGCTTCAGGTAGATGAAGCCGGCGGCGAACCCGCCCAGGTGTGCGAAGTGGGCCACGCCGTCCTGCGCTCCGCTCACGGCGCTCATGAGCGAGAGGCCCACGAGGATCAACACGAGCCACTTCGCCCTGATCGGGAAGATGCCCCAGATGTAGATGGGCGCGTCGGGCCAGTTCATGGCGAAGGCGAGCATGACGCCGTAGACGGCGGCCGAAGCGCCCACGACGGCGGAGCCCGAGGCGAACAGGAAGGACAGGACGGCGCCGCCCAGCCCGCAGATCAGGTAATACTTCAGGAACTCGCGCGAGCCCCACCGCTCCTCGAGCGGGGGGCCGAAGAAGAACAGCGCGAGCATGTTGAAGAAGAGGTGCCAGAAGTGGCCGTGGACGAACATGTAGGTGATGAGCGTCCACGGCCGCCAGAGCACGTTGGCGGGGCGCAGCTCGAGCAGCCCGACCAGCCCGCCCACGGAAAGGCCCGTGAGCTGGGCCAGCCACAGCGCGAAGAAGACGGCGACGTTGGCGATCAGCAGGCGCTTGACCCAGGGGGTCAGGCCGTAGCCGAACGAGAGGTTTGCGCGAAAAGCCATCCGTGCTGCCCAGTCCTGCGGGAAGAGCCGCCCCGGCGGGCCGTGGCGGCCGCGCTCCGCGCCCTCGGTTCTAACCCCTGCGTCTCCGACGGTGTTCCTCGATCGCGAGCCGGCAAATGCGGTCGCAGAGCTCGGGGAAGGAGATCCCCGCCGCCCGGGCCGCCTTGGGCAGGAGACTGTTCGCCGTCATGCCCGGGAGCGTGTTCGCTTCGAGGAACCAGAAGGTCCCTTCCTGGTCCATCCGGAAGTCCACCCGGCTGTAGCCGGCCAGCTTCAGCGCGCGGTGCGCCCGGAGCGCCAGGTCCTGGATCTGGCGGGCCTCCTCCTCCGCCAGGTCCGCGGGGAAGATCTCCTCCGCCATGCCATCCTGGTACTTACACTCGTAATCGAAGATCTCGTGCTTCGGGATGATCTCCCCGACGGGGAGCGGCTCGTCGCCCAGGATCCCGACGGTCAGCTCGCGGCCGGGGATGAACCGCTCGATCATCACCTCGGCGTCGTAGCGCAGCGCGAGCTCGACCGCCGCGTCCAGGTCCTCCGGCCGCTTCACGACCGTCAGCCCCACCGTTGAGCCCTGCCGGTTCGGCTTGACGACGACGGGCCAGCCCAGCCGCTCCCCCACGAGCTCCGCCGAGGCGGGAGCCATCACCCAGTCCGGCGTGGGCACGCCCGCGTCCCGGACCAGGCGCTTGGACACGTCCTTGTCCATGGCGATCCCGCTGGCCAGGTGCCCGCTGCCGGTGTACGGGATGCCGACGAGGTCCAGCAGCGCCTGGAGCGTGCCGTCCTCGCCCGTGCCGCCGTGTAGCGCCAGGAACACCACGTCGGTGTCCTGGAACTCTGGCGACTCCGTCAGCGATGCGGGATCGCCCGTGCGCAGCAGGTCGAGCCCCGCCTGGTCCGGCGGGACCGGCGCCACCCCGGCCGTCAGCAGCTTCTGCTCCTCCGCAGCGCCCAGCACGCCGCGCGCCGTGTCCACCGCGATGACCTCGTGGCCGGCCGCCCGCAGCGCCTGTACCACCTGGGCGCCGCTGGCGATCGAGACATCGCGCTCGGCGCTCGTCCCGCCGAAGAGAACCGCCACCTTCATCCGGACTCCAGGAATGAGGGAAGAATGCCGCGATGCTGCGGCGCTCACGGCAGGACCGCTCCGCTGGCCGCGTCCACGCGCCACTGTCCGGCCTGCCCGTCCGCCACGGCGCGGATCACCCACTGCGGCGGCTGGAGCGGCACCAGCAGCATGGAGACGGCGGCGTCCCGGCGGCCGAGCGGACCGCGGGCCCCGCTCGCCTGCCGCGCCGCGGCGGCCGCCTGCGGGGAGTCCACCCACGCCGGCGGCAGGGTCCCGTCCTCCAGCACGTACCCCGCGGGGGACTGCGGGGGTCGCGTCGCCCGCTCGAGGCCGGTCGGCGTAGCCGTGACCACGAGCTGCTCGGCGCGGCCCGGCGCCTCGTAGACGACGCGCCACGCGCCGCGTCCCGGCTCGACGTACCCGTCCGGCGTGACGCCCTCCCCCTCCAGGAACCGGAGCGCCGCGTCCGGCGCCCACGCGCGCGCGACCGTATTCGCCTCGCGCGCCGCATCCTGCGCCGAGATGCGCAGGCGCTCGGGCCGCACCGGCTCGCCCGCGGTGGCGCAGCCCGCGAGCGCGGCCGCAACGAGAGTCGCCGCCCATCTCATCCGCCTCATCCACGCCTCCGGCCGACAGGGTCCACGGCGCGGGGACGCAACATCCCCGCCACGCGCGTGAACGGGGCGGCGAGCAGGCCGCGCGCCAACCTATCGGCAGCGCGCGCGGCGCGGCAAGGCTGAGCGGGGGCGGATCCTGGCTGGGTCGAGCGGGCTGCCGGCCGAGCCGCTACGCCAGGCGGGCAGCGCACGACGTCGCAGCGCGGGGGCGCCGGCGACGCGGCCGGCGCGGCGGTAATGGGTCCGCGGCAGCCGGCTCAGAAGCTGGCGTTGATGATCGGCAGCCAGCGGAACGGCGGCGCGTTGTTGGCAGCGTGGTTGAGCAGGCCGATCTGGACGCCGCGCAGCACCTGCGCCGTGTTGAAGATGCCGATGCTCACGCCACGCTGGGTGCCGCGCACCTCGTTGTAGATGCCGACGGCGCCGCCGGTGAGGTCGGCCGTGCGGTTCATGGCGACGGAGAGCGAGAGGCCCTCGATCCCGGGCGCCCTCACACGGTAGCCGCCGAGCGCGAGGCCGCGGATCCGCTCCGCGCTCTCGACGGCGCCGAGCGAGAGGGCCGCGCCGCCGATGGGCCCACCCGCGGCCACGACCGCCGCACCGCCCGCGCTGATCCCCCGGATCGACCTGCCCGCCACGACGGCCAGCCCGCCGAAGGAGAGGCCGTCCAGGTCGCGCCCGGCGACGAGCGCGAGCCCGCCGCCGTTCAGGTAGCCGGCATCGCCCTCGCTGACGGTGGCGAGCGCGGAGAGGTTCACCCCGCGCATGTCGCCCTCGGCGACCACAGCGAGGCCGCCGACGTTCAGCCCGGCCATCTGGCCCTCGGCGACCGAGGCGAGGGCCAATCCCGCGAGGCTCGCGCCGCGCACGTGGCCCTGTGACACCACCGCCAGTCCGCCGACGTGGATGCCGGCCATCCCGCCTTCCGCCATGGTGGCCAGCCCGCCGAGGTTGAGCCCGCGCATCCCCGCCTCGGACATGAGCGCGAGGCCGCCCACGCTGATGCCCGCGAGCTCGCCCTGCGAGACGGTGGCGAGCCCCGCGAGCTGTGCGCCGCGCATCCCGCCCTGGCTGACCGTCGCGAGCCCCGCGAGCGAGAGTCCCTGCACCGGCCCGCCGCTGACGACCGCGAGGCCGCCCACGCCGATGCCGTTCAGCCGGCGATCCGCGACCACGCTGCCGAGCCCGACCGCGAAGCCGTTGAGCTCGGCGGCCCACGGCCCCACGACGCCCAGGGCGAGGCCGTTCATGACGAAGCCCGGGTTCGCGTTCCTCGCCGGCTTCCAGAGCGTGAGGTTGACGCCGTTGACCTCACGCACGCCCGCGTCGCTCCAGTTGATGCGCACACCGGTCCAGCGCTCGGCGTTGCCGATGCTGAGTCCGGTTCCACGGATGCCGAGATCGAGACTCTGCGCCGCGGCAGGCGCCGCGACGGCGAGCACGAGCGCGCCCGCGACGGTGAGGATTCGGAGTGTCATCGTCGATCCGGTTACGGCCCTCGGTTCAGCGGAATCGCCCGCCCACGCCCCACCAGGGGACAAGGGTTTCACCCTCGCCCTCGCCCTGGCCCACTAGACGAGGTACCGCACCATGTCGTAGCGAGTCACGATTCCGGCGATGCGGCCATCGACGCGGACGAGAACGGCCGGGTTCTGGCGGGTGAGCAGCCGGGCGAGCCGGCTGAACTCGATTTCGGCGTCGACCACGGGGAACGGCGCGTCCATGAGGGATGCGACGGGCAGGTCGAGCACGGCCGGGTCCTCGATGACGCGGGCCATGAGCGTGCCCTCGGAGACGGAGCCGACGCAGGTGTCGTCGCTCAGCACGGGGAGCTGCGAGACGTCGTGCGTGGTGATCAGCGCGAGCGCCTCGCGCACGGGCGCCTCGGGCGCGACGGCGACGAGCGGCGGGGCGCCGCGGTCCTTGCGCCCGATCATGTCGCCGGCGGTGAGGCGCTCGGGCTCGAGCAGCCGGTGCTCGCGCAGCCACTCGTCGTTGTAGATCTTGGAGAGGTAGCGCTCGCCGGTGTCCGGGAGGATGGCGACGATCATGGCGTCCGGGTCGTCGACCTCGCGGGCGACGCGCGCGGCGAGCTGGACGATCAAGCCGGACGAGCCGCCGACGAAGAGCCCCTCCTCGCGGGTGAGGCGGCGCGCCATGTGGAAGGCCTCGCGGTCGGTCAGCGTGTGGTACTCGTCGATGACGTCGAGCCACAGCGTCGAGGGCAGCTTGTCATTGCCGATGCCCTCGACCTTGTAGGGGTGGGTCTCGCCCTTCGTGCCCGTATGGAAGTAGTGGGCGAGCATCGAGCCCTCGGGGTCGCCCGCGATGACCCGCACGGCGGGGTTGCGCTCCTTGAGGTACTTCCCCGCCCCGCTGATCGTGCCGCCGGTGCCGGCCGAGCCGACGAGGTGCGTGACCCGCCCGCGCGTCTGCTCCCAGATCTCCGGCCCCGTGGTCTCGTAATGCACCTGCGGATTCACGGGGTTGTAGAACTGGTCCGCGAGGATGGCGCCAGGCGTCTCCTTCACGATGCGCTTGGCGACCTGGACGTAGTAGTCCGGGTGGTCGGGCGGGACGGCGGTGGGCGTGATGATGACCTCGGCGCCGAACGCCTTGAGCAGCCGCACCTTCTCCTGGCTCATCTTGTCCGGCATGGTGAAGATGCAGCGGTAGCCCTTGAGCGCGGCCGCGATGGCGAGCCCCACACCGGTGTTGCCGCTGGTCCCCTCGACGACCACGCCACCCGGCTTCAGCCGCCCCTCGCGCTCGGCCGCCTCGATGATCGCCAGGCCGATGCGGTCCTTCACCGAGCCGCCGGGGTTGAAGAACTCCGCCTTGGCGTAAACTGGCGTGCGCGCGCCATCCGTGACGCGGTGCAGGCGGATCAGCGGCGTCCAGCCGATGGTGTCGAGGACGCTCTCGTACGGCTCGAGGTTGCGCGGCGTCGTGCGCGCGGTGCGCTGGACGGATGCGGTGTCGGTCATGGCACGGCCTCCATGGCGCCGACGGCGGCGCCGCCCGCCTTGGTGAAGCGTACCGGCAGCCGGGCCCACATGCGAATGCGCTTGTCACCGCGGCGGCCCGGGGTGAAGCGCAGGCCCTGGGCGCCCGCCACGGCCACCGAATCGAACTGCCAGTAGCCGCTGGAGCGGTCCACCGTCACGCTGTCCACATCACCCGTGGCGGTGATGCGGATGAGCAGCACGGTTTCTCCCTCGATCCCCTGGTCCCACAGCTCGACCGGGTACTCGAACGGCGAGTCGGTGAACAGCGGCGACGGCCGCTGGATGGGTTCATCACCGGCGCAGCCGGCCGCGACCGGCGAGAGCAGGAGAAACAGGGTGACAACGCGTCGCATCCTCAGGTCCTCGCCTCGTGCCAGGGGCGACGCACGGCCGCCGCCGCGCGTCGCCTCGCCCATACTACCCCGCCGGCTCGTCCCCGACCATGGCCTGGAGCTCCGCCAGCACGTTCATGGCCTGGAGCGGGGTGAGGGACTCGATCTGCAGGCGGCGCAGCCGCGCGAGCGCCGGGTGCTCGCCCTGGAAGAGCGAGAGCTGCTCGTGCGACGACCGCGCTTCCTTGCCGCGCCCTCCCGGCGCGCGCGCGCCCACCGCGTGCGCGCCCTCGAGCTCGCGCAGGATCTCGCGCGCCCGTTCCACCACCGCCGCCGGCAAGCCCGCCAGCCGCCCGACCTGGATGCCGTAGGAGCGATCCGCGCCGCCGGGCTCGAGCCGGCGCAAGAACACCACCTCGTCTCCGACCTCCCGCACCGCGACGTTGCAGTTGAACAGCGCGGGCAGCGTCTCCGAGAGCTGGGTCAGCTCGTGGTAGTGCGTGGCGAAGATGGTCTTGGCACCGATGTGCTCGTGCAGGTATTCCGTCACGGCCCAGGCGATGCTCACGCCGTCGTAGGTGGCGGTGCCGCGGCCGATCTCGTCCAGCAGGACCAGCGAGCGCCGCGTCGCCCCGTTCAGGATCGCCGCGGTCTCGCTCATCTCGACCATGAACGTGGACTGCCCTTGCACCAGGTTGTCGGACGCGCCCACGCGCGTGAAGATGCGGTCCGCCACGGGCAACCGCGCCGACTCCGCGGGCACGAACGAGCCGATCTGCGCCATGAGCTGGATCAGCCCGACCTGACGGAGCAGCGTGCTCTTGCCCGCCATGTTCGGGCCGGTGAGGACCATGATGCGCGCGTCCTCATCCAGCACGACGTCGTTGGGGATGAACTCCTCGCGCGGCATCATCGTCTCGACGACGGGGTGCCGCCCGCCGCGGATCTCGAGCCGGTAGCCCGTGTGCACCTCGGGGCGCACGTAACCCCGGCGCTCCGCGACGTGCGCGAGCGCCGCCAGCACGTCCAGCGTGGCGACGCGCTCGGCCGCGTCCTGGAGGCGCGCCACGTGGGCGGCGACCTCGCGGCGCAGCTCCGTGAACAGGCGGGCCTCCAGCTCGGCGATCCGCTCCTCCGCGCCGAGGACCTTCGCCTCCCACTCCTTGAGCTCGGGGGTGACGTAGCGCTCGGCGTTGGCCAGGGTCTGCCTGCGCTCGTAGTCGGGCGGCACGCGGTCCAGGTTCGCGCGCGTCACCTCCAGGTAGTAACCGAAGACCTTGTTGTAGCCGACCTTGAGCGAGGAGATCCCCGTGCGCTGGCGCTCGCGCGCCTGCAGCGAGGCGATGAACTCCTTGCCGCCATCCCGGGCGTCCCGCAGCTCATCCAGCTCCGCGTTGTAGCCCTCGCGGATGACGCCGCCCTCGGCCAGCGTGGCGGGCGGGTCGTCCGCGAGCGCCCGGTCGATCATCGCGCGCACGTCCTCCAGACAGTCGAGCCCGCCGACGAGCGCGGTGAGGAGCGAGCCGCCGGCCGGGTCGTGCCCACCGGCGGCGGGCCCCGCCGGCGCGCCGGGCGACGTGGGCGCCCCGGCCGCCTCGAGCGCGAGGCCTTCCGCGGCCCCGTGGCGCGACACCGCCTCGCGGAGCCGCGGCAGCACCGCCAGAGAGGCGGCGAGGGCGCGCAGCTCGCGCGGCGTGATGCGCGCGGCGGCGACCTTGCCCGCGAGCCGCTCGAGGTCGCGGACCTTCGCGAGCTCGGCGCGCAGCTCGCGCCGGAGCGGCGCGTGCTCGACCAGCACAGCGACGGCAGCCTGGCGCCGCCAGATCTCCTCGGGGACGAGCAGCGGCGCGAGCAGCCAGCGCCGCAGCAAGCGCGCGCCCATCGCCGTGACCGTCTCGTCCAGCACGTCGAGCAGCGTGGCCGCGCGCGCGTTGCGCCCCGCGAGGTCCGGGCGCAGCGGCTCGACCAGCTCGAGGTTGCGGCGGGTCATGGCGTCCAGCGCCATCGTGCGGCCGGGGCGCTCGATGCGCGGCGGCTTGAGGTGCGCGATGCCTGCGGGCTGGACCTCGGCGAGGTACGCGACGAGCGCACCGAGCGCCATGACCAGCCCGTCGTCGCCCTCCTGGAACGCGAGGCCCTCGAGCGTGTGCACGCGGAATCGGCGCCGCAGCTCCTCTTCCGCCACGGCGCGGTCGAAGAGCCAGTCTGGGCGCGTGGTGACGAAGGCGCCTGCGGCCTCTGGCAACCCGACACCCTCCCAGCTCGCGGGCAGTAGCAGCTCCGCGGGCTCGAAGCGCGCGAGCTCGGCCTCGAGCGCGCCTCGCTCGACGTGGAGCGCGACGAGCTCGCCCGTCGAGATGTCCGCGACCGCCAGGGCGAGGACTTCCTCGTCCACGGACGAGGACTGCGACCCGGTACGCGCGGCCGCTGCCCCCCTGCCCTCGCCCCTGCCCTCGCCCTCGCCCAGCGGCGCTCGACACAGCGCCGCCACATAGTTGTTGCGCCGCTCCGTGAGCAGCGCGTCCGCGAGCACGACGCCCGGCGTGACGGTCTCGACGACCTCGCGCCGCACGATCCCCTTCGCCTCCGCCGGGTCCTCGACCTGCTCGCAGATCGCGACGCGTCGGCCGAGCCGCAGCAGGCGCTGCACGTACTCGTCCCGCGCACGCACCGGGACGCCGGCCAGTGGCACGTCCGCCGCGCCGCCGTTGTTGCGGGCGGTGAGCGTGAGGCCCAAGAGGCGCGCGCCCTCCTCCGCGTCCTCGAAGAACATCTCGTAGAAGTCGCCGACGCGGAAAAACAAAATGGCGTCCGGATGGCGCGCTTTGGCCTCGCGCCACTGCTGCATGAGCGGAGTGTCGTCCTGCTTCGGCATTCGCGGACTGCTGAACGCAAGGAGATCTGCGCCGGATCGCCGGCGCAGGCCTACGATAGCGAGCCCGCTGCCCCCGGGCAACCGACGGGCGTCCAGCGGCGCTCGTGCCCGCGTGGGCGGGCCCTGCGCCGCGCGTTCCAGCCTCGGACGGCAACGCGCGGCCGCCGGGATGGGCGGCGCCGGCGTCTTTCGCGCCGCAGCGGTGCTGGTCCGCTCTCTGCGCCGTATCGTCTCGCCGGGCGCCTGCGCGCCCGCGGATCCTGCGGAGGAGGAGGCATGGTGGTGGAGCAGTCCGGGGGTGTCCGGGTCGGGCGTGCGGTCCGGCTTGGTGCGGCGGCGGCGCTCGGCTACGCCGCGTGGCGCGCGCTGGCCCGGCCGGCCCGCCCGCTGGCGGGCGAGGTCGCGCTGGTCACCGGCGGCTCGCGGGGGCTCGGGCTGCTGATCGCGCGGGAGCTGGCCCGCCAGCGCTGTCGCATCGCGATCTGCGCGCGGGACGAGCGCGAGCTCGCGCGCGCACGTGAGGACCTCGAGCGCCGCGGCGCGGAGGTCGCCGCCTACCGGTGCGACGTGGCGCAGCGCGAGCAGGTCGACGCGCTGGTGCGCCACGTGACCGACCGGTTCGGTCGCGTGGACATCCTGGTCAACAACGCGAGCATCATCCAGGTCGGGCCGGTCGAGTGCATGACGGTCAGGGACTTCGAGCAGGCGATGGCGGTGAACTACTGGGGCACCGTCTACGCCACGCTCGCGGTGCTGCCGCAGATGCGGCGGCGCGGCAGCGGACGGATCGTGAACATCACGTCCATCGGCGGCGTGGTCGCGGTGCCTCACCTGCTCCCGTACGACGCGGCGAAGTTCGCCGCCCGCGGCTTCTCCGAGGGCCTGCGTGCCGAGCTGAGCGACACGGGCATCACGGTGACGACGATCGTGCCGGGCCTCATGCGCACGGGCTCGCCCGTGAACGCGTTCTTCAAGGGCGACGCGGCGAAGGAGTACACCTGGTTCAGTCTGGGGGACGCGACGCCGCTGACGGCGATGAGCGCGGGACGCGCTGCGCGGCGCATCGTCGAGGCGATCCGGCGCGGCGAGGCGGAGGTCACACTGTCCTGGCAGGCGCGGCTGCTGGGCCTCATCCACGACCTGTTCCCGGGCGCGACCACGGAGCTGCTCGGCCGGGTGAGCCGTATGCTGCCCTCGGGCGAACGCGGGACGGAGCGGAACGTGCGCGGCATGCAGCTCGCCACCGCGCTCTCGCCCTCGCCGCTCACGGTGCTGATGAACCGGGCGGCGCGGCGGAACAACCAGTTCGGCGGGGCAGCGGAGCCTGCGCCCGAGCATGCGCGCAAGATCGGGCTCGCCGCGTGACCGCTGCCCGGCGCGGCGCGGGCGGCCGGCACCGCAGCGGCGCGGTGCACGTGTGGCGGCCGGCGGCGCCGCCGGGCGGCCGCCGCGTGGTTTGATTGTTGCACGGTCGATGAGGCCGTGAGTGCGAAGCGCTTGCCCCCGGATGCCCTGCACCGCCCCGTCGACGTGGCGGCGCTCGGCTTCACGACGACGGCGGAGATCGAGCCGCTCGACCAGATCGTCGGCCAGGACCGTCCGCTCGAAGCGCTGGCGTTCGGCCTCGACGTGGACTCCGCCGGCTTCAACATCTTCGTCGTGGGCGACGAGGGCACCGGGCGGCGCGCGGCGGCGCTGGAGGCGGTGCGGCGGCACGCGGCCGGGCGGCCGGTGCCGGACGATCTCTGCTACGTGAACAACTTCGCCGATCCACGCCGGCCGCGTCTGCTGCGCATGCCGCCGGGCACGGCACGCCGGCTGGCGGACGACATGGAGCGGCTCGCCGCGCAGCTCGCCGCGGAGCTGCCGCGCGTCTTCGGGAGCGACGAGTACCGCGCGCAGCGAAGCGCCATCGTGCAGCAGCTCGAGGAGCGGCGCAAAGAGCTGTTCGCGCGCGCGGAAGAGGCGGCGGAGCGGCACGACATGGCGGTCGTGCAGACGCCGCAGGGCATCATGCTGGTTCCCCGCCGGGGCGGGCAGCTCCTCACGGAGCAGCAGTTGAGCGCCCTGCCGGCCGAGCAGCGCGAGGAATACGAGAGCGCGCGCCGCGAGGTCGAGACGATGTTCGAGGAGGCGCTGCCGAAGCTGGCGGAGGCCATGACGGCGGCGCAGCAGGCGATCCGCGAGCTGAACCGGCGGACGGCGGGCAGCGCCGCGGCCCACCTCTTCCGCCTCCTCCGCTCCCGCTACACGGCGTTGCCGCAGGTCATCGCCTTCCTGGATTCAGCCGAGAGCGACCTGCTCGAGCTGATCGGCAAGCTCACGATCGGCGCGGAGGCGGAGCCGCCCGCGCTGGCCGAGGCCATGGCGACCGAGGAGTTCAGGCGGCGCTACATGGTGAACGTGCTGGTCGCCCACGACGCGGCGGATGGCGGTGCGCCCGTCATCGTCGAGCCCAACCCGAGCTTCTCGCGGCTCAACGGCCGCATCGAGCATCGCGTCGTGCAGGGCGCGCTCGTCACGGACTTCCTGATGATTCGTGCGGGGGCGCTGCTCGCGGCGAACGGCGGCTACCTGATCGCGGACGCGCTGGAAGTGCTGCGCCGCCCGCTCGCCTGGGACGCGCTGAAGCGCGCGCTGCGCCAGGGCGAGGTGCGGATCGAGGAGCCGGCGGCGGAGCTCGGGCTCGTCAGCACGATCTCCCTGGAGCCGGAGCCCATCCCGCTGGACGTGAAGGTCGTGCTGATCGGCCCATCCATCCTGTACGCGCTGTTGTCCGCGCTGGACCCGGACTTCGACCGCATCTTCAAGGTCAAGGCGGACTTCTCGCCGACGCTGGCGCGGACGCCGGAGGCGGAGCGGCAGTACGCGCGCTTCATCGCCGCGCGCTGCCAGGCCGAGGGCCTGCCGCCCTTCGACGCCGAGGCGGTCGCCGCGACGATCGAGTACGCGTCCCGGCTGGCGGGCGACCAGACGAGGCTGACGGCGCAGCTCAGCGTGCTGGCGGACCTGGTGCGGGAGGCCGCGTTCCGGGCAGGGGCGAACGGCGCCGGCGGCGCGCCCGCGCGAGCCCGCGCCGCGGCGGACGGCGGAGCGGGCGCGGATGGCGGGGCGGAGTGGGCCGTGCCGGCGGCGCAGCCCACGCCGGTCACCCGCGCGGCCGTGGAGGCCGCCATCGCGGCGCGCATCCGGCGCGTGGACCGCCTGGAGGAGGAGCTGCACCGCCTCATCGAGGCGGGGACGCTGCTGGTCTCGACGCGGGGCGAGGCGGTCGGCCAGGCGAACGGGCTGTCGGTCATCGATGTGGGCGGCTACTCCTTCGCCCGGCCGGTGCGCGTCAGCGCATCCGTGTCGCTGGGCGCCCGCGGGGTCGTGGACATCGAACGCGAGTCCACGCTGGGCGGGCCGATCCACAGCAAGGCGGTGCTCATCCTCAGCGGGTACCTCAACCAGCGCTACGGCCGGGAGCGCCCCCTCGCCCTCACTGCGACGCTCGCCTTCGAGCAGGTCTACGAGGCCGTGGAGGGCGACAGCGCGAGTCTGGCCGAGCTGATGGCGTTGCTGTCCGCCATCGCGATGCTGCCGCTGCGGCAGGACCTGGCCATCACCGGCTCGGTGGACCAGCTCGGCAACGCCCAGCCCGTGGGTGGCGTGCTCCAGAAGGTCGAGGGATTCTTCAACGCGTGCCGGATCCAGGGCTTCACGGGCGAGCAGGGCGTGATCGTGCCGGCCCGCAACGCGCGCCATCTCGTGCTGCGCTCCGAGGTCGTCGAGGCGGTGAGGCGCGGCGAGTTCCACATCCACACGGTGGACCACGTGGATGACGCGCTCGAGCTGCTCTTCCGCCGGCCGGCCGCGGAGGTCCACGAGGCGGTCGCGGCGCGGCTCGAGGACTTCGTGCAGGCCTGGCTCCGGCTCCGCACGGAAGCCGGCGGGGGTCTCGCCCCGCTGCCGCCGGTCGACCGCCGCGCGGCGTAGCCGCGACGCCCCCTCGCGGCGCATCCAATCCCGTAGAGTCGGCGTGGCATCCACCGCCGGTCTGCCGCACAGCGCTCCGTCCCCGGCTCCCTATCTGCCGGCGCGGCTGGACTTTGCGGTGGCTCCTGTTATCTTTTCGCGGCCCTCCGGGGTCACCCGCCGGCGCCGGTGCTGGCGAACGGGCCGCCCGATTCCCCGCCATCGACGCGCTGCGCGCAGAGAACCGGCCCCGGAGTGGGGGGTACTGACTGAATGCGTCGAGCGAGGCAGGGATGCGGGGCGGCGCTAGAGGAGCGACATGAAAGCCGTGGATCCATCATCGGTGTTTGACACGTACAACGTCGGTTATGCGCAGGAGATGTTCGAGCAGTACCTGCGCAGCCCCGGCTCGGTGGACGAGCAGTGGAGACGGGTGTTCGCGCCGCTGGCCGGGAGACTCGGGGTGGAGGCGGCGGAGGCGGCCGCGCCGGCCAGCATCGCACAGCTCCGGGCGGCCGTGGCGGCCGGAAAGCTGCTCGCAGCATACCGACTGAACGGGCACTGGGCGGCGAAGCTCGACCCACTCGGCTCCGAGCCCGTGGGCCATCCCACCCTGGACCCCTCGTTCCATGGCATCTCGCCGGAAGAGCTGGAGGCAGTACCGGCGGAGGTGTTCGGCCTCGGCAAGGTCGGCGAGACGGCGGCGGACGTGGTCCGCTGGCTGCGTGCCACGTACTGCGGCACCATCGGCTACGAGTACGAGCACCTGGAAGACCCGGTCCGGCGCAACTGGCTGCGGGATGCGATCGAGTCGGGTGAGCACCGGCGTCCGCTGAGCCCCGAGGAGCAGCGCCGCCTGCTCGCGCGCCTCGTCGAGGTCGAGGGGTTCGAGCAGTTCTTGCATCGCGCCTACCTGGGCGCCAAGCGCTTCTCCATCGAGGGCAACGACATGCTCGTGCCGATGCTCGACCTCGCCATCGAGCGTGCGGCCGCGGCCGGCGCGCGCGAGGTCGTGCTCGGCATGGCGCACCGTGGCCGGCTCAACGTGCTGGCCCACGTGCTGGGGCGGCCGTACACCGCGTTGATCGCGGAATTCGAGGGCCAGCACGCGCGGCTCGGCACCAGCGGAGACGTCAAGTACCACCTCGGCGCAGAGGGAACGTACGCCACGGCGTCCGGCGTGCCCCTCACCGTCACGCTCGCGCCCAACCCCAGCCACCTCGAGGCTGTGGACCCGGTCGTCGAAGGGATGGCGCGCGCGAAGCAGACGGACCGCCGGTCCCGCACGATGAGCCGGGACGAGAAGGCCGTCCTGCCCGTGCTGATCCACGGCGATGCCGCGTTCTCCGGCCAGGGCATCGTGGCCGAGACGCTCAACCTCGCGCAGCTCGAGGGTTACCGGACGGGCGGGACGCTGCACATCATCGTCAACAACCAGATCGGCTTCACGACCGATCCGCACGAGGGCCGCTCGAACCGCTACGCGAGCGACATGGCCCTCGGCTTCGACATCCCGATCTTCCACGTCAACGCGGACGATCCGGAGGCGTGCCTGGCCGTGATCCGGCTGGCCATGGCCTATTACGAGCGCTTCCGCAGCGACGTGCTCGTCGACCTGATCGGCTACCGCCGTCACGGCCACAACGAGGGCGACGAGCCGTCGTACACGCAGCCGCGCATGTACCAGACCATCCAGAACCATCCCCCGGTGCGCAAGCTGTGGGAGCGCGAGCTCATCGCCCGTGGCGTGATCACGGAAGCGGACGCGCGCGCGCTGGAGGAGGCCACGCACCAGCGGCTGATCGAGGCTCAGGACCGGGTGCGCAGCGGGGCCACGAGCAATGGCCCGTTGGGGGCGGACCAGCAGGAGCACGCGCTGGGGCCGGTCGAGGTCATCGAGACCGGCGTGCCCGCCGAGCGGCTCCTCGCCCTGGACCGCGAGCTGCACTCGTGGCCGGAGGACTTCGCCGTCAACCCCAAGCTCGCGCGGCAGCTCGAGCGCCGTGCGCGCGTGCTCGAGGCGGACGGGCCCATCGACTGGGCGCACGCGGAGGCCCTGGCCTTCGCCTCGCTGCTCGTGGAGGGCACGCCGATCCGCATGACCGGCCAGGACACGCAGCGCGGCACGTTCAGCCAGCGCCACCTGGTGCTCCACGACGTGAACACCGGCGCGCGCTACTGCCCGCTCGCCAACCTGCGCGATGCGCGTGCGGGCTTCGAGGTCCACAACAGCCCGCTCTCCGAGCTGGGCGTGATGGGCTTCGAGTACGGATACAGCGTCGCGGCGCCCGAGACGCTGGTGATCTGGGAAGCGCAGTTCGGCGACTTCGCCAACGGCGCGCAGGTCGTGATCGACCAGTTCATCTCCGCCGGCCGGGCGAAGTGGGGGCAGCCCTCCCGCCTCACGCTGCTGCTGCCGCACGGCTACGAGGGACAGGGGCCCGAGCACTCCAGCGCTCGCATCGAGCGCTTCCTCCAGCTCGCCGCCGAGGGCAACATGCGGGTCGTGGACCCGACGACGCCGGCGAACTACTTCCACCTGCTGCGCAGCCAGGCGTTGAGCGAGGAGCGTCGGCCGCTGGTCGTCTTCACGCCCAAGAGTCTGCTGCGCCATCCGCGTGCGACGTCGCGCCTGGCCGACCTCGTCAGCGGCCGCTTCCGCCCGGTGCTGGATGACGACGCGGCGCGCGAGCGCGCCAGCGAGATCCGCCGCCTGCTGCTCTGCACCGGCAAGGTCTACTACGACCTCGTGACCAGCGAGCACTACTCCGCAGCCACGCAGGTGGCCATCGTGCGGATCGAGCAGCTCTACCCGTTCCCCGAGGCGGAGGTCGCCGAGGTGCTGGCGGGTTATCCCGAGGTGGACGAGGTGGTCTGGGTCCAGGAGGAGCCGGAGAACATGGGCGCCTGGTACGCGCTGAGGCCGCGCCTGGCGGCGCTGATCGGGGATCGCGCGCGGCTGGCGTACGTCGGCCGGCCCGAACGGGCCAGTCCGGCGGAGGGCTTCGCCAACGCGCACGAGCGCGAGCAGGCCCGCATCGTCGAGACCGCGCTGGCCGAGCCGGCGGCCACGGCCGTGCGGCGCGCGGCGCGATCGGGGCGCCGGTAGCTCCCGTCGCGCCGCGCCTGCGGCGCGGTACGACAATTGCCCTCCACCCCGGGTGCGGCACGGCAACCCGCGCCCGGGGTGTGCTATGTCCCTCGCGCTCTACATCGTCGGATTCCTGGTGCTGCTCGGCGGGCTCGCGATGGCGGCGGTGCAACTCGGCGTGTCGCGCACCTGGATCATCATCGGCATCGTCGTGCTGACGGGGATCGCGATCATCGGCATCGCATCCAGCCTGCGCAACCGCGTCCCGCCCGGCGCAGACTGAGGCCGGCGGGCGGCGACGCGGCCCCCACGCCACGCGGCGCCCTCAACTCCCGGGCGCCTCGCCCGCCGGCTCGGCCGCTCGCTTCGCCGCTCCGTCGCCCCGCCCCTCCAGCCACAGCGAGATCGCCAGCATGATGCCGCCGCACGTGATGGCCATGTCCGCGACGTTGAACACCGGCCACAGCATGAAGCCCAGGTCGATCGGGCCGATGAAGTCCACGACGCCCCGGTCCCACCGCACGCGGTCGAACAGGTTGCCCAGCGCGCCGGCGGTGACCAGCGAGACGGACCACAGCCGCAGCCGGTCCTCCGGCAGCGCCGCGCGGTAGAGCGCGGCGAGGATCCACAGGGCGACCACCGACAGCCCCATGAAGATCCAGCGCGACGCGCTGCCCAGGTGCAGGCTGAACGCGGCCCCCTGGTTGAACGCCAGCGT
>DATCLK010000221.1:0-2158 GCA_036563975.1 Longimicrobiales bacterium | reverse complement strand
TCGAGAATGCACGGCTCTACGCCGAGGCTCGGCGGGCGACCCGCGTCCGCGACGAGATGCTGGCCTTCGTCAGTCACGATCTGCGCGACCCGCTGCACACGATCGAGCTGAGCGCCGGGCTGCTCGAGGCAATCACGCCGCTGGATGAGGAGACGGCGCGCAAGCAGCTCGAAATCGTGAAGCGAAGCGTGCAGCGCGCGGACCGGCTGATCGATGACCTGCTGGATGTCGCGCGGCTCGAGGCGGGGACGTTCTCGCTGGAGTGCGGACCCGTCGCGAGCGTCGAGGTCGCGCGAGAGGCGCTGGAGCTGCACCGCGGTCAGGCGGAGAAGGAAGGCGAGCGTTTGACCGCCGCGCTGCCGGAGCGACTGCCGGACGTGTGGGCCGACCGCGACCGGCTACTCCAGGTCTTTTCGAACCTGCTCGGCAACGCGATCAAGTTCACGCCCAGGGGCGGGCGGATCGAGCTGGGCGCCGAGGCGGCGGACGAGCACATCCGCTTCTGGGTCCGTGACACCGGCCCCGGCATCCCTCCCGACCAGTTGCCGCACGTCTTCGACCCGTTCTGGCAGGCCAAGCGGCGGCGCGGCGGTGCAGGCCTGGGCCTCGCCATCGCGCGCGGAATCGTCGAGGCGCACGGCGGGCGCATCCACGCGGAGAGCGAGCTGGGCATGGGCACGACCATCTGGTTCACGATCCCGACGGTCAAGGGTCAGCGCGCGGACGCGGGCCGACTACCCCGGCGTCGGCTCGATGCGGCGTGAAGCCGCGGGCTCCGCCACCCGAACGTCCTGCTCGGCGACTCGGTCCAGCGCGGCTTGCTCGTAGACCGCCTGCGCGCGGCACGGCTCGGGCGCGATCGCCCGCGGCTCGCCGCGGTCGCCGCACGCGAGGAGAATCACGGTGATCACCGTGAGGACGGTGCTCGAGCGGCTACGCATGGCACGCACGCTGTCGTGGAAGTAGTCTGACGGGCCTGGCGCCTCTGGCTCGGAATACGACCGGGGGGAATCACCCGGCGCGAGCCACAGCGGTCCAGGACGCGATCTCCATGCTCTCATGGTGACACCCTCCTGAGGTGGCAGCGGATCATCCGCCGCGCTCCACTTTCCACGATCGGAATCCGGCCCCGAAAAGGCTCACCGGCGCGGCCGCGAGGTACGGAAGCTGCACGCGGCGCACGGCACGGCCGCGGGCGAGCCGGTACCGGACGCTGCGCCCCCACCCGCGGCCTCGCTCGCCACCGGAGGGTGCCCTCATGGCCCGCACCGTCAGCGACTACGTCGTCCAGCGCCTCGGCGACTGGGGGATCCGCCGGGTCTTCGGCTACCCCGGCGACGGCATCAACGGCTTCCTCGGCGCGCTGGATCGTGCCAGCGACCGGATAGAATACATCCAGGTCCGGCACGAGGAGATGGCCGCGTTCATGGCGTGCGCGCACGCCAAGTTCACGGGCGAAGTCGGCGTGTGCATGGCGACGTCGGGTCCGGGCGCGATCCATCTCCTGAACGGCCTCTACGACGCGAAGATGGACCACCAGCCAGTGGTCGCGATCGTGGGGCAGTCCGCGACGTTCGCGCTCGGCGGCGACTTCCAGCAGGAGGTCGACCTTCCCAACCTGTTCAAGGACGTGGCGTCCGAATACGTCCAGGTCTGCACCACGCCGTCCCAGGCCCGCACGCTCGTGGATCGCGCGGTCCGCATCGCGAAAGCGGAGCGCACGGTCACCTGCATCATCTTCCCGAACGACGTCCAGGAGATGGACGAGGTCGAGTCGCCGCCGCGCGTGCACGGCGCCACCTTCACCGGCATCGCCTGGTCCGAGCCGCGGGTGATCCCGAAGGATGAGGACCTGCGCCGCGCGGCGGACATCCTGAACGAAGGCAAGAAGGTCGCGATGCTCGTGGGCGCGGGCGCGCTGCAGGCGGCGGACGAGGTCGAGGAAACCGCGGAGCTGCTCGGCGCCGGCGTGGCCAAGGCGCTCCTCGGCAAGGCGGTGCTGCCGGACGACCTGCCGTACGTCACCGGCGCCATCGGCCTGCTCGGCACCAAGCCGAGCTGGGACCTGATGATGGACTGCGACACGCTGCTCATGGTCGGCACCAGCTTCCCGTACGCCGAGTTCCTGCCGAAGGAAGGCGATGCGAAGGCGGTGCAG
>DATCLK010000220.1:0-13275 GCA_036563975.1 Longimicrobiales bacterium | reverse complement strand
CGCGTGTGTGCGCGCCACGGTGTCCGGAGGGGAGATGGTGAGCGAGCCGCTGCTGAATCATGATCGCATCGTCGCGCCGGGGGCGAGCCCGGACCGCTGGCTGCCCTTCCTGCACGGCGTGTTCGGCGCCGGCCGGAACTGGGGATCGATCGCCCGCCGGCTGGTCCGCGCGCGGCCGGAATGGGGCGCGCTGCTCGTGGACTTGCGACTGCACGGCGGATCCCGTTCCGCCTCGCCGCCGCACACCATCGGCGCCGCGGCGGCGGACGTGCACCGCCTGGTCGAGACCCTCGGTCTCGCCGTGCCCGTGATCCTGGGGCACTCGTTCGGCGGCAAGGTCGCACTGGAGTACGCGCGTGCGCACGGCGCGCACCTCGAGCAGGTGTGGGTGATCGACTCGACGCCCGCTGCGGGCCCGCCCGGCGGCAGCGCGTGGCGCATGCTGGAGGCGCTGCGGCGCGTTCCCGCCACCTTCCCGACGCGGGAAGCGGCCGTGCGCGCCATCGAGGCGGAGGGCTTCGAGACCGGCGTGGCGCAGTGGGTGTCCACGAACCTCGAGCCGGCGGACGGCGGCTATCGCTGGCGGCTGGACCTGGACGGCATCGAGGCGTTGTTGCGGGACTTCTTCCGCACGGACCTGTGGACGGTGCTCGAGGATCCGCCCGGCTCGGCGCACATCCACGTCGTCAAGGCGATCGAGTCCAGCGTGCTCACCGAGGATGCGTGCGCGCGCATCGAGGAGATCGGGCGGCGCACCGGCCGGGTCCACCTGCACCGCCTTGCCGGTGGCCACTGGCTCAACGCGGACAACCCCGACGGCGTGCTGGATCTGCTCGTGCGCTCGCTGTAGAGCACGTTCCCGGCGCGGCGGCGGTTCGCCCGCGCGCATCGCCGGCAACCCCGGTGGCCGGTTGACCCGCCTCGGTCACTTCATTTACCTTCGTTTGCCAGGGCGCGCCGCGCGTATGGCATTCGAACGCCGGCCGCCTTTTCCGTTTCCACCAGGAGTCCGCATGGCGTTCGAGATCCCTCCCGGCCTCATGGTCAGTGTCTCGGGCGTGCGCGGTCGCGTGGGCGTGGAGCTCACGCCCGAGGTCGTCTCGCGCTTCGCCGCCGCGTTCGGCGCGTACCTGCGCGAGGGGTGCGAGCGCGAGCGGCCCCGCGTCGTCCTCGCGCGGGACGCCCGCACCTCCGGCCCGATGTTCGCCTCCGCGGCCATGGCTGCGCTCCAGGCCGTCGGGTGCGACGTCGTCGACCTCGGCCTCGCGCCCACGCCCACCGCGCTCCTCTCGATCCGGCACCACGCCGCGGACGGCGGCATCGTCGTCACGGCGAGCCACAACCCCGTCGAGTGGAACGCGCTCAAGCTCGCCTCCCGTGCGGGGATGTTCCTGGACGCGGAGGAGGGGCCGCGCATGCGCGCGTTCGTCCAGGATCGGCCGCTGCCCTGGTGCGCGTGGGACGGCGTGGGCGACGTCGTCCGGGACGATGCCGCCGTCGAGCGTCACATCGAGGCCGTGCTCCGCATTCCATACCTGGACGTGCCTGCCCTGCGGCGGCGCCGTTTCCGCGTCGCCCTGGACTGCGTCTACGGCGCCGGCGCGGTGCTCCTGCCGCCGCTGCTGCAGGCGCTCGGCTGCGAGGTCATCGGCATCGGGCTCGAGCCGCACGGCCGTTTCCCCCGTCCGCCTGAGCCGGTGGCGGAGAACCTCGGCGACCTCGAGCGGCTGGTGCGTGAGAGCGGCGCGGACATCGGGCTCGCGACGGACCCCGACGGCGACCGCCTGGCCCTGGTCAGCGAGCGCGGCCGCGCCATCGGTGAGGACTACACGCTGGCCTTCGCCGCGATGCTGGTCCTGCGGCATCGCAAGGGGCCCGTCGTCACCAACCTGTCCACCAGCCGCGTGGTCGAGGACGTGGCGGCGGCCGCCGGCGTGCCGTTCCTCCGCGCGCCGGTCGGCGAGATCAACGTCGCCCGGCGCATGCAGGCGGCGGGGGCGGTGGTGGGTGGGGAAGGGAACGGCGGCGTCATCCTGCCGGACGTGCACCTGACGCGGGACGCGGCGGTCGCGGCGGCGCTGGTGCTCCAGCTCCTGCTGGAGACAGATGTGGCATTGGAGGAACACGTGGGGCGTCAGCGCCGCTATGTGATCGTCAAGGAGAAGCTCCCCCGGGACGCGGGTCCGCTGGAGGCGAGCTACCAGGTGCTGGAGCAGGAGCTGGACGCACCGGCGTCCGACCGGCAGGACGGCCTGTGGCTCGCGTGGCCCGATGACGGGAAGTGGCTGCATCTACGGCCGTCGGGAACGGAGCCGATTCTCCGCATCATCGCTGAGGCGCCGGCGGAGGCGGAGGCGCGGGCCCTGGTCGCCCGGGCGCGGGAGGCGCTGGAGCGGAGTGGGCGGCGGGCCGGCGCGGCCGCGACCGGGGGCGGGCCGCCCGCGTGATCGGCCCGCTCCGCGGGCACGGTTGGTGCCGGGAAAGAGGGTGCCGGCCGCCGGGTCCCGGGCCGCGGGGCCTGCGCCCGTGGCCCGGGGACCCGGGCCGCGAGGCCTGCACCCCTTCCTGGCGCGCCCGTCCCCTGGCGGGTCCCGGCGCCGTCCAATCCAGGCTACGAATCGCGGAGCGAACGAATGTGCGGGATCGTCGGATACGTGGGGCACCGGCCTGCGGCGCCCCTGTTGATCGAGGGACTCCACCGCCTCGAGTACCGGGGCTATGACTCGGCCGGGTTGGCCATCCTCGTGGACGGGCGGCTGGAGACGCGCAAGGCGGCCGGCAAGATCTCGGAGCTGGAGGAGCTGCTGCGCAACGGCGGCCAGCCGGTCGGCACGTGCGGGATCGCGCACACCCGCTGGGCGACGCACGGCGCACCGACGACGCAGAACGCGCACCCGCACGTGGACTGCGGCGGTCGGTTCGCGGTGGTGCACAACGGCATCATCGAGAACGCGGGGACGCTGCGGCAGAAGCTAGAGGCCCTCGGCCACGAGCTGCGCACGGAGACGGACACGGAAGTCATCGCGCACATGCTCGAGGAGGCCTACGAGGGCTCCCTGGAGGAAGCGCTGCGTGCGGTCCTCAGCCAGGTGGAGGGGACGTACGGCCTGGCGGTGCTGACCAGCCACGAGCCGGGCAAGATCGTGGTCGCGCGGCGCGGCAGCCCGCTGCTGTTAGGCGTCGGGGAGCAGGGGGAGAATTTCGTGGCGAGCGATGCCGCGGCGGTGGTGCAGCACACCCGCCGGGTCGTCTACCTGGATGACGGCGAGATCGCGGTGCTGACGCCGGACGGGTATCACACGGCCTCGCTGGAGGGCGATCGGGTCTCGAAAGAGGTCATCCACGTCAACTGGGACCTCGCGGCGATCGAGAAGGGCGGCCACGAGCACTTCATGCTCAAGGAGATCTTCGAGCAGCCCGAGACGCTGCGCAACGCGATGCGCGGCCGGCTGCTGGAAGACGAGGGCATGGTGCGGTTCGGCGGGTTGAACCTGACGCCGGACGAGCTGAAGGCCGTGCGCAACATCACCCTGATCGGGTGCGGCACGTCGTGGCACGCTGGGCTGATCGGGGAGTACCTGCTCGAGGAGATCGCCCGCATCCCGGTCGAGGTCGAGTATGCGTCCGAGTTCCGCTACCGCAATCCGGTGATCGGGCCGGACACGCTGGTGATCGTCATCAGCCAATCGGGCGAGACGGCGGACACGCTGGCGGCTCTGCGGGAGGCGCGGCAGCGCGGCGCCACGGTGTTGGGGATCGTGAACGTCGTGGGATCGACGATCGCGCGCGAGGCGGACGGCGGCATCTACCTCCACGCCGGCCCGGAGATCGGCGTCGCTTCGACCAAGGCGTTCACGAGCCAGGTCGTAACGCTGGTGATGTTCACGGTGCTGATGGCGCGCTTGCGCGGCACGCTCTCGCTGCTCCAGGCGCGGGAGATCATCGCGGCGTTGCGGCGTCTGCCCGAGCAGGTCGAGCAGATGCTCGCCCTGAACGATGCGATCCGCGAGCTGGCGCGCATTTACAAGGACAGCACGAACTTCCTCTACCTGGGCCGCGGCTACAACTTCCCGGCCGCCCTGGAGGGCGCGCTCAAGCTGAAGGAGATCAGCTACATCCACGCGGAGGGTTACCCGGCCGCCGAGATGAAGCACGGGCCCATCGCGTTGATCGACGAGAACATGCCGGTGGTGGTCATCGCGCCCAACGACGCGGTTTACAGCAAGATCGTGTCGAACGTGGAGGAGGTGAAGGCGCGAGGCGGCCGCGTCATCGCGGTGGTGACGGACGGCAACCACGAGTTGCCGCGGAAAGTGGACCACCTCATCACGATCCCCAAGACGCTGGACATGTTGACCCCGATCCTGGCCACGGTCCCGCTCCAGCTCCTGGCGTACCACATCGCGGTCATGCGCGGGTGCAACGTGGACCAGCCGCGCAACCTCGCGAAGTCCGTGACGGTCGAGTGACCCGATGCGGGTGGTGCTCCAGCGCGTCGCTCGCGCCGAGGTCCGCGTCGGCGGCCGCACGGTCGGCCGCATCGGGACCGGCTATCTGCTGCTCGTGGGCTTGCGCGCGGACGACACGGAGGAGAAACTCCGTTGGATGGCCGACAAGGTCGTTGGGCTGCGGCTGTTCCCGGACGCGGACGGCAAGATGAACCGGGCGCTGGACGAGGTGGGGGGCGGGCTGCTCGTGGTCAGCCAGTTCACCCTCTACGGCGACGCGCAGAAGGGCCGGCGGCCCAGCTTCATCGAGGCGGCGCCGCCGGAGGTCGCCATCCCCCTCTACGAGCGCTTCGTCCAGCTCCTGCGCGAGCGCGCGCCCGGGCCGGTCGAGACGGGCGAGTTCGGTGCGATGATGGAGGTGGAGCTGGTGAACGACGGACCCGTCACACTGATCGTGGAGCGATGAGCACGCTGGCCGCCTGGCCGCCGGAAGGGAGGGCGGCCGCGGGTGCCGGCGCGGAGCGGGACGCGGCACGCCGTTCGACCCCGCCGCTCATTCTTGCATCCGGATCGCCGCGCCGCGCCGAGTTGCTGCGCATGCTCGGGCTGAGCTTCGAGGTCGTGGTGCCGCGCGTGGACGAATCCTGGCGGGAGGGCGAGCCGGCGGCGTTGCACGCCGAGCGGCTCGCGCGGGAGAAGGCGGAGGCCGTCGCGGCGACCCGGCCGGACGGGCTCGTCATCGGCTGTGACACGATCGTCGTGCTGGATGGCGAGATCCTCGGCAAGCCGCGGGACGAAGCGGATGCCGTGCGCATGCTGACGCGGCTCGCCGGGCGCGAGCACCGGGTCGAGACCGGCATCGCCGTCGTCGCGCCGGGCGGCCGGATCGAGAGCTCGGTCGAGGGCGCCCGCGTCCGGTTTCGTCCCTTCGACCGCACCACCGCCGAGGAGTACGTGGCCACGGGTGAGCCCATGGACAAGGCAGGGGCGTACGGCATCCAGGGCCTCGGCGCGGCGCTCGTGGACCTGATCGACGGCGACTTCTTCGCGGTGGTGGGGCTGCCGGTTTCGCGGATGATCTCCCTCCTCCGCGCCCTCGGATGGCGCTACAACTTCCGCGGCCTCGAGCCGCTCGAACCATGAGCCTCCCCGAAGCCGTACGCTGGTCTGCGGACACCCGCGCGGTGGACGTGCTGGACCAGACCCGACTGCCTGAAGCCGAAGTGCGGCTGCGGCTGAGGTCTGCGCGCGACGTCGCCGAGGCGATCGCCACGCTGCGCGTGCGCGGCGCGCCGGCCATCGGCGTCGCGGCCGCCCTCGGCCTCGCCGTCGAGATGGAGCGCTGGACCGACCGGCCCGCGCCGGAGTTCCGGGCGCGCTTCGAGGAGGCGTGCCGGATCCTGCGCGCCGCGCGGCCGACCGCAGTGAATCTCTCGTGGGCGATCGACCGGATGGCGCGCCGCGTTGCGGCAATGGCGGGCGCGCCCTGCGCCGCGATCGCGCTCGCGCTGCGCGCGGAGGCGACCGCGATCCTCGAGGAGGACCGCGCGATGTGCGGCCGCATCGGCGAGAACGGCCTCGGCCTGCTGCCGGACGGCCCGGTCGGCATCCTCACCCATTGCAACGCGGGCGCGCTCGCGACGGCAGGTATGGGGACGGCGCTCGCGCCCGTCTACCTCGCGCACCTCGCCGGGCGCGAGGTGCACGTCTATGTGGACGAGACGCGCCCACTGCTTCAGGGCAGCCGCATCACGGCGTGGGAGCTACAGCGCGCGGGCGTCCCCACGACGCTGATCGTGGATAGCATGGCCGGCACGCTCATGCGGCAGGGCAAGATCCGGCTCGTCATCGTCGGCGCCGATCGCATCGCGGCGAACGGGGACGTGGCCAACAAGATCGGCACCTATTCGCTGGCCGTGCTGGCCCGGCATCATGGCATCCCCTTCTACGTCGCGGCGCCGACGAGCACGCTGGACCCCGCCACGCCGACGGGTGCCGGCATCCCGATCGAGGAGCGTCATCCGGACGAGGTCCGTCGCGGCTTCGGCCGCCTGACCGCGCCCTCGGACGTGCCCGTCTACACCCCGGCGTTCGACGTGACGCCCGCGGAGCTCGTGACCGCGATCATCACCGATCGCGGCGTGCTGCGCCAGCCGTATGCAGAGGCGATCCGCCGCGCGGTGGGTGCCGAGGGCAGGGTCGCGGTGGAGGCGGCGGCGCGCAGCACCGCGCGGGCCGCAGCCGTGCATGCCGCGCTCGCGCGCTCCGGCGGCGAGGTCTGACCGTGTCCGCGATCCTCGCCATCGACCAGGGGACCACCGGCACCACCTGTCTCGTGCTGGGGCGCGACGGCCGGGTGCTGGGCCGCGCCTACGCCGAGATCACGCAGCACTACCCGCAACCCGGCTGGGTCGAGCACGACCCGGAAGAGATCTGGGCGGTCACGTTGCGCACGGCCCGGGAGGCGGTGGCCGCAGCGGGCGTCACGCCGGCCGCCATCGGGATCACCAACCAGCGGGAAACCGTGGTGGTCTGGGATCGCGCGACGGGCGCGCCCGTGGGCCGCGCAATCGTCTGGCAGGACCGGCGGACGGCGCCGCTCTGCCGGGAGCTGCGGGAAGGGGGTCGCGAGCCCTGGATCCGTGAGCGGACCGGCCTCGTCCTCGACCCCTACTTCTCGGCGACCAAGCTCGCATGGCTGCTGGAGCACGTGCCGGAGCTGCGCCGCCGCGCGGAGGCCGGCGACCTCGCCGCGGGCACGATCGATTCGTGGCTGATCTGGAAGCTGACGGGCGGGCGCGTGCACGCCACGGATCCGACGAACGCATCGCGCACGCTGCTCTTCGCCATCGATCGCCTGGAGTGGGATGACGAGCTGCTCGCATTGTTCGGCGTGCCGCGCGCGCTGCTGCCCGAGGTGCGGCCGTCCGGCGGGAGCTTCGGCGAGACGGGCCCCGCGCTCTTCGGAGCCGCCATCCCGATCGCGGGCGTGGCCGGGGACCAGCAGGCCGCGCTGTTCGGCCAGGGCTGCTGGGCGCCCGGCCTGGCGAAGAACACGTATGGCACGGGCGCGTTCCTGCTGCTGCACACCGGGCAGACGCGGGTCGGGTCGCGCCGCGGCCTGCTCACCACCGTCGCGTGCGGGCCCCGTGGCGAGCCGGCCTACGCGCTCGAGGGCGCCATCTTCATCGCCGGCGCTGCGATCCAGTGGCTGCGGGACGGGCT
This sequence comes from Longimicrobiales bacterium, assembly GCA_036563975.1. Taxonomy (GTDB): domain Bacteria; phylum Gemmatimonadota; class Gemmatimonadetes; order Longimicrobiales; family RSA9; genus RSA9. The sequence goes on along the minus strand of DATCLK010000220.1, from coordinate 5,602 downwards.
GGGCATCATCGCGCGCGCCGCCGAAACCGAGGCGCTGGCCCGCTCGCTCGAGTCCAACGACGGCGTCTACTTCGTCCCCGCCTTCGTCGGCCTGGGCGCGCCGCACTGGGATGCCGAGGCGCGTGGGACGATCGTCGGGCTGACGCGCGGCGTCGGACGCGCGCATCTCGCCCGCGCCGCGCTCGAGGCGATGGCGTACTCGACGCACGACGTGTTGGACGCGATGGTCGCTGATTCCGGCGTGGACGCACGTGAGCTCGCCGTGGACGGCGGCGCCGCGCAGAACGACTGGCTCATGCAGTTCCAGGCGGATGTGCTCGGCATCCCGGTGCTGCGCCCGCGGCTTGTCGAGACGACGGCGCTGGGTGCGGCGGGGTTGGCCGGGCTCGCGGCAGGCGTCTGGCCGGACGCGGAGACCTTCCTCGCCTCGCGCGGCGGCGAGCCGGCACGCTTCACGCCCGCCATGGCCCCCGCCGCCCGGGCGGCGCTCCTCGCCGGCTGGCGCCGGGCGCTCGAGGCGACGCGCGCCGCGGCACGGGCCGCCAGCCCCCTTCCGACCACCGGCTCGGCACCATGACGGCGCTCGCGGCCCTCGCGCTCTGTGCGGCGATCGCCATCCCGGCGCCGGGTGACGACCCGCCGCCCTGCTCCGCAGCGGGTCCGTGCGTTTCCTCGGTGATCCAGGCGCCGGCGCCCGCCTGCGCCCGCCTCCTTCCGGTCCCCGCCCCCCTGCAGCAGGAGGACCGCTGGCTGGCCGAGGACAAGCTGCGCCATTTCCTCGCCTCGTTCGGCGGGACCAACCTCGCCTTCGGCGCGCTGCGCACGGCAGGCCTGGACCGGGAGCCCGCGATGGCCGGCGCTGCGGCCGCAGCCCTGGCCGCCGGCCTCTGGAAGGAGTGGCGCGACCGGCGGGCCGGCGGTCTCTTCAGTGGGAAGGACCTGGTCTGGGACGGCCTCGGCATCCTGGCCGGGCTGGCCCTGGCCTCAGCCACGCGCTGACGTTCGGCCGTGTCGCTTCCGCCCCCGATCTCCATCCCCGCCGCCCGCCTGCACGACCTGGAGGACGCCGCCTCGCTCGAGTGGCTCGAGCCCGACGGCCGTGGCGGGTACGCATCTGGGACTGCGGCCGGCGCCAACACGCGCCGCTACCACGCCGTGCTGGTCGTGGCGCGGCGGCCGCCCGCAGACCGGATCGTGCTGCTCTCGCGGCTGGAAGAGGCGGTCGTGACCGCGACCGGCGAGCGCTACGAGCTCGGCACCAACTACTATCCAGGCACCGTGTACCCGACCGGCCATCGCTGGCTCGAGTCGTTCCGGCTCGATCCCTGGCCGGTGTGGCAGTACCGGTTGGGCTCGCTCACCCTGACGAAGGCGCTGTTCGTCGCGCGCTCTGCGGGCGCCGTCGTCGTCCTCTATCATCTCCGCGGCGGGGACGCGCTGCTGGAGCTGCGCCCGCTCGTGGCCGGCCGTAGCGATCACGCCCTGGTCAGCGCCAACGACGTCGTGGCGCAGGAGGCCGTGGTCGAAACCGGCCGCATCACGTACCACCCGTACCCCCGGATCCCGCCGCTCGTCCTGACACACGATGGCGGCGAGTGGCACCCCGACCCGCGCTGGTATTACCGCACGATCTACCCGCGCGAGGCGGAGCGCGGACTGGACGACCGGGAGGACCTCTTCCAGCCCGGCGTGCTGCGCGTGCCGCTCGCGGCGGGCCGGTCGTGGCGTCTGGCGTGTGCCACGCACCCCGTGCGGCTGGATCGCGCCGTGGAATGGGCGGCAGCGGAGCGGCGCAGGCGCGCCGAGGCGGCTGCGCGCGGGCGCCGGCTGGGCGGAGCGGACGAGTGGCTCGCGGGCCTCGGCGCGAGGCTCGGCCTCGCCGCGGACGCGTTCCTCGTCGAGCGCGACGACGCGCGCACCATCATCGCCGGCTATCCCTGGTTCACGGACTGGGGCCGCGATGCGATGATCTCGATCCCGGGCCTCTGCCTCGCGCTCGGGCGCATAGAGGATGCAGAGGCCGTGCTGCGCGCCTTCGCCGCGCAGCAGCGTGACGGGCTCATCCCCAACCGCTTCCCGGATGACGGCGGCGAGGTCCCGGCCGACCACTACAACGCTGCGGACGCCTCCCTGTGGTTCGTCGAGGCCGTCGCCGCGCTTCACGATGCGGGCGGCGATGCGCGCCCGTTCTGGCCGGCCGTGCAACGTGTGCTCCGCGCATACACGCGCGGCACGCGCTTCGGCATCCGCCTCGAGCCGGACGGCCTCGTCCGGCAGGGCGTAGAGGGTGTGCAGCTCACGTGGATGGACGCCAAGGTGGGCGGCTGGGTGGTCACGCCGCGCGCGGGGCGCGCCGTCGAGATCAACGCGCTCTGGTACAACGCGCTGCTCCGCGCCGCCGGCCTCGCGCAAGCGTTCGGCGGAGATCCCGGCGAGTACGAGGCCATGGCGCGCCGCGCGCGCTCCGCGTTCCGCGCGTTCTGGAATCCGGATCGGCGGTGCCTGTTCGATGTCCTGGGCGACGATGGCCGGCCGGATCCCGCGCTCCGGCCGAACCAGCTCCTCGCGGTCTCGCTGCGGCACTCGCCGCTCACGCACGAGCAGATGCGGGGCGTCGTCGAGGCCGTGGAGCGCGAGCTGCTCGTCCCGCTGGGCGTGCGCACACTCGCGCCATCCGAGCCCGGCTACCGCGGCAGGTTCCAGGGGCCGCCGCACGAGCGCGATGCGGCGTACCATTCCGGCAGCGCCTGGCCCTGGCTGCTCGGCCCGTTCGCCACGGCGTACCTGCGCGTGCACGGCGGGCGCCAACGCGCGAGGGAACGGGTGCGCGAGCTGCTCGTCGCCGTCGAGCGCCACCTCTTCGAGTACGGCCTCGGCCACATCGCCGAAGTCGTCAGCGGCGACCCGCCGCACGCGCCCGGCGGCTGCATCGCGCAGGCCTGGAGCTGCGCCGAGGCGCTGCGCATCCTGCACATGCTCCGGCCGCGCGCGGTGGCGCCGCCCCGGCGTCCACGATAGATTCCTGGCGCAATGGAGATTCTGATCGCCGTGCTCATGGCCGCCGCGGCCGTGGGCGCAGTGCTCGCGCCGTTCATCGCGCAGGGCCGCCCCGCGCCTGGCGGCGCCGCCGCGTTCGATGCGGACGCTCTCGAGACGGCCGTCGCGCGCTACCGCGAGGCGCTGCGCGCCGGCACGGTGTGCGTACGCTGCGTGTTCGCCAACCCGCCGGGCAGCCGCTTTTGCGCGGACTGCGGCCGCCCGCTGTTCGAGCCCGGCGCGGGTGACGAGGGTGGCGCCGTGTCCGGAGACGCCGGCACGTGAGCGCGCTGCGCGAGGCAGGCGGCGACGTCGGCCGCGGGGAGGCGCGCCACACGTCCGCTCCCCGCGTCGTCGATCTGCGCAGCGACACGGTGACGCGGCCCACGCCCGCGATGCGCGAGGCGATCGCGCGCGCCGAGGTGGGCGACGACTCGGTGGGTGATGACCCCACGGTCAAGGCGCTTGAGGCGCGCGTCGCCGCGTTGCTCGGCAAGGAAGCGGCGCTCTTCTTCCCCAGCGGCATCATGGCCAACGAGGCGGCGCTCCTCGTGCTCGCGCCGCCCGGCACGGAAGTGGTCGTCGAGGCCACGTGCCACATCGTGGACTGGGAGGACGGCGCTCCCGCGCACTGGGCGGGCGTCCAGCTCCGCGCCGTGCCCACCCCGGATGGCATCCTGACGGCAGAGCACGTTCGCGGCGCGATCCGCCGGCCGAGCCCCTTCCAGATCCGCACCTCGCTGATCTCGCTGGAGAACACGCACAACGCGGCCGGCGGCCGCATTCTCCCGCTCGAGGTCATGCGGGAGATCCGCGCGGTCGCCCGCGAGCACGGCCTGCCGGTGCACTTGGACGGCGCCCGGCTGTGGAACGCCGCCGCGGCGACCGGCATCCCGGAGGCCGCTTGGGCGGCGGAGGCCGACACGGTGATGGTCACGCTCTCGAAGGGCCTCGGCTGCCCCGCCGGCTCCCTCCTCGCCGGCGACGCGGCGGTCATCGAGCAAGCGTGGCGGGTGCGCCGTCGCCTGGGCGGCGGCATGCGGCAGGTCGGCCTGCTCGCGGCCGCCGGGTTGTACGCGCTGGACCACCACCGCGCCCGCCTGGCGGAGGATCACGCGCGTGCACGTGCGCTCGCCGCGCTCGCGCGTGAGATCCCGGGCCTCCGCGTCAGCGAACCGGAGACGAACATCGTGATGTTCGACATCCTCGCCGGCGACCTCACCGCCGCCGAGGTGCTGCGGCGGCTCCGGCAGCACGGCGTGCTCATGAGCGAGTTCGGGCTGCGGCGCATCCGCGCCGTCACGCACCTGGATGTCGACGACGATGGCATCCGTCGGGCCGCCGCGGCGCTGGCCGCCGTCCTCGGCGGGGGCGGCGAGCCGGGCGCCTGAGGGGGCGGCCCGCAGGCCCGGTGCCGGGCGGGGCCGGGGCGCGGGGGCGCGCGTGGCCTGCCACGCCCGCCGGCCCGGCACCCGCGCCGGCCGCCCGGTCCCGCCGCCTGACACCCCCCGCCGGCCCACCACTCCCGTCCGCCGCGGGGGAGGAGGCGCGCGCCGATGCCGAGCGGCGCGCGCCGCTGACACCCCCGCCGGCCCACCATCCCCGCCCACCAGGGGGTGGCCCGTCCCCGCATTCCGGCGTCCCGTCCTGCTCTTGTGCCGCCCGGAAAACCGCGCATCTTAGCACTCCCGCGGGAGGCACGCATCCGGACGCACGGGGTACCACAACACATTCACCCACAACGCGATGTGACGCATCGGAACAGGCGGGGGAGATGCCAACGCTCGAGCTCACGGATGAGAAGCGGAAGGCGCTGAACGTCGCCATCGCGCAGATCGAGCGCGCCCACGGCAAGGGCTCGATCATGCGCATGGGCGTGGACGGCGCGCGCGTCCAGGTCGAAGCCATCCCGACCGGCGCGATCAACCTGGACGCGGCAATCGGGATCGGCGGGATCCCGCGCGGCAGGATCAGCGAAATCTACGGCCCGGAGTCCAGCGGGAAGACCACCCTCTGCCTCCACGTCATCGCCAACGCGCAGAAGCAGGGCGGCGTCGCCGCGTTCATCGACGCGGAGCACGCCCTCGACATCGAGTACGCGCGCAAGCTCGGCGTGGATGTCGACAATCTCCTCGTCAGCCAGCCGGACACGGGCGAGCAGGCGCTGGAGATCGCCGAGATCCTCATCCGCAGCGGCGCGGTGGACGTGGTGGTCGTGGACTCAGTCGCCGCGCTCGTGCCGCGCGCGGAGATCGAGGGCGAGATGGGCGACTCGCACGTCGGCCTCCAGGCGCGTCTCATGAGCCAGGCGCTGCGCAAGCTCACCGGCGCGGTGAGCCGCTCGCGGACCGCGGTGATCTTCACCAACCAGATCCGCGAGAAGATCGGCGTCATGTTCGGCAACCCGGAGACCACCACGGGCGGTCGCGCGCTGAAGTTCTACGCGAGCGTCCGGCTGGACATCCGCCGCGTCGGCGCGATCAAGGACGGCCAGGAGCTGGTCGGCAACCGCACGCGCGTCAAGGTCGTCAAGAACAAGTGCGCGCCGCCGTTCCGCCAGGCCGAG
>DATCLK010000219.1:0-1951 GCA_036563975.1 Longimicrobiales bacterium | reverse complement strand
CCCGACGGCAAGCACCTGGTCTTCGCATCCAACCGCGGCGCGGCCCGCGAGGGCGACACCAACATCTTCATCGCGGACTGGAACGAGCTGGAGTAGGGGGTCGGCAGGATGATGGACACGACCACGCAGATCGTACGCTCGAGTCTCGCCGCGCTCGTCGCCACGGTGCTGGCCGCATGCAGCACGGCGGGCGCACGCGAGACGGCCGGCGCGGCCGCGTCCGGCGCGGACCAGGGCGAGCCGGGCACCTCCGCCGCGTCCTGCCCGGCGCCGCCCGCCGGCTCCGACATCGCCTCCGTCGTGCGCTACCTCGCCGACGATGCGCTCGAGGGCCGGCTCGCCGGCAGCGCGGGCGAGCGCTGCGCGGGCGACTACATCGCCGCGTCGTTCCGGCGCATGGGCCTCCAGCCCGCAGGCGAGAACGGCACCTACTTCCAGGACGTGCCGCTGGCGAGCGCGACGAACCCGCACGCGCCCGGGGGCACGGGGCGCAACGTCGTCGCCCGGCTCGAGGGGCGTGACCCTGCGCTGCGCGACGAGGCGATCGTCATCGGCGCGCACTACGACCACCTGGGCCGCGGCGGGTTCGGCTCGCTCGCGCCCGACGCGAGGGATGCGGTCCACAACGGCGCCGACGACAACGCGTCCGGCGTCGCGGCGCTGCTCGCCGTCGCCGAGCGGCTGGCGGCGGACCCGCCCGCGCGCTCCGTCATCTTCGTCGCGTTCACGGGCGAGGAGTCCGGGCTGCTGGGCTCGGCGCACTACACCGCGCACCCGGCCGTGCCCCTCGAGCGCACGCGCGCGATGCTGAACATGGACATGGTCGGCCGACTGGGCGCAGGACCGCTCATCGTGTACGGCACCGGCACGGCGGCCGAGTGGGACGGGATCCTCGACGCAGCGGCGAGCGCGGCGGGGATCGAGCTCGCGCGCAAGGAGGACGGCTACGGGCCGAGCGATCACACGTCCTTCTACCTCAAGGACATCCCCGTCCTGCACTTCTTCACCAACACGCACGACGACTACCACCGGCCGTCGGACGACTGGGAGCGCATCGACGTGCGCGGCATCGAGCGCGTGGTCGCCGTCGTGGAAGCGGCGGCGCGCAGCGTCGCGGACCGGCGCGCCGCGCTCACGCTGCGCCGCGGCGCGGGCACTCCGCCTTCGGCCTCCCAGGGCCGCGGCTACGGCGCGTACCTCGGCTCGATCCCGGACTACACGCCCGCAGACCGCGGCGTGCGGATCGCAGGCGTGCGGGAGGGCTCGCCCGCCGAGCGCGCAGGGCTCCGCGCGGGCGACATCATCATCGGATTCGACGACGAGGAGATCGCAGACATCTACGCGATGACCGAGGCGCTGCGCGCGCGGAAGCCCGGTGACCGCGTGCGAATCCGCGTGCTGCGCGAGGGCAGGGAGGTGACGCTCACGGCGGTGCTGGGGGAGCGCGGCGGCGACTGAGCGCGTTGGGCTCGGCCGTGATGGGCGCGGCCGCCCCTTGCCTCGACGGGTGCGTGGGCCGACCTTTGGCCTGAGGACCCACCACGCGCCGCCCCGGGCGGCGGCGCGTGGGAATCGCCATAGACGAAGTACAGACGGAACGATGACCGATTCGACAGAACCGATCACGCCACCCGCACGACTGACACTCTTCGGCTTCGCACCCGTTCCTGCGCACGTTCGCGTGATCCACCGCCCGCGCTCCCTCCGCATGGGCCGCGCGCTGTTGTGGCTCGTCGGCTGCTGGGCGCTCGCGCCACTCGTCGGGCTGCTGCCGCCACACCTCCCCTGGGCGCTGACGGCGTTCGGCGCGGGCATCTACTTCGCCCGGACGAACTGGCGCGGGACCTACGAGATCCAGTCACTGGAGGCGCGCTGCCCGAACTGCGGCCACGCGCTCACGGTCAAGCCCGGCACCAGGATCGGCGCGCAGTACCCGCTCACGTGCTACAAC
>DATCLK010000218.1:0-17547 GCA_036563975.1 Longimicrobiales bacterium | reverse complement strand
GCAGCTTGAAGCCGCTACCCTCGATCGCGCTGTGGTGGACGAACACGTCCGGCCCGTTCTCCGCGGTGAGGAAGCCGTAGCCCTTCTCCTGCGAGAACCATTTGACCGTGCCTCTGGTACGAGCCATCGCTGGACTCCTGTCTGGTGGGAATGGATCGGTTTCGTCTGGGGGCTACGGTGCGATGACCCGTACCCTCTGACTCTGACCGTCGCCGCGTCTTCACGCGCACGCGGCCGGCGCGCTCGGAAAACAAGAAAGGGAGCCCGTGTGTCCGCAGGCTCCCTGGTCTGACTTTCCGACAGAATCACCCGCGCTGCAGTCCCGTCCGTCGCCGGATCGGGCCACACGTGGGGCTAACCTACGTCGGGGCGGATGAAAAGTCAAGGATGGAATGGGGAAGACCTGTTGACGATTGACGCGCCGTGCCGCAGCGTTGTACCCTGCCGGTGGATGCCCGAGCCGGGCAGACCGGCCAACCCGTTGTGAGTTCGAACGATGGCTAACACAGCAACGACCAGCGGCATCGCCCGCTTCCGTGTTTCCGACGTGATCCCGGTCCCGCTCCGCGGCCGCATGCTCCGCCTTCGCCTGGTCGAGGGCGACCCGGCCACCGGGGTGCTGAAGCCGGGTCGCTCCCTCCGTTTGCGCGGCCCGAATGGCGCCGAGCGGGTTGTCCGCATCCTCGATCTCGGGACGCCCAGCGGCCGCGCCAGGCCGGAACGTCTCGCGCGCACGCGCGAGATCGATGTGGTCATCACCGAGGCGGACGCGACCGCCGGCGAGCCCGTCCGCATCGGCTGGATCGCGGAGCCGGCCGGTTGAGCGTCGGGGCGACCATGCGGTTCGGGGCCCGCGGAGGTCTGGCGTGAGCGGGCAGGCGCAGGGCGCGACCGTGCTCCGGGGGCGCGGCGCGATCGCGTTCCTCACCGGCGCGACGGGCTTCATCGGCAGCCGGGTCGCGCGCCAGCTGGCCCAGCAGGGCTACCGGCTGCGCTGCCTCGTCCGTCCGACCTCGGACACGACCGACCTCGAGCGCCTCGGCGCCGAGATCCTGCGCGGTGACCTGCTCGACCGGTCCCTGCTAGCGAAGGGGCTCGATGGCGCCGCGCTGGCCATCCACATGGCCGGCGCGTACGACATCGGCGTCGTCGACAGCGCCGCACTCGAGCGGACCAACGTCGAAGGCACGCGCGCCTTCCTCGCCGCGGTCGAGGAGGCCGGCACGCCGCGGGCGGTCTACATCTCGACCACGGCTGCGCTCGGGCCCGTGCCGGAAGGGACCGGCGACGAGACGACGGAGCACCCGGGCGACCGCTACCGCTCGGTCTACGAGCGCACGAAGGTGGAGGCCCACCGCCTCGCCGTTGCGGCGCAGCGGCGAGGCGTGCCGCTCGTGATCGTGTGCCCGGCGAACGTGTACGGCCCCGGCGACCGCGGCCCGAACGCGCGCTTCCTCATGGACCTGCTCCGCGGGCGCGTGCCCGCCCTGCCCAGTCGTCCGGCCTGGTGGTCGTACGTGCACGTGGACGACGTCGCCGCCGGGATCCTGCTGGCGGCGGAGTACGGCCGCACGGGAACGACGTACGTCCTCTCTGGGGAAGACCTGCCGCTTGATGAATTCGCGCGTCGCGCCGCCGAGCTGGCCGGGCGCCGGCCGCCACGTCTCCGGCTCCCCACCGCCGTCCTGCGCGTGGGCGCGAGCCTGATGGACGCGCTCGCGCGCGTATTCCGCTTCCGTTCCTCCGTCAACCGCGAGAGTGTCGAGATGGCGGATGGCTGGCGCTGGCTGCACTCGCACACGCGGGCGACGCGGGAGCTGGGTTGGATGCCCCGGCCCCTCGAAGAAGGGTTACCCGAGACCGTCGCGTGGCTGCTCGAGCAGGTGGGGCGCGGGTCTCACCGAAAATCTTGACACTCCGTCCTGCGACGCGACCCCCCGGGGATCTCAGGCGAGGCGGAGGGGTGGCTTTTCCCGCTTGAACCTCTCGAACGCCGTGTGGCAACGGTGACACCAGTAGGTCACCACGGAAGCCACGGAGCCGAAGGGGGAATGCAGCTCGGTGTCGGCGCCGTTGCAGAACGGGCAGGTCGCACGCGGCGGCAGACCGAATTCGATGGCGGTCCGGTCGGCGTCGGCCCGCGAGTCCATGGCGGTCAGTCCATCAGGAAGGCGCGGTTCTTGTCGCCGCGGACGCGCACCAGCGTCTCCGCATCCGGGCCGGTGCGCGTACAGCGGCGGCGCGCCTCGTCGAAGCCATTGAAGTCGGGCGCGGGCACCACGGCGGTGAGCCCGACCTCCTCGAAGAGCGGCCTGACACGCTCGATGAACCGGGCGCGCAGCGCATCGCCCTCCGCGTCCACCACGGCGGCCGCAGCCAGCGACGTGCGCGGCGAATCCGGGCCGAACCAGCGCAGCACGCCGGGCAGGAGCTCCTGGAGCGCCGCAGCCATCGCCGCCCGCGCCTGCGGGCCGCTGCGCGCCAGGCGCTTGATCCAGGCGGCCGCGTGCGCGCCGTGGAACCGCTCCTCCTCGAGCAACTTCCCAACCCGCTGCCGGAGCGGCGCGTAGCTCGAGTCGCGCAGCGCGTGGAGCTGCGTCGTCAGCGCCGTGTCCACGAGCGCGTTGAGGGCGACGAGGCCGGGCCAGCTTTCGGGCGCGCGGTCCAGCGCCTCCATGTTGCAGTAGTCCTCCGCCTCGCGGCCGTGCTCCACGTGCTGGACATCCTCGCCGAAGTCCCGGAGCAGCGCGTAGAGCAGCCGTGCGTGGCCCCACTCGTCCTGCGCCATGGACGAGCACGCGATGGACGCCTCGAGCTCGGGAGCGCCCAGCATCCACTCGGCGTAGCGCATGCCGAGCAGACGCTTGCTGTCCGCAAGCACGAGCACGAGGTCGCGGACGCCGTTCCGGACTGCTGCGGGCAGGACCGTTTCGACCGTGCTCATCTCACGCCCCCGACGTGGCCGCGGCAGCGCCGCGTTGTGCGTCCTTGCGTGCCTCGGGCGCCGAGGGCTCCCCATCTCCCCGGTTGAAGACCTCGAGCAGGCGATCCCGCGGGACGACCCACATGTCGAACCACTTCTCCTCGTCGTACGTGTTGTAGGCGTAGACGCGGGCGAGGTCGTCGTCCGGAGCGTTCAGGTTGCCAATGTGACGGAGCGGCTCGCCCCGATTCTTGCGCGCGAAGACCTCGTAGACCATGGGCGCCTCTCCCGTCGCTCAAGCGGCGACGCCGAAACGGCGGAGCGCTGCGCGGCCCTCTTCCGTCATCCGGTCGGCCGTCCAGGGCGGATCCCACACCACCCGGATCTCGACCCGCTCGACGCCCGGCTCCTTCAGCAACCGAGCCTGGACGTCCTCGCGGATGAAGTCCATGCAGGGGCAGGCGGTCGCCGTGAACGTGAGGTCCACCTCGACGAGCCCGCCGTTGCGGCGGAGCCCGTAGACCAGGCCGAGATCCACGATGCTGACGGGGAACTCGGGGTCGCGAACCTCGCGCAGCGCTGCCCAGAGGTCGGCCTCGCTCGCCTCCGCTCGCGTGACGTCGCCGCTCACGCCGCCTCCATCAATCGCTTCAGATCGCCATGGCTGCGACGCACGGCCTCGACGTACCGCTCGTTCATCGGCCCGCGCGCCTTCCAGCGCTTGAACACCTGCTCCCACGAGATCTCGCCTTCCTCGAACAGCCAGCGCTTCTCGTCGGGGTCGTACTCGCAGGGGAACGGGTAATCGAGCACGTACTCGCCGCGCTGCTCGTCGTAGTGCGCCGGCACGCGGATGCCGATGGACTCGCACAGCGGCACCGTCGCGGACAGCCAGGCCTGGCGGAGCTGGTCGTTGGTCATGCCCTTGAGCCGGTACTCGAGCTGGTCGCTATGGCGCTTCAGGTTGTCGGGCAGACCGAACCACTCGACCGTCATGGGGAACATCCAGTCTACCGCCCGCTGGAGCTGCTCCTTCGCCTCGCCGCCTGCCTGCGCCAGCCGCCGCATCCATACCTCGCCGTGCCGCAGGTGGAACGTCTCCTCGAGGTCCACCTTGACCAGCGCGCGCTTGAGCGGGCCGTAGCTCGTGTTGCGGTACACGTCGCCCAGCAGCGTGATGCCGGCACGGTCGAAGAAGCCGTTGGCGGTGACCAGCTCGGCCCAGTTCTCGAGCGGCTGGTCGAACCCGTACGGGTGCTTGAATTCGTGCGGCTCGCGACCGTAGACGAGGTGCTCTTTGCTCAGGCCCAGGTCCTCCAGGATCCGGTAGGCGATGTTGGCGTGTGCCAGCTCGTCCTGGATGATCGCGACGGCGGAGACCTGGGTGTTGGTGGATGGGGCGTCCTGCGCGGCCATCCAGTACGCAGGCGCGCTCATGAGCTCGGTGTCGGCCTGCACGGTGAGCTGCACGATGAGCGCCTTGCGGTAGCCCTCGGTCATCTCATCCGGCGACTCGAGGATGTAGCCTTCCTGGACCTTTTTCTTGAGCTCACTGTCCGAGAACCGGCTCATAGGCGCTTCCTCGATCGAACGGTCGTTCGACTCATGGTACGCCGGCGCGTGTCCTGGCGTCAAGCTGCTTGTCCAGCCAACAGACCGCGAGTCCCGGCGTTGGGCCGTGGTGGGGCTCGGTGTCAAGCCGCGTGCCCGGCGTCGGGCCGCCATCGCCCGGCAGACCGGGTCGGGGCCTCGGACGCGCGCGTAACGACAGCCCTACAGCGCTCTACGGCAGCGCTACGGCGCCTGACCACGGTGCGACGGCGTTACGGCTGCGCTCACAGCCTGACCGCAGTGCTCCAGTGCTACCGCCCGACCGCCGCCCGGCGGCGGTCCCGGGGGGGCGCACTCGTGCGGGCGGCGCCCCGGGGCCCGTGCCCCGCGCACGGTCGGCACTCCGGGGGGGCCCGCCCCAAGTGCGGTCAGCACTCCGGGGCCCCACCGCGTGCGCGGCCGGCGCACCGAGGCCCCCGCCGCGCGCGCGACCGGCGCTCCGAGGCCCCCCGTCCCGCGCGTGGCCGGCGCTCCGATCCCCCGCCCTGCGCGTGGGGAGCGAGATCAGGCGCCGGCGGCCGCCTCCTCCGACCGGCTCCTCCGAGATGTCACCCCCGCCCTTCGCGCGAGAGGAGCGAGATGGTACAATCTTGTACCATCTCGGCGCTGGGCGGACACGACTTCTTCGGCGCGAGGCGGACGCGGCTTCTTCGGCGCGGGGCGGACCGGACCCCGCGCGCGTCGTACGAAAAGGTAGCACCTCTACTGCCCCATGAAGCCTCAGGTTCCGTGGTGCCGCTGGCCGGGCCCGCGGAGCGCGGCAGCGCCGGCCGCTGGCCTGGCCGCCGGCGCCGGAGCGACGCCCACCCCCGACCAGCCCTGGCCCGCCCTGCGGGCCGCCGCTGAACCTCACGCCTCGCCGATCGAGCCGCGTTGACCGAGCCGCGGTGATCAAGCCACGCTGACCGAGCCACGCCGAGCGAGCCACGCCGAGCGAGCCTCGCCGAGCGAGCCGCGCTGACCCGCACCGGCGGGGCCGGGGCCGGCGGGGCCGCGCGGCCAGGCCCGGGGCGATGCGGCCGGGGCCGGGCAGGCCGCACGGCCAGGCCGCGCGGCCGGTCCCGGAGGCCACGCGGCCCTGGCCCTGTCCTTGCCCCTCCCGCACGGGATGAGCGGCACCGGGGCAAGACCCGTGCGGCGCACGGGCCAGGCGGTCCTCGCAGTCCTGACGGTGGTGGTCGCCGGGGCGGGCGTCCTGTTGTTCACGCTGTACACGACCTGCGGCCTGCGCGGCTGTCCCGACGTGCGGCTGCTCCGCGGCTACGTGCCCGCGGAGGCATCCGTGGTGCTCGACCGGCACGGCGAAGAGCTGATCAAGCTGTTCCGGGTGCGCCGCGTGGTCGTGCCGCTGGATTCCCTGCCCGACTACGTTCCTCTGGCCTTCGTCGCCATCGAAGACCGCCGCTTCTTCGAGCACGATGGCGTGGACTGGACGCGCGCGGCCGGCGCTGCGTGGGCGAACCTCCAGGCCGGCGGGATCGAGGAGGGGTTCAGCACCATCACCATGCAGCTCGCGCGCAACCTGTTCCCCGAGCAGCTCCCGGCACGGGAGCGCACGCTCGGCCGGAAGCTCGGCGAGATCCACGTCGCGCGGGCCATCGAACGGGCCTACGACAAGGACGAGATCCTCGAGCTCTACATCAACCAGATCTACTTCGGCAGCGGTGCATGGGGCGTGGAAGCCGCGGCCCGGGAGTACTTCGGCAAGCCGGCCGCGGAGCTGGCCCTGGCGGAGGCGGCGCTGCTTGCCGGCATCGTCCGTGCCCCGTCGCGCCTCAATCCGCGAGTGAACCGTGACGCAGCGCTGGCGCGGCGGCGACTGGTGCTGCGCCGCATGGCCGCTGAGGGCTACATCGACGCGGCGGAGGCGGAGGAAGCGGCGGACGCGCGCTTGCGCCTCGCACGCGGCGTGCGCAGCCAGGAGATGGCAGCGCCGTACTTCCTCGAGGAAGTGCGGAAGATCGTCGAGGAGCGGTTCGGCGAGGCCGTGTACACCGGCGGGCTGCGGATCCGCACGACTCTCGACCGTCGCGTGCAGGCCGTGGCGGAGGCCGAGCTCGAGCGCCAGCTCGACGAGATCGAAGCCGGCCGCTACGGCCGTTTTCGGCATCCCCGCTACGGCGAGCGCCGCGAGGCGGGTGACACGCTGCAGGTCGCCACGCGGTACCTCCAGGGCGCGGTCGTGGTGATGGATGTGGCGACCGGCGACGTGCTCGCGCTCGTGGGCGGCCGCGACTTCGACGACTCTCGCTTCGACCGCGCCGTGCAGGCGTGGCGCCAGCCGGGGAGCGCGTTCAAGCCGTTCGTCTACGCGGCTGCGGTAGAGGAGGGTTACCCGCCGACGCACATCCTCGAGGACTCGCCGCTGCGCCTCGTGCAGGCCGGCGGGCAGGTCTGGGCGCCGCGAAACTTCGGCGGCGGCTACTCCGGCCCGATCCCCATGCGGGAGGCGCTGGTCCACTCGAAGAACATCGCCACGGTCCGCCTGGCACTGGAGATCGGCATTCGCGACGTCGTCCAGACCGCCCGGCGGCTCGGGCTGAGTGGCCCGCTCCCTCCGTACCCCTCGACGGCGATCGGCGCGGGCGGCGTGACGTTGCTCGAGATGACCGCGGCGTACACGGCGTTCGGCGGCCTCGGCCGGCGCGTGGAGCCGCGCTTCATCCTGCGTGTCGAGGACCGGGCGGGCCGTGTGCTGTGGCGGCCCCAGGTCCGCGCCCGGCAGGTGCTCCATGCCGGCGCCGCGTTCCTGGTGCTCGACATGATGCGCGACGTCGTGGACCGCGGCACCGGGACCGCGGTCCGCGCCGCCGGCTTCGTTGGGCCTGCAGCGGGCAAGACGGGCACGACGAACGACGCGACGGACGTCTGGTTCATCGGCGTCACGCCCTCGCTGGCCGCGGGCGTGTGGATCGGGATGGACCGGCCGCAGCCGATCGTGCCGGGGGCGACGGGTGGCCGGCTGGCCGCGCCGGTGTGGGGCCGGGTGATGCGGCGCCTGCCGCGTGCGGCCGCGCCGGACTGGACGCCGCCGCCGGGCGTCGAGACCCGCTACGTCGATGCGACGGGCGCCGTGCTCGACCCCGGGTGCTGGGCTTATCCGCCCGTGCGGACGGAGTACTTCCTGGCGGGCACGGCACCGGGCGGGCGGTGCAGGGGCGCCGTGCGGACGGCGGTGCCGGACTCGGTCCTGATGGACTCCCTGCTCGGCGTGGACGAGGAGGCATGGCGCCGTCAGCAGATGATGCGGCGAGGCCTCCCGGGCGACAGCGCCTGGCCGCCGCCAGGGCGGGCGACGGACTGGCCGGACGCCGATGCGGCGGGTGATAGCGGGGCCGCGCGGCGGCCACCCGACGACGGGCCGCCGGACGACGGCCGGCTCGAGCCCCGCGATCGCGAGCGCGGCAGGCGCGAGGAGGAGGGGACGCGCGACCGACGGCCGCCGCGGCTCCTGGGCCGGCCAGGCCCGCCCGTGGTCCAGCCGCCGCGCCGAGGGCCGGACGGCCGCTGACGGGTGCCGCTGCCGCTGACCGGTGTCGCTCCGCTGACAGGCTCCGCTGCCGCGCTGGCGCGGAGGAGCGCGCTGAGCCCCCGAAGAAGAGGCGTCTGGCTGGTGCGGGCACGGTGAGACGGGCGGGCGTTGACAAACCTGACTCCGTGTCCCACTCTGGTGCGCGACTGGTTGGATACGGAACGCCTGGACGAACAGGACGGGGCGGCCGGACGTGAGGCCGCTCTTTTTGTGGGGGGGAGTCATGCGTGCGCTGGTACTGGGAGCGGGGCTGCAGGGGTCGGCCTGCGCCTACGATTTGCTTCAGAACGACGCCGTGGAGCGCATCATCCTGGCGGACGTCAACCTCGATCGCATCCCGCCGTTCCTGGAGCCCTACCGACGCGAGCCGCGGCTCGAGCTGCTGCGCTTGGACGCCCGTAACGAGGAGGCCGTCCGGGCGGCAATGAGCCGCGCGGACGTGTGCCTCAACGCGCTGCCGTACTACTTCAACCTCCCGATGGCCACCCTCGCGGTGCAGACCGGGATCAACTACGCGGACCTGGGCGGCAACACGGGGATCGTCTTCCAGCAGCTCCAGCTCAACGACACGGCGAAGGAGCGCGGCGTGAGCGTGATCCCGGACTGCGGGCTCGCGCCCGGAATGGTGAACATCCTCGCCGCGGCCGGGATCGGCGAGCTCGATCGGACGGACACGGTGAAGATCCGGGTGGGCGGCCTGCCGCAGCACCCGGAGCCGCCGCTGAATTACCAGATCGTCTACTCGCTGGAGGGCGTGCTGGACTACTACACAACGATGTCCTGGGTGCTGCGGGACGGCGAGCTGCACCAGGTGGAGGCGCTCTCTGAGGTCGAGTCGGTGGAGTTCCCGGCGCCCGTCGGCACGCTCGAGGCCTTCCACACGGCCGGCGGCCTGTCCACGCTGCCGTGGACGTACCAGGGCCGGGTCCGGACCATGGAGTACAAGACGCTGCGGTACCCGGGCCACGCGGCGATCATGCGCGCGATCCGCGACCTGGGCCTGCTCTCGCTCGAGCCGGTGGAGGTACGGGAGGGCGAGAAGGTGGTGCCGCGGAGCGTGTTCATCGCGTGCGTGGAGCCGCGGCTGCGCCGCCCCGAGGGGCGCGACCTGGTGGCGCTCCGGGTCGAGGTCGAGGGCGAGAAGGACGGTCGGCCCCGCCGCATCGTCTACGACCTGCTCGATTACTACGACGAGGCCACGGGCATCAGCGCGATGGAGCGGACCACGGGCTACTCCCTCGCGATCACCGGCATCATGCAGGTGGACGGGCGGATCACGGCCCGTGGGGTGTGCACGCCCGACCAGTGCGTGCCGGCGGACGAGTACGTCAGGGAGCTGGAGCGCCGGGGCGTGCGGATCAACCGCCGCGTCGAGTAGGCGGCCGGCGCCGGCCCGGGCGGCCGGCGGGCGCGGGAGGGCCCGCTGGCGCGGAACGCCCGCCGGCGCCGGAAGAGCGCGCGCCCGGGAGAGCCGGCGGGTGCACGAGAGCCGGCGGGCGCGGCAGAACCGGCGCGCGGAAGAGCCAGCACGCGCGGAAGAGCCGGCGGGCGCGCAACGCCCGCCGGCCTCCTTTTTCCTCACCTTTCCTCTCCGGATGACTCCACGGGGAACGCTATTTGCTCCTTTCAGGCACCGGGGCCGGGTCGCCGTATCTCCCGGCGCGCGTGGAGTTTGGCGGAAGGAGGAAGGCTTCGATGGCGGACATCAACGTCGAGCGCAAGGGCCCATCGGTGTGGCCGTGGATCATCGGCCTCCTGGTCCTCGCGCTGTTGATCTGGGCGATCGCGGAGATGGTGGACACGGACGAAACGCAGATCGCCGAGGTCGAAGAGGTGGAGCCCGCGGGCCAGCCGGCGGCGGTCCCGGCGCCGACCATGCAGCCCGAGACGGCACAGCCCGTCGACCTCCGGACGCTCGTGCCACTCGGGGCCGATGATGCCGGACGCACGATCACGACGCGCGGGACGGTCGTGGGTCAACCCACTCCGGAGGGCCACTGGATCCTCACGGACCAGGACATCGTGCTGTTCGTGGTCACGGACGAGCGCCCGAGCAGCGGCGCAAGTGTCCAGGTGACCGGCCGCCTGACGCCGGCCACCGCCGAGCAGGTCCGGACCTGGCGCGAGCAGGCCAAGCTCCAGCCGGGGGCCGGCTGGACCGTCCAGGAGGATCTGTTCATCGCCCCGTTGGAGCAGCAGCCGATGGGCGCGGCCCCGGGCCAGCCGCAGCCCGGTATGGCTCCGGCCCAGCCACAGCCGCCGGGCACGACGGGCGCCCAGCCGGGCACGACGGGCGCTCAGCCGGGCGCGACGCAACGGACGCCGTAGCGTGTGCAGCGCCGCGGTTCCCTCTCTCCCGGCCCCCGCGCGAGCGGGGGCCTTTTCTTTGCGGTGTATACTGCACAGGCCTGCAAGACAGACAGGCGGTGGCAGTGGGCACACCGGCGCCGCGGCACGCGTTGGGGGCGGCGCCGTGAGATGGAGGCATTGGAATGGCTCGACCGAACAGGCCCCGACGCATGGGGCCGGTGTGGCTTTGGGTGCTGGGGCTCGTGGCCGTGCTGGTGGCCATCTGGTTGATCCTGCGGGCGGGCCGTGGCGAGGCCGCTACAGTTGTTGTCGGGGATGTCGGCGCTGGGGCGCAGCTCGCCGCCGAGCGCGCGTCCCCCGCGTGGGTGCTGGCGTCGAGCCGGGTCGGGACTCCGATCGGCGGACAGGATGGGATCACGCTTTGCGGCGGTGCTCATGCAGCCGGCCGCACGGGGCAGGCCCCATCGGCTCCGGCCGTTTCGACCCGACCCGGGTGCGGTGCATAGAGGTCGTCGACCGTAACACCTGGGCACGCTGATCCCGGAGGCAGCGATGAGACACCCGCGGTTGGGCTGGACGGCCGCGCTGACGCTGGCGCTCGCGGCACCCGTCGCGGCGCAGGAGAAGGAGGTCGCGCGGCGGACGTTCACGTTCGTGAACAACGATCTCACGATCGAGGTGCTCGGTACTTCGCCGGGCGAGCTGCACCTGATACGCGGCCAGGCCGGCCAGATCGAGGTGGCAGCACGCGCCGACGACGGCATTGCGGGCTTCGGGCTGGCCGGGGAAGCACGGGACCGGCTGAAGCTGACGGCGGTGGGCGGGGAGCGCGTCACGTTCCTCGTCGTGGTTCCCAACGACCTGCGGGTGCGCGTCGAGCTTCCCGAGCAGCCGGTCGCCGAGATCTTCGGATCGCTCGACCAGGCGGCGTCCTATTCCTGGCTGGGCGCGGAGTCGAAGCCGCGGCCCGAGGATGCCGCCCCGCCACCGGAGGCCACGCCGTCCGCTGCGGGCCTGGTCGAGGAAGGGCTCTACATTTCCTACGCTCGGCTCCGCGCCCCGACGACGGTCAGCGTCCGCGACGCATCGGCCATGCGGACGGTCGCGGTGCGCTGGGAAGGCAAGGAATTCCGCGTCGCCGGCAATCACCGGGTGGATGTGCTGACACGCGGCACCGACGTCGTGCTGGTGCACGCGGAGCGCCTCTCCACCGACCTCGTCGTCACCGTCCCGGCCGCGACGCGGGAGTTCGTCCTGCAGATCGGCGATGCGCCCGCGTTCATGCTGTCCCAGGGGCGGGCGACGGCGCTGTGCAGCCCGGTCATCGAGCAGCACCTGGATGGTGGCCGGAAATGGTTCACTTTCGCGCCGGAGAACGGAAAGCTGAACTGCCGCGGCCGGGGAGCCGCGACGCCTGCGCGCCAGGCAGACTGAGTCGCGCGGCGCCATTCCTGGATCCCGGGGCCCCGCCGGCCGTGGGCCGGGCCCCGGAGCACTCGAGGAGAGGGCGACGATGAGACCACAGGTCCGACCCCCGGAGTGGGTGCTCGAAGAGATGTACAAGACGGGCCGACGCTGGATGGCTGCACGCGCGCGCGTGCGGCGCCACGGCGGCAACGTGTTCGGCGAAGCCTCGGCGGGCGACCACCCGCCTGCCTACGCGAACCCGCAGGCGGCGGAGCGCGCGGCCGAGGATGCGGACACGTTGCGGCGCCGCTTCGAGGAGCTGGCGGACGAGTTCATCAGCACGGTCGAGGGGCAGTAACGCGCGGCCGGAGCGGAGCCGCCGCTGCGCCGGCCCGGGGGTGCCATCGCGACCCGGCGCACCCCCGCGCGGACCGGCCATGGCGGCGCGCCGCGCTGCCCCGTAGATTCGGCCTCCGAGCGCCGACAGCATCGTCGCCCGGAGGCCGAGAACATGAACGCCCGTCCCCTCCTCACGCTCGCCGTCAGCGCAGCCCTTCTCGCCCCTCACGCCGCAGTCGCCCAGGCGCCGGCCGAGCGCGTCATCGCCATCCGCGCGGGCCGGCTCATCGATGTGGATGCGGGCCGCGTCGTCGAGAACGCCGTCATCGTTGTGCGAGGCGAACGCATCGCGGCCGTGGGACCGGACGTCGCCGTGCCCGCCGGGGCGGAGGTCATCGACCTCTCGGGGCACACGGTGATGCCCGGGTTCATCGACGCGCACACGCACCTGGACGGCGACCCCAGCGGCGGCTACTCCGACCATCGGCTACACGAGTGGCCCGGCTACGCCGCGATCGTCGGCGTCAAGAACGCGCGCAAGACCCTGCTCGCCGGATTCACCACGGTGCGCAACGTGGGTTCCGACGAGTGGGCCGACATCGCGCTGCGTGACGCGATCCAGAACGGCCTCGTGCCCGGCCCGCGCATCCTCGCCGCCGGGTACTCGCTGGGCATCACGGGCGGGCACTGCGACACCAACGGCTACCGGCCCGACCTGCCGGAGCGCGGCGTCGAGCAGGGCATCGCGGACGGCGTCGACCAGGCCATCGCGGCCGTGCGCCACCAGGTGAAGTACGGCGCGGACGTGATCAAGATCTGCGCGACGGGCGGCGTGCTCTCCGCCGGCGATGCGGTTGGCGTGCAGCAGTTCACCGAGGAGGAGATGCGCGCCATCGTCCGGACCGCGGCCATGGCCGACCGCAAGGTCGCCGCCCACGCCCACGGCACCGAAGGCATCAAGGCAGCGGTGCGCGCGGGCGTCGCCTCCATCGACCATGGCGCCATGCTGGACGACGAGGCGATCCGGCTGATGAAGGAGCGGGGCACCTACCTGGTCCCGACGCGCATGGCGTTCGAGTACGTCGCCCAGGCCGCGCGCCAGGGCAAGCTGGCGCCCTGGGCCGCGACGAAGGCCCTCGAGGTCGAGGATCGCGCACGCGCCTCCTTCGCCGCGGCCGTGCGCGCGGGCGTGAAGATCGCCTTCGGCACGGACGCCGGCGTTTTCCCGCACGGGGAAAACGCGGACGAGTTCCGGCTGATGGTCGAGGGCGGGATGACGCCGATGGAGGCGATCCGGAGCGCCACCTACCACGCCGCGCGCCTGCTGGGCCGGGAGGCGGATGTAGGCTCCCTGGCGGCCGGCCGTTATGCGGACGTGGTGGCCGTGCGCGGCGACCCGCTGGCGGACATCCGGCTGCTGCGGCAGGTGGATTTCGTGATGAAGGGCGGGGTGGTGTACAAGCGCGGGGGAGAGGAAGTCCAAGTAGCGGCCGGTCAATGACTTACGGCTTTGCAACGGCCGTTGGAAAGCGGGAATCCGGGCCCGGGAACCCCTTGAGACCGCGGCCGGATTTGTGTATGTTAGGGAGCATCGTGAACAGGGCTGAGCGGGGTGGAAACGCATCCCGATTTCGATCGTTTTGGCCGTACTGCGCGGCCGGCGGGGGGCTCCCGGCGCCGTTCGGGAGCCCTTGCGCCTTGGAAAGGAGATCAATGGCCACGACGACCGTGAAGCGGAAGCGGCGGGCGCCACGCGTGGTGCTGCCGGAGCTGAAGCTGGCGGAGGCCACGGATGGCGAACTGGTCGCCGCACACCTGGGCGGGCATCCAGGCGCGTTCACGGAGCTGTACGACCGCTACCGTGACAAGCTCGTCCATTTCATCGCGCGCAAGACGGGCGACCGTGACCGGGCAGAGGATCTGGTGCAGGAGGCGTTCATCCGCGTGACGCGGCACCTGCACCGGTTCGACCAGTCGAAGAAGTTCTCGACGTGGATCTACACGATCTGCTCGAACCTGGCGAAGAACGAGCTGCGCAACCGGTCGCGGAATCCGCTCGTGCTGTTCCAGAAGCTGACGACGCACTGGGAGCCGGAGCACCGGCCGCTGCAGTTCGAGGACTCGTCGCTGCGGCCGGACAGCCTGTACCGGAAGCGGTACCTCCAGGAGATCGTGGAGCGGACGGTGGAGGAGCTGCCGGAGCACCACCGGCTGGTCTTCAAGCTGCGGGAGCTGGAGGGCAAGAGTTACGAGGAGATCGCGGAGATCACGGGCGTGAACCTGGGCACGGTGAAGAGCCGGCTGCACCGGGCGCGCACGAGCTTCGCGGAGCGCATCGAGCCGCTGCTGAACTGACGACGTCGTCAGCGAGGCGAACCGGGGCCGGTCCCGTTCGTGGGGCCGGCCTTTTTTCACGCGGCGAAGCGGGCGGGCTCGCCATTCCACTCCGCGTGCGAACCGCTTCGCGTCCGGGCGGCGGGCGCGTGCAAACCGCTCCGCGCCCGAACGGCGGCCGGATCCGAACCGGTTCGCTTTCCAACGGCGGCCGCGTGCGAAGCGCTTCACGTCCGGAAGAGTACCGCGTCCGAGCCGCTTCGCATCCAAGGCTACCGCGTCCGAGCCGCTGCCGCGGGCGCGGACCGTCGAGCTGTTGCCGGCCTGGTCGTGTGCCCGTTTGCGCCCCTGTTCCCGCTCGCGTTCTCGTTTACGCGCACGTTTACGAGTGCGTGTACGATGGGAGCGCGGCGATTTGACGGCAGAGCGACTCGCCCACATTCTCCGTGGACGTACACGTACAACGTACTCGTACACGTAAACGCTACACGAACCATCGGGAGGAGCGTATGCCGGTACGGACTGCGACTGCGGAGTGGCGGGGGACGCTGCGGGAAGGGCGCGGCACGATGCGGATGCCGAGCGGCGGGTACGAGGGGCCGTACACGTTCGCATCGCGCTTCGAGCAGGGCGAGGGGACGAACCCGGAGGAGTTGATCGCGGCGGCGCACGCGGGCTGCTTCTCGATGGCGCTCTCGGCGGGGTTGTCCCGTGCGGGGCTGCAGCCGGAGCGGATC
This sequence comes from Longimicrobiales bacterium, assembly GCA_036563975.1. Classification (GTDB taxonomy): domain Bacteria; phylum Gemmatimonadota; class Gemmatimonadetes; order Longimicrobiales; family RSA9; genus RSA9. The sequence continues at coordinate 2,354 of DATCLK010000218.1, read as the reverse complement.
GCGACGACGGCGAAGGTGCACGTCGAGAAGGTGGGCGAGGGCTTCTCGATCACGCGCATCGAGCTCGCGACCGAGGCGAACGTTCCGGGGCTGGACGAGGCTGCGTTCCGCGAGCACGCGGAGAATGCCAAGAAGAACTGTCCCGTGTCCCGCGCACTGGCCGGCGTGGACATCCAGCTCACGGAGGCGAAGCTGGTCGTTTGAGGCCGGGGCGGCCGGTCGAGCCCGGCGCCGGCCCGGAGGCCCGCGGGGCGCGCCGGAACGCGAAGATGCCGAATGCCCGCGCGGCAGGACCGAGATGGTACAAGGTTGTACCATCTCAGAGGCCGGGGGCGTCGGAGGGGGAAGATGCCGAATCCTCGCGCGGCGCGGCCGATGTTCGCGGTGAGCTCAGGCGTACGCCGACAAGCGCCGAATCCCCGTGCGGTAGGGCCGAGATGGTACAAGGTTGTACCATCTCGGCGGTCGTCCGGGGGCTCCGGAGCGGGAAGATGCCAAACGCCCGCGCAGCGCGACCGAGATGGTACAAGATTGTACCAGCGGGCCTCGTTCGAGAGTGGACCAGGCCGGCCGCTTGCGCGAACGCCCGCCGGCCGCTTGCGCGAACGCCAGCCCGCTGCCTGCGCGGACACGCAAGCAGGCTGCCCGCCCGAACGCCATTCGGCCGCCCGCGCTGAGGCAATCCGATGGCGGCGCGCGGGAGCCACGCGCGGCGCGCGTGAACCATCGGCCAACCCCGGCTGAACCATCCGGCAGGCCGGCAACGGACGTGCACGTAGATGTGCGCGTCCGTTTTGTCGTTCAGGGCAGAAGGCGTGGCCGAGCTGGCGCGTCGGCGATGCGGCGACCGAGCGCGAGCCCGAACTCGGCGTAGCGCCGGAGGCCAGTCCAGGGGAAATCGGCCACCCACTCATCGCCAGCCTGGTGATAACGATCCCACCGCCTGAACAGTCGCTCCTGCTCGGCGGCGGTGAGGCCTTCCCAATCGCGGCCGGGAATGATGAAGGCCGCGGGCACGCCCTGGCGGAGGAACGGCCAGTGATCGGAGTTGGGGCGCGCGTCCTCGAGCTGCGCGGTCCAGCCGCGCTCGCGGGCGATGCGCGCGGCTTCCTCGCCCAGAGACGAGCGTGTGCCGCCGGAGATGCGCCAGGAGATGGGCGGCGCGGGCGGCGCTCCGGCGTCCAGGTTGATGACGGCGACGGTGCGCTCGAGCGGGATGAGCGGCGCGGAGGCGTAGTACGTCGAGCCGAGCAGGCCGCGCTCCTCGCCGGTGAAGAACAGGAAGAGGACCGAGCGGGCAGGCGGGTCCTGCCGCAGCGCGTCCGCGATGGCGAGCAGCATCGCGACGCCCGCGGCGTTGTCCGAGAAGCCGTTGTAGATCGAGTCGCCGTTCGCATCGGGCTCGCCGACGCCGAGGTGGTCGTAGTGAGCCGTGAAGGCGACGACCTCGTGGCGCTGCGCCGGGTCGCGACCCGGGATCAACGCGGCGACGTTGTGGGCGGCGACGTCGTCCACGACCACACGGATGGATGCCCGGATGCTCCGGCCGAGGTCCACGGCGGTGAAGGGGCCGGTGCCGGCCAGCGCGCCGGGGTCGATCTGCGCGGCGGCGAGAACGGCGCGGCTCAGCTCCGGCCCGGCGATCAGCACGGGGAGAGGCGGCTGCCAGATCGGGTCGTCCGCGGGCGCGTCCAGGAAGAACCGGTCGTCGCCGCGGCTGCGCAGCAGGAGCTCGAACTGCGTCCTGTCCGGGACCAGCAGCACGACGCCGGCCGCGCCACGCCGGATCCAGTCCTGCACGAGCGTCGCGGCGTGAGTGCCGAGCGTGCCGAGCACCGTGATGACGCGGCCGTCGAGCGATGTGTGGCCGGCCAGCGCGGCCGCGGCGTGCTCGGCGGTGCCTGCGAAGAGCAGCTCGCCCGCGAAGTCGCGGAACGCGGCGGCGCCGCCCGTCGCGGGGGTGAAGTGCTCACCGCTGCGGAACGTTTGCTCTGTGCCGGCGGCGCGGAGCACCACGCGACTCGCGGCGTGGTCGACGCGTGCGCGGCGGAGCGGGACGCGCTGGAGGTACTCGCCGCCCGGACCGGCCCCTTCGATGCCCATGCGGCGCAGCTCGCTGATGATGTAGAGCGCGGCGAGCCATTCGCCCTCCGAGCCGGTGTCCCGGCCGCGGAGGAGATCGTGCGCGAGGAAGTGGGTGTGCGCGCGCAGCGCGAGCGTGTCGATGGACTGGCCGCGCGCCGCGGCGGGCGCGAGCAGCAGCAATGCCGCGAGACTCCGGCGCATCATTCCTGGCCCCGAACGTGTGAGGTGGCGTCCGGTGCCGCTACCCCGCGGAGCGGGCCGGGGTCCGC
>DATCLK010000217.1:0-35285 GCA_036563975.1 Longimicrobiales bacterium | reverse complement strand
CCGGCGGCGTCGGTCACCGTGACGCGCCGGACGTTCTCCATGAGCTCCATCGGGAGGAAGGACTCGGCCCAGAGCGAGAGCGGGACGTCGATCACCTCGCTCATGGCGAGGTCGAGCCCGTAGTACACGGGCAGGTCATCCGCCACCAGCCGACGCGTGTGCGCGCGGTAGGTCATCCCCGATGCCTCCGCATCCAGCACCTGCCGCAGCCGCCCGCCCAGCACCCGGTCGATGGCGTCGCGGACACGCGTCGAGCAGTTGTCCCGATAGTAGTCGTACCGGTAGATCCGGTTCTCCGGCCGCGCGTTCCACTGGAGGAAGCGCCACAGCTCGAGCCGTTCGGCCGGCGCCAGGTTCAGCTCCTGCACCCAGATCGAACGGTTCGCCACGGCGTACGCCCGCAGCATCGCCTCGGCGTCCACCGCCTCGACCCAGTAGTCCAGTCGGCCGCGGATGAAGTTGCGCAGGTAGCCCGGCGCCGCGAAGTCGAAGACGCCGTAGTTGTAGGCCACGTTGAGGCCGGTCGCGGCGTCCCGCACCCAGAGCGCATTGTGGCCGAAGCGCTCCCAGACCGCGTCGCCCGGCCCCATCGTCACCAGGTAGATGGTCAGCTCGCTGCCCGGCTCGGCCGGCTGCGCGCCGCTCGCTCGTTGGGCGCCGCTCGCCGGCTGCGCGCCCGCAACCACCAGCCACGCCGCGAACGCCGCAGCGAGCATCGCCCGGCCCGAACGGGCCCGCGCCGCGTGCTTTCCATGCCGTGCTGCCGCCATGATTCCGCTCCCGCAACGGGTCGCTCGCGTGTACCCGCGGCAGTGCGCCTTGCTCCCGGCGCGCGGCCGGATGCCTGGTGCGGCGGCCGCCCACCAGCACGCCGGACGCTGCCCGATGCACGCGCCTGGCACCGCAGCACGGGCAGAGACTACGGACTCACGGCACGGGCTGGCGGCGCCGCACGAGCAATCGACACCGCCGGTCGCATGGTCCCGCAGCACGGGGAGCAATCACCGCCGACGGCACGTCCCGGCGGCGCAGCAACAGCGGACACGACCGCCTTCGCAGCCCGGCACCGCGCACGAGCAGCGACTACGGGCTCACCGCGCGGCGCGGGCAGCGCCGCGGGCGGACGCAGGCGCGGCCGGCCCCGCGCTCAGTGGCGCCGCCGCTCCTCGCCGGGCCTGTAGCGCTCCACCAGTTGCTCGCGGATCTCCTGCTCGGTGAACGCGACCCGCTTCATCTGTCCCGCCGCGAACATCGCCGCCTGGTCCGCGTGGTACGGCGATGCCGGGTCCGGGCTCTGCCCGTACCCGAGCACGGAGTACGCCCGCGGCGGGTCGGTGAACTCGACGGCCAGCACCCAGCCGTCCCCGCCCACCACCACGCGCTTGCCATCCTCTTCCTCGCGGAAGTTCAGCACGCGGAAACACCCCAGAGCGCCGCTGCACCCGCCCACCGGCACGTCCACGTCTCCGCGTCGGACCCGATGCACGTCGCCCCACGCCACGTCCCAGCTCCCGTAACGACGCCGCGTCTCCTCGACCGCCCATGCGAACGCCTCCGCGGCGCGCTGCGGGTCCGCCAACCCGCGCGGCGTCTCGAGCGGCCGCTGCGGCGTCCACGGCTCGCGGTACAGCAGCGCCTCCCGCGCGGGCCCGTCCGGCAGGCCGGGTGAACCGCCAGCCCTCTGCTCGCGCGCCCGCGCTTCCACCAGCGACACGTAGCGCCGCCACCACGTCTCGAAGAGCACGCCGCCCCGGCTCTCCGGCGCCACCGTGTTGTCCCACCGCTCCAGCAGCGCCAGCGCCGCCGCCACGTCGCCCGTGGGACCCGTCGCCCGGACCGCCGCGATCAGGTCCGGCTTCACCCGGTCGGCCAGCAGCATCTTCATGCTGTGCTTCAGCGCGATCACGTCCTCCAGGCGCAGCTTGCGGCGGTTGTGGATCAGCTCGATCGCGTGCTGGCTCCGCAGCCGCAGCTGCGGCTCCGGGAAGTACGGCGGGAACGACGCCGGGTCCAGCGGCCGGTACATATTGGTGTAGTACGGCGCGTCGTTCTCGTTGTGGATGTAGCCGCCCGGCGGGTTGTGGAACTGCGGCAGCGAGTCGAACGGGACCAGCTCCGTCCAAACCTCCGACGACCGCCGCGCCGGTACCGCCGTCGTGTCCCCGCCGTTCGGATGCGGGAACTTCGGCAGCGCCGCGTTCCAGACGTAGAAGATGTTGCCTTCCCGATCCGCGTAGGTGAAGTTGGACGTCGTGCGCGCCCGCAGCCGCATCGCCTCCTTCCACTCCGCGAGGTTCCGCGCCTTCATCATCCGCATGAACTGCTCGCCCACGCGGTACTCGCCATCCCCCGCCGCACGCAGCACGTAGATCTTGCCGCCATCGCGGTGGATCACCGGGCCCAGCGGCGTCATCCAGAACGTGCGCGTCTCGGTGCCGATGCCGGGCCCGTTGCGGAACTCGACGGTGACCTCCACCCGCCGCAGCGGGATCGAGGCGCCGTCGAACAGGTAGTGGTCCGGCCGCGAAGGATCCGCGTCGAGCGCGTAGATCTCATCCGTGTCGGGGTCGTTGTTCGTCGTCGACCAACCCAGGTACTCGTTGAAGCCGCCGATGATCGTGAACGGCCCGCCGATCCGGAAGTCGCCGTAGAAGTTCAGCTTGCCCGGCACGGTGATGTGCGCCTCGTAGTAGCCCGCCGTCCACGCCAGGTGCGGGTTGCGCAGCAGGATCGCCCTGCCCGAGCGCGTGCGGCTCGGCGCGAACGCCCACGCGTTCGAGCCCTCCTCGATCGCATCGTCCCCCACGCAGTACGCCCACTCGCCGCACGCCTCCTCGCCCTCCCCGTCCTCCGCAGCGACCGCGGGGGCATCGCCCCGCAGCCGCCGCAGGAAGCGGCTCGCGGCGCCAGTGGCGCCCACGCTGATGTCCCGCGCTGCCACGTCGTGACCCGTGAAGATCGGCGCCGCCCACTCCGGGACGCGGTCCGGGTTCTTCCGGATGTAGTAGTTCACTCCCTCCGCGAAGCCCTCCAGCATGTCCCGCGTGTCCTGGCTCAGCAGGTGGTAGGTCTCGACTGCGCGTGCATACGCCAGGCGGCTCAGGAAGTCCGGGTCCATGCTGTCCGGGCCGAACGTCAGCCCCCGCGCCCCGCGCGCGTTGATCAGCCCGCGGATCACGCGTTCGCCGTAGTCCTCCACCTGCACGTAGCCGAGCGCGAAGCCCGCGGCGCGGATGTTCTCCGCGAGGATGTGCGGCACGCCGTGCGTCGTGCGCCGGATCTCGACCTGGCGCGCGAGCTCCTCGCCCGTCTGCGCTGCGAGCGGCGACGCGCCGGCCGGCAGGAGGGCGAGGGTGAAAGCGAGGGCGAGGGTCGCCCGGCATGGTATGCGGTGTGGCAGGTTCAGGCCGATCTGGTCGCGGCGGATCGGGGTCATGGTGCGGTCTCCAGAGGTGTATACATGTCGTCCGACCTTAATGGCAGCGCCGATCCTCGACGTCAAGAGTGTCGAGGGCGGACGGCCCACGCGCGCCCTGCCGAACAGCCCCATCGGGTGGCCCGGGCGGCGCCCATCCGCACCAGGCCGGGCGGCAGGTCGCGCGGCACGACCTGTCAACGTGCACCCGCGTGTACGGGGAGCGGCGGTGGGACACGAGCACCGTCGCCGGGCCCGCCTCTGGTTCGGAAAGGGAGCGCGGCATGATCGGCCCCACGCGCCTCCGCTCCACACGGAGCTGCGGGAAGATTACCGGTCCCTACCTCTACGCGAGAGGTCGGTGCGGACCGATCAGCTCCCGCCCGCCTCTCTCGGAGGAAGAGCGCCCCGGGAAGGAGCGCAGGCATCAAGGCGCATCCAGCGCCTGCTTCAGATCTGCGATGTGGTCATGTGTGAGGCGACCCGGAGCAGGTCGAGCATGCGCCCCCGTCCGGTGCCTGCTCCAGGTCTGCGATGCGGTCGTGTAGGATCCCGAGCCCGATCGAGAGGCGCAGCAGGTTCTCGGGCGTCGTTGCCGGTCCCTCGATGGGTGTCCGGTGCTCGATCGGGCTCTCGCCGCCGCCTGGACTCGTTGCGTACGACAGCAGCCGCACCTCGCCCTCACCTCGAGCGCGCTCGAGGCCGGTCATCCCAACACAGCCGCGCCGGCAGTCGCGCCGGCGCCGAAGGAGACGAGGAGGATGCGGTCGCCCTCGGCAATGAGGCCCGCCTCGCGCGCCTCGTCCAGCGCGATCGGCACCGTCGCGGCGCCGGTGTTCCCGTAGCGATCGATGTTCACGTAGATACGCTCGAGCGGCACGCCGAGCTCGCGGCCGAACGCCTCGATGATGCGGAGGTTCGCCTGGTGAGGGATGACGAGAGCGACGTCGTCCTTTCCGATGCCCGCGCGCTCGAGCGCCCGCTCGGCCTCCGCCGCCATCGTGCGCACCGCGGGCCGGAACAGCCGCGTGCCCTCCATGCGCAGAAGGTGCCCTCGCTCCGCGAGCACCCGCTCGTCGAACGGGCGACGCGCTCCGCCGCCCGGGCGCAGCAGTGCGGGCGCCAGCCGCCCGTCCGCCCACCACGTCGCGCTCAGCAGACGGAGTGGCGGGACGCGCCGGCCGACGCGCGAGCTAGCCGCCGGTGCGATCGGTGGCTCTCCGGGCTCCGCGAGCTCGCCGCCGGCGCGATCCACTTCGCGCTCCGCGCCAGATGGTACAAGGTTGTACCATCTCCGCCCGCCGGCGCGCGCCGGCCCACCGGCCTCAGCCGGTCCGCTCGTCACACCCGGCACGCCTGCCAAACCCAGCCCGCCTGCCTCATCCGGCTCGCGTGCCTCAACCTGGCCGCTCGCCTCACCCGGCCTGTCGGCCTCACCCGGCCCGCTCGCCTCACCAGGCCAGCCGGCCTCAACCGACCCGTCCCCGTCACCAGGCCCGCTCGCCCAACCCGCCCGGCCCGCCGCATCCTCCGCCGCCAGCACCACCGCGCCCGCGCCGTCGCCGAACAGCGGGCCGGTCGAGGGGTCCGTGCGGTCCGCGACCGTCGAGAGCTTCTCCGCGCCGATGACGAGCGCCAGGAGGGCGCGGCGCGCCGCGATCAACGCGTCCGCGAGCAGCAGCGCGTACAGCCAGCCGGCGAACCCGGCCTCCACGTCGAAGCAGGCGGCCCCGAACGCGGCGAGCGCCGGCTGCACCTCGCACGCCGTCGGCGGCGTGAGGTGGTCCGGCGTGGATGTGGCGACGATGATCAGGTCCAGCTCCGCGCCGGTCACGCCCGCCGACGCGAGCGCACGCGCCGCGGCGCGCGTCGCCAGCGCGGCCGTGCCCTCCTCCGGACCCGCCACCCGCCGCTCGCGGATCCCGGTGCGCCGAACGATCCAGTCCTCGCCAACGCCCGCGAGCCGCGCGGCCTCCGCGTTGTCCAGCACAGCCGCCGGCAAGTGGCGCCCTGTCCCCACGATCACCGCCATTGCATCGCACCGCCCGTGGACAGACTCCGCCGCGTCGCACCGCGCTGCGCCATCTCGCCGCCGCTGCACCGCGGCACCGGGCTGCGTGCCCGCGTGGTCGGGTCGCCCTGCCGTGCCGCGCTGCGCCAGGGCGTTGGGCAGCAACGCTGCGCCGGGTCGCGCCGCTATGCCGGGCAACGCCCCTGCGCTAGGTTCCATCCCTCCGGTGAGCTGCACCCCTGCGGTGGGTTACATCGCCGCACTCGCATGGTTCCGCGCCGTCGGCTGCACCGCTGCGTTGGGCTCCACCGCTACGCCGGGCCGCAGCGCTGCGCCAGGCTGCACCGACCTGCGCGTCCACGCCGCGCTTCGCGCCCTCAGGCGTCCCGCTCGCCGGATCGGCCTGCGGGCCCGCAGCCGGAGCTGCGGCGTTCGTCTGCCCCCGTCACTTCACCCGCCGCGTTCGCCGCCGCAGGAAATCCCGCATGATGTACTGCCCAAGCGTCATCGTCGTGGTGAAGTAGGCCCTGCCGCGCGCCAGCTCGCAGACGCGCGCCACGAACCCCACCAGCGCGGGGTCGCGCGCGAGCATGAAGGTGTTGATCAGGATCCCCGCCTTGCGGCAGGCCGCGACCTCTTTGAACGTCTCGCGCAGGATGAGCGGGTGCAAGCCCGCGGGGTTCTTGTACACGCTCCCGTCCGGCAGCGTCACGGCGCTGGGCTTGCCGTCCGTGATCATGATGATCTGACGCATCTCCTTGCGCTGCGAGAGCAGGATGCGTCGGGCGATCCGCAGCCCTTCCGCCGTGTTCGTGTGGTACGGGCCGACCTGCGCGCGCGCCAGCTCGCCGAGCGGGATCTCCTGGGCGCGATCGCCGAACGTGACCGCGCGCAGCGTGTCCCCCGGGTACTGGGTGCGGATCAGGTGCGCCAGCGCGAGCGCCACCTTCTTCGCCGGCGTGAACCGATCCTCGCCGTACAGGATCATCGAGTGCGAGACGTCCAGCAGCAGGACCGTTGCGCACGAGCTGCGGTACTCGGCCTGGTGGACCAGCAAGTCGTCGTAATCGAGGTCCAGCGGCACGCGCACGCCGGTGCGCTTCATCGCGCGCGTCAGCGTGCCCGGGATGTCCAGGTTCAGCGTGTCGCCGAACTCGTACGGCCGCGACGCGGCCTCCGCCTCGATGCCCGTGGCGAGGTGTGGGGTCTCGTGGCTGCCGAAGCTGGACTTGCCGATGGCAGAGAGCAGGTGCTTCAGCGTACGGTATCCCAGGAAGTCCAGCCCCTTGGCCGTGAGCTGGAAATCCACCTGGCGTGCCGCCTCCGCACCCTCGTCGATCTTGCCGACGCCGGGCATCGGCGAGTGCGTCGGCTCGCCCGGCGCCGCCGGCACCAGCGCGAGGTATCCCTCCTCGACCAGCCGTTGCACCAGGTCGTCAAGCAACCGCGCGAGCTGGTCTCGCGCCTCCTCGTCGCTCTGCCCCTCGCCGCGCAGCTCCCGCAGCATCTCCGGGGTGAGCTGCCCGCTCTCGATCAGCGCGCGCAGCAGCGCTTCCTTCAGGGCCTCGAGCGACCGGCTGGAGTCCATCTCGAGCGGCTCCGCCCACCACGGCTGATCCTCGGGCCTGCCCGCGAACCCGCTCTGGAGCAGGAAATCCGCGAGCCGGTCCAGCAGCTCCTGGATGTTCAGCGCGTCCAGCAGGCCGCCGCGGTACTTGGTGTAGGTCGTGAAGCGCATGGCAGGCCTTCCATCAGTCGAGGAGCGATGGTGGTATTATAACTCGCCGCGGCGCGTGGCGCCTCGGGCCGCCGCCTTACCCACGAGGTTTTCTGGGCGACGGCGGGTGCCGGCCGGTGCCGGCGAGCGTCGCGGCGCATGCCACCGGGCGCGGCGGCGCGTGCCAGCGAGCGGGACGCTGCATGCCAGCGAGCGGGACGCTGCATGCCGGCGGGCGCGACGACGCTTGCCGGCGGGCGGGACGGCACCCGCCGGCAAGCGGGATGCCACTTGCCGGCGGGGCAGCGCCTGTCCGCGGGCGGAACAGGGCCCCGGGGGCGGAACTCTGTGCGCCGGCAAGCAGAACGGTGCGTGCCGACGGGGGAGGCGTGGCGGCCCGTGCCCGCAAGCAGAACGGTATGTGCCGGCGGACAGAACAGTGCGCGCCGGCAGACACAACGGTACGCGCCGGAGGGCGGAGATGGTACAAGGTTGTACCATCTGGCCCGTCGCGCGAACTCGATCGCGCCGTCCGCCAGGCGGAACGACACCGCGCACGGGCGGAGATGGTACAATCTTGTACCATCTGGCACACCGTGGGGAGACGCGACCTGTCGCCGCACTGCGCTCCTCCCGCGGCCGCCCCTTGCTCTGCTCCCGCCGCCACGCGCTGCGCTGCTCCCGCCGCGCCGTGCGCTACTCCTCCTCCACCAGCCGCAGGATCCGCCGCTGCGCTGCCGGCAACGCGTAGCGCTCCAGCTCCTCGGGCGCCACCCACACTCCGCGCGCTCCACCGCAGGGCGTGACACGCTGCCCTAGGTCATCCCCACTCGCCGCCCGCCCGCGGCGAGGCGCCGCCTGCCTGCGGCGAAGCGCCGTCCGCCCACGGCGGAGTGCCACCTGCTCGTGGCGCGGCTCCACCCGGTCACCGCGCAGCTCCACCTGGTCGTGGTGCGGCTCCACCTGCTCGTGGTGTGGGGAAACGCACTCCGCCCCGGTGGCCGGGACCGCGAACACGAAGACGTGGTAGACCTCGCGCCGATGGCTGAACACGTGCGCGACAGTGCCCAGCGGCCGGCCTCGCCCGATGGTCGCCAGACCGGACGCCGCACGGCCCGCGCGCATCGCCGCGTCCTCCACGCTCTCGCCATCGCGTGCGACCTCGCCCGGAAAGGACCACATGCCGCCGAGCAACCCGTCCTCCGGCCGCCGGACCAGCAGCAGCCGGCCATCATGCGCCCGCAGCACCGCCGTCCCGACGTCGTACGTCGGCACCTCTGGCCGCTTCCGCCGTGCCGGCCGCTCGGCTTGCGTCCCGCGCGCGCGGGCTAGGCACCAGCGCGCGACCGGGCACTCTCCGCACGCCGGCCGCCGCGGCGAGCACAGCGTCGCGCCCAGGTCCATCAACGCCTGGTTGAAGTCCCCGGCACGGCGCCGGGGGATCAGGCGTGCGGCGAGATCGTGGAGCGTGGCGGGCGCGGCGTCGGCGAGGTCGAAGAGCCGCGCGAGCACGCGCCGCACGTTGCCGTCCACCGCCGGGCACGGCTCGCCGAACGCGATGCTCGCGATCGCGCCCGCCGTGTACGCGCCGACGCCGGGCAGGGCGCGCAGCGAAGCCGCATCGCGCGGCAGCACGCCTCCGTGCCGCTCGCGCACGAGGCGCGCGGCGCGATGCAGGTTGCGCGCCCGCGCATAGTAGCCGAGCCCCTGCCACGCGCGCAGAACGTCGTCCAGCTCGGCGTCCGCGAGCGCGTCCAGCGTGGGGAAACGCTCGAGCCACCGCTCGTAGTACGGCACGACGACGTCCGCTCGCGTCTGCTGGAGCATGATCTCCGAGATCCAGACGCGATACGGGTCCGAGGTGCCGCGCCACGGCAGCTCGCGGCGATGCCGGTCGTAGTGGCGCAGCAGCGCGCGGCGGATGGCGGACAGGCGCCGACCTTCGGCCAGCGCCTCCACACGCCGCGCGTCGGCGGATGCCGCCGCGCGCAACACTTCGACGGCTCCGGCGGCCGTGCGCCCCACTTTGCCGGGCGGCCTCACGTGCTCCGTTCCGCCGGGCGGCGCCACGTGCCGGGCCTCACCGGGCGATGCCCCGCGCCGCGCTCCATCGCGCCGCGCCACGCGCTTCGCCCTCACACCTCCAGCGAGCCCTTGCCGAACCCGGGCGGCGGCCCCCCGGGCCGTCGCGGCGCGCGCGTGTAGCGCCCCGATTCCGAGCGGCTGATGCGCCGCTCCGCCACGAGGGCTTCCAGCACCAGCTCGCAGCCCGCGACGATGTGGCCGGGCGACCCACCGTGGCCGAGCCCGAGCGTCTCGACCACGCTCAACAGCCCGGGCACCGCCCGGAATCCCTCGAGGCAAACCGTCGCCGCGGCCGTGTCCGCGACCTGGAGCACGCCGCCGCGATCGAAGTGCTCGACCACCTGCTCGACCGCGTCCCCTGCGGCCTCGCCGCCGCGTGCGAGGAAGGTGTCCGCCGCCGCACGGCTCACGAGCTCGCGCGCGATCCGCTCCGCGCCGACCAACTCGCCCTCGTACTCGAGCTCGAGCTTGCCCGTGATCGCGGGGAGCGCGGCGTACACGTCCGCGAACCGCGGGACCACGATGTCCTCGCCGCACAGCAGGGCGCGCCGCTCCGCGTTCGACACGGCGTTCTCCAGCACCGTGATCGGCATGCGCTGGCTCACGCCCGACCGCTGGTCCACGCGCTTGTCCTCGCGCGCCAGGAACGCGATGCGCTCGATCGCCTCGGCCACGAAGTCCGGCACGTCCACGCGCAGACCGTCGCGCTCGATCCACGCCTCCTGCCGCGTGATGGCCATGCCGACCTCGATCGTCTCCGGGTAGTGCGTCAGCACCTCCGCGCCGATCCGGTCCTTCAACGGCGTGATGATCTTGCCACGCGCGGTGTAGTCCTCCGGGTTCGCCGTGAACACGAGCAGCACATCCAGCGGCAGGCGTACAGGGTAGCCTTTGATCTGGATGTCGCCCTCCTGCATGATGTTGAACAGCCCGACCTGGATCTTGCCCGCCAGGTCCGGCAGCTCGTTGATCGCGAAGATGCCGCGGTTCGCGCGCGGCAGCAGCCCGTAGTGGATGGTGAGCTCGTCGGCGAGCACGTGGCCGCCGCGTGCGGCGCGGATCGGGTCCACGTCGCCGATGATGTCCGCGATCGTCACGTCCGGCGTGGCCAGCTTCTCGACGAAGCGGGCCTCGCGCGGCACCCATTCCACGGGCGCATCGTCGCCGTGCTCCTCGAGCAGCATGCGGCCGTACTTGGAGATGGGCGCGAGCGGATCGTCGTTCACCTCGCTGCCGGCCAGGATCGGGATCTCCTCGTCCAACAGCGACGTGAGCTGCCGCACGATCCGGCTCTTGGCCTGTCCGCGCAGGCCCAGCAGGATGAAGTTCTGGCAGGCGAGCAGTGCGTTGACGACCTGCGGGATCACTGTGTCGTCGTAGCCGATGATGCCCGGGAACAGCGTCTCGCCCGCACGCAGCTTGCGCAGCAGGTTCGCGCGGATCTCGCGCTTCACCGACACCGGCTGGTAGCCGGCACGGCGCAGTTCCCCGACGGTCGCCGGGCGACGTCGTGTCATGGCTGATCCTGCTTTCTCACTGGGGTGAACCTGGGCCGGGGCGAGGGCGGGGGCGAGGGCGAGGGGGTTGTCCCTGGCCCGGTCCGGTGCGATGCCCGTACAGGCCCCGTGCCCACCATCCCGGCGTTCGTTGCGATGCGACGGCCGGCCCTCAGAGCCGCGAGCCCGCCCTCATGAGCGCCGTGCTCGTCCTCCCGCGTTCCCTTCGATGCGACGACGGCGGCCGAGCCGCCTCGATCCTCCGGCTACCCTCCCTCGCCCCCGCCCGGGATGCGGGGCCGAGGTGGCGGGGCGCCCTCGCCTTCGCCATCCACCACGATCGCCACGCCCTCCGGCGTCCTGACCAGCCGCGGCAGGATGGGCGCGACGGTGCAGCCGCGAAACGCGTCCAGCGCCTCCTCCACGCTCCGGAACCGCGCCAGCGACTCGAGCGTGTGCACGGTCGGGAAGACCATCGGCAGCCGTCCTGCACGGAAACGCGCGAGCGCCTCGACGGGAGACAGCCACAGCGCGTCCGTCAGCTCGCGCGTGTGCAGGTCCGCCTCGGCGCCGGCCGGCAGCCGGGCGAGGAAGAAGCGCGTGTCGTAGCGCCGCGGCTCGGCGGCCGGCGTGATCCAGTGCGCGCAGTACACCACGTCGGCGGCCATCACGCGCAGGTCCAGCGCCTCGAGCGCGTCCGCCAGCGTCGCGCGGTCCTCGAGCAGCGCCGTGCGCCACCGCGCAACCTCGGGCGCGCGCGAATCCGGCGCCGGCCGGCCGGCCGCATCCCGCGCCAGCAGCACGCCGGTCTCCTCGAGCACCTCCCGGACCGCCGCCAGGATGTACACCGCAGCCGGCTCGCGGGCCGGATCCCACCCCTCCAGCCGCGCGAGCGCCGCGGGCGCGCCATCCGCGGCGTCCACCCGGCCGCCCGGGAAGACGTACGCGCCCGGCACGAACCCGCTCGACCGGTTGCGCCTCAGCAGCAGCGCCTCCGGCCCCGCCTCGCCCTCGCGCAGCAGCACGGCCGTCGCCGCGGGCAACGGCGTTGCGGGCGGGTCGGGCGGGTTGTCGATCCGCTCGGCGAAGCCCGGCGGCAGGTGTTCGAACGGGATCACTCGCATGTCATCGCGGTTCTGGGGTCGGCCGGCGGCTCGGGGCAGTCCGCTGGTCAGGGGGCTCCGCCGGCCGCGCTGGCCCACGACCGCTCGCCGGCTCGGGAATGCGCCGGTCGCGCCGCCTCAATGCCGTTTGCGGGCCAAGGGGCCCCACTGCACTCACCGGGCCCAGAGTAGCTCGCCGGTCACGAGGTCGCCGCCTCAACGCCGCCGGCCAGGTGATCCACCGCACCGGCGCGATCCACCGCACCGGCGGGCTCACGGCCCCTCGCCGGCTCCGCGCCTGCCGGCCCCCTGGAGCTGCCTCACGCGGTCGAGCCACGCGGCCACGTCGGCCGCGGTGATGATGCCCTCGAGCTGGCCGTCCCGCGTAACCAGTACCCGCCGAACGCTGGAACCTTCCATCTTCTCCAGCACGCGCGTCATGGGCTCCTCCGGCCGCACGGTCAGGCCGTCCTCCGCGGCAGCCATGATGGAGCGCACCGTGCGCAGCGGCCACTCCTCCCGCGGCAGCTCCTTCACCTGACGCAGCGTCACGATCCCCAGCGGCCGCCCGTCCTCCGCCACCGGGTACGCCTGGTAGCGCCGCCGCAGGAAATAGTCGTCCACGAGCTGCTGCACGGTCAGGTCCGGCTCGACCGTCTCCGGGTTGCGCGTCATCGTGTCCGCCGCGCGCACGCCCTCCAGCACCATGCGTACCAGGTGCTGCTCGTAGCTCGCGATCGCCGCGTTCCGCAGGAACCACCCGATGAAGACCAGCCACAACCCGCCCAGCACGTTGCCGCGGAACGCCTGGAGGATACCCAGCCCCACGAGGAGGTAGCCCAGCCAGCGGCCGCCGGTGGACGCGATGCGCGTCGCCCGCGTCACGTCGCCCGTGACCTTCCACACCAGCGAGCGGAACAGCCGCCCGCCGTCCAGCGGGAAGCCGGGCAGCAGGTTGAACACGGCGAGCGCGACGTTGAGCACGCCGAGGTACGCCGCGACGCCGGTGACCGCCGGGCTCCACCCCGCGCGCGTACCCACCCACCACACCAGCCCGAACAGCGCGCCGATCAGGATGCTGGACACGGGGCCCACGACGGCGATCAGGAACTCGTCGCCGGGCTCCTCCGCCTCGAGCCGCGTGCGCGCCATCCCGCCGAAGATGAACAGCGTGATCCCCTCGACGGGCACGCCCTTGCTGCGCGCGACCAGGGAATGCGAGATCTCGTGCGCCAGCAGCGACGCGAAGAAGAGCAGCGTCGCCGCCACGCCCATCCCGATGTACGACGCCGCGCCCAGCCCCGGGAAGCTCGCCGGGAAGACGCCGAACGAGAAGCTCCAGAGGATCAGCGCGAAGATGATGAACCAGGAAAAGTCGATGCGGATCTCGAATCCGAACACCGAGCCGAGCCGGAAGTCTCCCATCTCGCTTCCCCTTTTCGCTACCGGCGTTGGCCGCACGGCACGTACGCCCGCCGGCTACAGAGCGGCCCGGCTGCGTGGCTGTCTCGCCCCCATGACCGGCCCGCACGGGTAGACCCCGGCGCGTCCCGAGCCGGGGGCCGCACCGCTCCGCCGGGGCAAGGCCCGTTCCACGCCCGGCCCGGGGCCACGGCGCCGCTGGCGGGCCCTGAGGCCGAGAATCCGCGACACCTCTTGCAGCCCCCCGCCGGTGGGCCCGCGGGCCGCGACGCCCATGACCGCCCCGCTACCCGGCCCGGCGGGCGCGCGCAACCCGGCCGTGGATCCGCCCCCGCGACCGCTCCCCCTCACCCATCCTGCAGGGCCAGCCGCATCCGCGTACGGGCCCGCACGGGGACGCCCTGCACGCCCATCGCCGGCAGCTCCATCGTGCCCTTCAGCTCGGCACTCTCCTCCCGGGCAACGAGCAGGCGGCGCTCCGGGTCCCACAGCGCCACCCCGACCGACTCGCCCGTCAGACTCTGGCGGATCTCGACCCCCTGCGTCACCCCGTGGACCCCGAGCGTTAGGGTGCCCGCCCGGCGGATCACCCGCAGGGTCCGCTCCGCCACGATCGTGTCCCCCGCCCACGTGGACGTGACCACCGCCTGGAAGGTCGAGGTCAGCCCCTCGCTCTCTTCCGTGACCTGCACCGTGTCCACCCACGCGGCCCCGGGCTCGACGGCGCGGCCCGGCAGCCGGATGAACAACGCTTGCGCCATGATGCCCGGCGCACCCGTGACCTGCCGGAACGCATCCGTGAGCTGCGGCACGTCCGCCAGCTCGACGCGACCCCGCTCATCCACGCTCAGCACGAACGGCCCCTCGATCCCGCTCTCATCCGCGTCCACCGTGCCCTGCGGGCTCGCCAGCCGGCCCTCGAAATCCACCCAGCGCGCCGTCGCCCTGAACCCGCTCTCGGCCGGCTCGAACGCCAGCTCGACCGTGCCCCGCGAGCGCACCTCCACCGCCCCCATCTGCGTGTGCATCACGGTGGTGTCCCCGTACGCGTACACCGCCGCCGGCACCGTCGGCAGCCCGTACGCGAGCGCGCCGTTCCCGCCCCGGGCGCCACGCAGCGCCACGCAGCCGGCGACCGCCAGCCCGACAGACGCCGTGGCCGCCAGCGCCGCAGCCGCAAGCGGCAACCGCAGCGGCGAACCCCTCATGCTCCTGATCGCTCCTTTCGGATCTCGTGGTGCGCGCCGAGGGCCACCGAGAGCCGCGCGACCTCCCGCACCGAGCGCGCTTCGCAACGTCATGCCGCGACATCACCTGGCCACGCCACACCCATCGCGAGCGCTGACCCGCCCCGCGGGTCTGCCCCGCGCGGGCCGATCGGCTCGACATCCACGATGTTGCTTTCCCCGGAAGGGTTGCTCCGGCCAGGACAGCCATACACCCCGGTCAGCAGCGCTGTGCGACGTCGCCCGAGCCGCGCTCCCGGCGCAGCGCGGGTCTCGCGCCCCGGGCTCGCGGCGCCGGCCGCCGTTCGCTATCCTGGCGCCGGATCACGCTGCCAGGGAGATGCTGCCATGCCGAACGCATCCGGAGCCCAGGCCCCCGCGCGCCGCGTGCGCCCGGCGCGCACAGCGATGACCCCCTCCGGCTTCGCGAGGCCGGCGCACTCCGGCCCGCGACGCGCGCGGCGCCCACTCCTCGTGCCTGCGGCGGCCCTGCTCATCGCACTGGCCGCGGGCATGGGGCCGGCCGCGCAGCCCGCCGGCGCCCAACCGGCGCGCGCCGCCGACTCCGCGCAGGCGCTCGCCGCGTTCCGCTCCAACATCGCCGCGATCCACGCGCGCGACCGCGCACGATACCTCGAACACTACCTCCAGTCGCCCCGGCTGGTTCGCGCCGGGCCCGCCGGGCTCCAGTACGGCTACGCCTCCATGGCCGAGCCGCGCGACGACACGTGCCGGACACGCTCGTCGCCTCCCACTTCCGCGTCACGCCCCTCGCCGACGGCGTCGTCTACGGCGCCTACCACTACCGCGTGACGCAGGCTGGCGTGAGCAGCCGCGGCATTAGCGAGCGCGTCCTCGTCCGTACACCCGACGGCTGGAAGATCGCCGTCACCACCGCGTTCGACTCGCCGCCCGGCACGCCGCCGCCGCCCATCGCGTTCACCGGCGCCACGCTCGTGGACGGCACCGGCGCCGCGCCCGTGCCGGACGCCGTCGTCGTCATCCGCAACGGCCGCATCGCCTGCGCCGGGCCTCGCTCCGCGTGCCCCATCGAGGACGACGTCGAGACGATCGACGCCCGCGGCAAGTGGATCATCCCGGGCCTCGTCGACGCGCACGTGCACTACTCGCAGACCGGCTTCGCGGACGGCCGGCCCGACGCGCTCGACCTGCGCGAGCGCTTCCCCTACGAGCGCACCATCGCCGACCTGCGCGCACACCCCGAGCGGTTCTACCGCTCCTACCTCTGCTCCGGCGTCACCGCGACGTTCGACGTGGGCGGTTACCCGTGGACCTGGGACCTGCGCGATGAGGCCGAGCGCAGCACCCTCGCGCCGCACGTCGCCGCCGCCGGCCCGCTGCTCTCCACGCGCGACCATTGGGTCAACCTGCCGGCCGAGCGGCAGTTCATCTACATCGCTGACGAGAGCTCCACCCGCGCCGGCGCCCGCTTCCTCGCCGCGCACGACGCCGACGCGTTCAAGGTCTGGTTCCTGATCGGCCGCAACTCGCCGGACACCGCGCTGGCGCGCACACTCATCCGCACGGCAGGCGAGGAAGCCCGCCGCGCGGGGAAGCCGCTGATCGTACACGCGACCGGGCTCTGGCAGGCGAAGCTCGCGCTCGAGGCCGGCGCGAAGCTGCTCGTGCACAGCGTCGAGGACGCGGACGTGGACGACGAATTCATCCGGCTCGCGCGCCGCAACGGTACCGTGTACACGCCCACGCTCGTCGTCTACCAGGGCTACCAGCAGCTCCGCGCGCGCAGCTTCGACGCGTCGCGCTACGAGATGGCGTGCGTGGATCCCGTGACGCGCGCCAAGGCGTTCCTCACCGACTCGCTGCCCGGTCGGCCGAACCCGGCGGCGCTCGCGCGCGTGGAAGCGGCCGGCCGTGAGCGGTACCAGCGCACCCTGCGGAACGTCAAGCGCCTGCACGACGCCGGCGTCCCCATCGCCATGGGCACGGATGCGGGGAACCCGCTCACGCTGCACGGCCCATCCGTCTACCTCGAGATGGAGGCGATGCAGGAGGCCGGACTCTCGCCGCTCGAGGTGCTGACGGCCGCCACGCGCAACGGCGCGCTGGCCATGGGCCGGCTGGACGATTTCGGCACCGTCGAACGAGGCAAGATCGCGGATCTCGTGGTGCTGGACGCGGACCCGACGGCGGACATCCGCAACGTGCGCCGCGTCGCGCTCGTCGTGCGCGCCGGCGAGGTGTGGACGCGGCGGGAGCTGGAGTACGACACGGCGGCGCGGGCGGCCCGGCCGGCTCAGTAATACGCGTGCGAGTACTGGAGGGCTGCGTTCCGCAGCGTCGCTTGCTGATCGTACACGACGTCGTCGTCCAGACTGACCCGCATGCGGACGGTCGCATCGCGGTCGGCGTCCGGATTGATGAGGCGGAAGAGGATGCGGTACGTGGGCGCGAGAGGGACCGTCCGCTGGTACGGCAGGTCGATCTCGACCGTGTCGGCCTTGGTTATGACGAGCTTCTGCTCGCCGGTTTCTTCATCCAGGGTCATGCCCCAATCCTTCGACGTCACCAGCACCAGCAGCACAGGGCTCTCTCCGGTAACCTCGATGCTCGCCTCGTCGGCGCGCCGACGCCGCGAGGGCTCGGACCCGAGATCGCAAGCCACCGTGGGGAGCGTGATCATGAACGCCGCCACGGCAACGGAGAACGCGCGCCACCCCGGACGAAGACACAAACGCATCGGACCCCCAGTCTGCACGAATGCTCCGGCGCCTCGCCCATCACCGTCGCGGGAATCTACGCCGATTGCCTCCCGCGCGACATGGGGAGCGTCGAGGCGCGACATGGTGGAGCGGTACGGTAGATGTTCCCCCTACCTTGCCCGACGAGACCCTGACCATGGCACAGACGATCATCCAGGTCGACGCGTTCACGGACCGGCCCTTCGCCGGCAACCCCGCGGCCGTGTGCGTGCTGCCCGCGCCGCGCGACGAGCGCTGGATGCGCGACGTCGCCCGCGAGATGAACCTCTCCGAGACCGCGTTCCTCGTGCGGCGAGACGACGGCGCCTACGACCTGCGCTGGTTCACGCCTGCCGCGGAGGTCGACCTCTGCGGCCACGCCACGCTCGCCAGCGCCCACGTGTTGTGGGAGGACGGGCACCTCGCCCCGCACGAGACCGCGCGCTTCCACACGCGCAGCGGCTTGCTCACGGCGACGCGGGCGGGCGAGTGGATCGAGCTGGACTTCCCGGCCACGCCGCCCACGCAGGTGCAGCCGCCCGCCGGCCTCGCCCGCGCGCTCGGCGCCGAGCCGCGCTGGGTCGGCCGGAGCCGCTTCGATCTGCTCGCGCTCCTGCGCGACGAGCGCACCGTCCGCGAGCTGCGCCCGGACATCGGCGCGCTGCGCGACCTGGATGCACGCGGCGTCATCGTGACCGCTCCCGCGGCCGAGCAGGACGCCGACTACGACTTCGTCTCACGATTCTTCGCGCCCGCAGTCGGCGTGGACGAGGATCCGGTCACCGGTTCCGCGCATTGCGCGCTGGGGCCGTACTGGGCCGAGCGGCTGGGGAAGGACGAGCTGGTGGGCTACCAGGCATCCGCGCGCGGCGGGCTGGTCAGGGTGCGATTGCGCGGCGACCGCGTGCTGCTCGGCGGCCGGGCGGTGACCGTGCTGCGGGGGGAGCTGGTGGGCTGAAGGGGGCGTTTTACGAGTACGAGCACGAGTACGAGCACGAGTACGAGCACGAGTACGAGCACGAGTACGAGCACGAGCACGAGTACGGTGACGTGTACGTGTACGGGCGTGGCGGCGCGGTCGCCGTCGCGACGACAGCCCCACGGGCGGCGCCGGTAACGGCGGCACGGGTCGCGCCGATCACGGCCGCACGCACCGCGCCGGTCACAGCCGGAGGACTGCACCAGCCACGGCCGAAGGGGCCGGACCCGTCAGGCGGGAGGGCGGCCGCCTGACGCCCGAACCAGCCTCACACCGCCCGAGCCCGTGTCGATCTCGATGCGGCCGGCGCCGTCGCCGATGGTGCCGCGGAGGCGGCTGCGCCGGATCTCCCTGGCCTGCACGGGGATGTCGAACGTGATGCCCCCGGAGCCGGTGTCGACCGTGATGTCCGCGCCGAGCGCCTCGGGCACGCTCAGCGTGACGCTGCCCGAGCCGGTGTCGATCTCGAGCTCGTCCACGTCGGAGAGCAGGCCCAGACGGACGGAGCCGCTTCCGGTGTCCACCTTGATGACGCGCGCGCTCACGTCGGCGAGGCTCACGGACCCGGAGCCGGTGTCCACGGTGAGGCTGTCGACCTCGATGCTGCGCGCCTCGACGCGGCCCGAGCCCGTGTCCATGACGAGCCGCGGGCCGCGCACCTCGGCCGCCTCGATGCGCCCCGACCCCGTGTCCAGGATCACCTCGCCTTCCGCCCCTCGCAGGTCGATCGAGCCGGAGCCGGTATCCAGCCGCAGCCAGCCGCGCGGGCCGCGCGCTTCGATCGACGCGGCCGCGACGTCCACCAGCAGCTCGCCGTCAACGTTCGAGACGTAGGCGCGGCCAACGCCGAGGAGCACCGCGATGCGCTGGCCCTGCGGGACGAGTACGCGCATGTCCGCGTACGCTTCCATGCCGCTGCCGCCGCCGGAGATGCGGACCCGGTGGCCGCGGTCGCGCGCGAACGCCATGACGTCGCCCTGGTCCCCTGCGCCCGGCATGTTGATGCGGCCGAACGTGCCGTCCGCACGCACGCGCATGTCCGTGGACGATCGCTCGCCCAAGCGTGGGTAGACAATGCGGTCGCTCGGGTAGATCACGCGCAGCGACTGCCAGCCGCCGATGTCGCCGACGTCGACCTCGAGCTCGCCGGCGTCTGCGCCGCCGCGCGTCAGCTCGACCACGACTTCGGAGCCGTCCCCGGCCTCGATGCGCACCTCGCCGGCGAGGTTGTAGACCGCCACGTTCGCGCCGGCGAGCGCGTACCGCTCGGTCTGCTGTGCCGCGGCAGGCACCGCCGTGGCCGCGGCGAGGATCATGACGAAGGAGAGGCGGGCGCTCGGGAGATGCGCGTGCATGGCGGGCCTCCTGGCTTGCCGGGTCGTTCTACTGTCCGTTGCCGCTCTACGCCGTCGCGCGACGGCCGGTTTCGCTCCCCTGACCCCTGACCCCGCCGGGCCGGGCGAGGGCACCCTTCCGCCCCGCTCCACCGCCCGGGCGAGGGCGAGGGCGGGGGCGGGGGAACGGCGAATCGGTCCCCGCGTTTGGATTGGCACCGCGGTCCGGGGTTTGGACGGACGCGCCGGCCCGGGGTCTGGTGGGCGCCTCGGCCCTGGGGTTGGACGGGCGCCCCGGCGCAGCGGTTGCACGCGCGCCCCTCCCCGGGCTGACGGGCACCGCGACCCGAGGGTTGCGGCTTAGCCCATGCGCGCGGCCACGCGCCGGAACGTGGCCGCCGCGTCGTCGTCCAGCACATGGCGCCGCTGCTGGACGCGCCGCGCGCCCCCGACCCACACGTCCGAGACCACGGCCGCAGGCGCGCACAGCGCGAGCAGCGCGGCGAGCGAGTCGTCGTTCCACCCGGCGAGCGCGGGGTGCTCGAGGTCGATGGCGACGATGTCCGCGAGCGCGCCGGGCGCGAGCCGGCCCGCGTCGATGCGCAGCGCGCGCGCGCCGCTCTCCGTCGCCAGCTCGAGCAGCAGAGGCGCGACCTCCAGGCGTCCATCGGTGCCGGGGACGGCGAGCACCACGCGCCGGAGTCGCCGCAGCCGCTCGTGGTACTCGACGAGGCGCATCTCCTCGAACGGGTCGATGATCGTGTGGCTGTCCGAGCCGAGCGCGACGCGCGCGCCCGCGGCGAGCAGCTCCGCGCCGGGCAGGAAGCCGTCGCCCAGGTCGCGCTCCGTCGTCGGGCACGCGCACACCGTCGCTCGCGCATCGCCCAGCAGCGCGACCTCGTCCGGGGCGAGGTGCGTCGCGTGGATGGCGGTGAGCCCCTCGTCCACCACGCCTTCCTCGGCGAGCAGCTCGACCGGCCGCAGCCCGTACGCCGCGCGGCACGCCTCGACCTCCGCGGGCTGCTCGGCGACGTGGATGTGGAACGCCGCGTCGCGCTCCGCGGCCCAGCGCCGCAGCGGCGCGAGCCACGCACGCGGCACGGCGCGCACGCTGTGCGGCGCGACGCCGACCGTGATCAGCGGATTCCCGGCGTAGCGGTCCGCGAGCTCGGCCGTGTCCGCGAGGAACGTGTCCAGGTCCGGCGTCGCGAAGCGGCGCTGCGCCGGCTCGAGCGGCCGGCCGATCCCGCCCGCCGCGTAGCACGTGTTCAGCAGCGCGATGCGGATGCCGACGTCCTGCGCCGCCGCGATCACGCGCGCCGCCAGCTCGTTGGGATCCGCGTACGCCTGGCCCGCCGGGTCCCGGTGCAGGTAGTGGAACTCGCCGACGCTCGTGAACCCGGCGCGCAGCATCTCGAGGAAGCAAAAGCGCGACGCGTGGTAGACGTCGTCCGGCGAGAGCGAGAGCGCCGCGGCATACATCGCCTCGCGCCAGCTCCAGAAGTCCGCCTCCGGCTCCGCCGCCGGCCGCCACTGGGTTCGCCCGCGGATCAGCCGCTGGAACGCGTGCGAGTGCGCGTTGACGAAGCCGGGCACGAGCGCGCGGCCGGGGAGCGTCTCGACGACGTCGCCCCGAACGCGCGCGGCGCGCTCCAGCTCCCCCGCATCCTCCACACGCGCGATGCAGCCGGACGCGGCATCGACCTCGAGCGCGAGGCCGCGGCGGAACGCGCCGTTCTCGTAGACGAGGTCCGGGATGAGGACGGGCATGGCTCGGAATATACGCGGCGGGGGGTGCATATGCTGGAGGGCAGCGATGCAAGGCCAGGGCGGGGGCGAGGGCCGGGGCGTGGGCGCCCGGGAGGCGCCCGGGCGCGGTGGGCACCGGCGTCTGCCTGCTGCGCCGGAGGCCCGTGCCGCGGGAGGGCCCGGGTGGACCCGCCGGGCGCTGCGAGGCGGAGGACGCCGAGGACGGCGGTGTGCCTCCCCCGCGTCCGATGGTTCAAGTTTGAACCATCCCGCCAGCGGCGGGTCGCGCGGCGCGATCATGCGTGGCGCCCGGTGGTTCGAGCGTGAGCCCAAGCTCGCCAGGGCCGGTGGTTCAGCTTTGAACGATCCGGCAGTCCCGCTAGCTCAGGCGTGAGCCAGGGCCCGCCAGCCCGGATGGTTCGAGGTTGAACCATACCAGCGGTCCGCGTGAGCCGTCCGCCGGCCCGGTTCCAGCCGTCGTCGGGAGCATGGGCTCGCGGCCGCCGCCCGCCGCGGTAACCGCGTCAGGTGCGGGGTCGTCCACCCCATCGGCAGGGCATCGGCTCGCGTATCTCGCTCGCCTCCGGCGGCCGTAGGCGGCCCCGCGAGCCCCGCTCCCCGTTCTGATCCGGGCTGAACCCGTTGCCGTGGCCGGACCACGTTCCGCTCCCTGCCGATGCGGCCTCTTGTATCATACCTATTGACACAAGACCCGGGCGCGGCGTTATTGTATCAATGCGCATGATACAATAACCGGCCCCCGCGGCCCCCTTCAGCCAGGAGGAGCGCAAGTTCGGTAGGAAATCCAGAGGGCGCGATCTCCCCTTCACCGACCGGGGCCGCACGGTCCTGGCGATGGCGCGGGAGGAGGCGATCCGCCTCCATCACGACTACGTCGGGACCGAGCACATCCTGCTCGGCCTGATCGCCGATGGCGGAGGCGAGGCAGTCCGGATCCTCGGCGAGCTGGGCGTCTCGCCGGAGGCGGTCCGGGCAAGCGTTCACGAAACCGTTCGCGAAGGCAAGGCGGTAGCGAGGGAGGGGGAACTGCCCTACACCTCGCGTACGAGGAAGGTGCTCGAGTACGCGCGCGGGTTCGCTGCGGACGCGGGGGTGGAGCACGTGGGGACGGAGCACATCCTGGCCGGGCTGCTCGCCGAGAAAGATGGGATCGCGGCGAAAATCCTGAACAAGCACGGCGCGACGCTGGAGGAGGTGACGGCGGCCGTCGGCGTCGGCGTCCAGCCATCGATCGGCGAGGCGGCGACGCAGGCCGCCGCGGCGCCGCGGTTCCGCATCCGCATCGACGACTCCGCCGCGGTCTCGATCTACGAGCAGATCATCGGTCAGATCCAGGAAGCGGTGGCGACGGGGCAGCTCCGCCCGGGCGACCGGCTGCCGACGGTCCGCCAGCTCGCGGATGACCTGGACATCGCGCCGGGCACGGTCGCGCGCGCGTACGGCGAGCTCGAGCGGCTGGGCATCCTGGTCACCGAGGGCGCGCGGGGCACGCGCGTCGCCGAGCAGCAAAAGCCGCTGGTGCCGGATGCCGAGCGGCCGAACACGCTGGTGGGCCTGCTCCGGCCGGTCGCCGTCGCGGCGTTCCATCTGGGCGCGAGCGCCGACGAGCTGCGCGCGGCGCTGGAGGAGGCAATGAAGGGGATCTACGACCAGCCGGCGGCGTGAGCCGGGGGCGAGACCGGACCGCGCACGCGGCACGCGCATCCGCCCGCGCGCCCGCACTCGCAGGACCGCGCGTGCCACATTCGCCGGCTCGCGCGCCGCGCACGCCCGCCGCTACCCCTCCAGCATCGGCAGCCGGATCCCGTGCTTCCTCGCGGTCTCCAGCGCCTCTTCGTAGCCCGCGTCCGCGTGCCGCGCCACGCCGATCCCCGGGTCGTTCGTGAGCACGCGCTCGATGCGCTCGCGCATCTCCGGCGTGCCGTCCGCCACCAGCACCTGCCCCGCGTGCAACGCGTTGCCGATTCCCACGCCGCCGCCGTGGTGGAACGAGACCCAGCTCGCGCCGGACGCGGTGTTGAGCAGCGCGTTCAGCACGGGCCAGTCGGCGATCGCGTCGCTGCCGTCCTTCATGCCCTCGGTCTCGCGGTACGGCGACGCGACTGAGCCTGTGTCCAGGTGGTCCCGCCCGATCACGATGGGCGCGGAGACCTCGCCCTTCGCGACCAGGTCGTTCAGCGCGACGCCGAAGCGCGCGCGCTCGCCTTGCCCCAGCCAGCAGATGCGGGCGGGCAGCCCCTGGAACTGCACCTTCTCCCGCGCGAGCCGGATCCAGCGGGCGAGGTGCTCGTTGTCCGGGAAGAGCTCGAGGACGAGGTCGTCGGTCCGGTACAGGTCCTTCGGATCGCCGGAGAGCGCGACCCAGCGGAACGGCCCCTTACCCTCGCAGAAGAGCGGGCGGATGTAGGCGGGCACGAAACCCGGGTAGGCGAACGCGTCCGCGAAGCCGGCGTCCTTCGCCTGGCCGCGCAGGTTGTTGCCGTAGTCGAAGGTGACCGCGCCGCGTCGCATCAGCTCGACCATCGCCTCGCAGTGCACGCGCATGGATTCCATCGAGCGGCGCACGTACTCGTCCGGGTCCCGCGCGCGCAGCACGTCCGCCTCCTCGAGCGAGAGGCCGGCCGGGTAATAGCCGTTGAGCGCGTCGTGCGCCGCGGTCTGATCCGTGAGCGCGTCCGGCACGACGCCGCGGCGCACCAGCTCCGGCAACACCTCCGCGCAGTTGCCGACGAGTCCCACCGACAGCGCCTCGCCCCTGTCCCGCGCGCCGAGCACCCACTCCAGCGCCTCGTCGAGGTCGTAGGTCATGCGGTCGCAGTAGCGCGTCGCGATGCGGCGCTCGATGCGGCGCGGGTTGATCTCGACGACGAGGATCGCACCCTCGTTCATCGTCGCGGCGAGCGGCTGCGCGCCGCCCATGCCGCCCATCCCGCCGGTCAGCACCCAGCGTCCCTTCAGCGTGCCGCCGAAATGCTTCCGGGCGACCGCGCCGAACGTCTCGTAGGTGCCCTGGAGGATGCCCTGCGTGCCGATGTAAATCCACGAGCCCGCGGTCATCTGGCCGTACATGATGAGGCCCTGCCGCTCCAGCTCGTGGAAGACCTCGTAGGTGGCCCAGCGCGGCACGAGGTTCGAGTTGGCGATCAGCACGCGCGGCGCCCACGGGTGGGTGCGGAACACCGCGACCGGCTTGCCGGACTGCACGAGCAGCGTCTCGTCGTTCTCCAGCTCGCGCAGCGCGCGCACGATCGCGTCGAACGCCTCCCAGCTCCGCGCGGCGCGGCCCGTGCCGCCGTAGACGACCAGGTCTTCCGGCCGCTCGGCGACGTCCGGGTCCAGGTTGTTCATCAGCATCCGGAGCGCCGCCTCCTGCGTCCAGCCCTTGCAGGTGCGCTCCGTGCCGCGCGGCGCGCGGACCACACGTGCACCGGTGATCGCCATGCTCGCCTCCAGTCGAAATGCACGTGCACGAGTACGTTTACGTGTACGAGTACGTTTACGTTTACGAGATACGTACACGTGCTCGTACTCGTGCTCGTCCTCGTACTCGTACTCCTGCACGTGCACGTATCCTCCGTCACCCTCGCTGGCGCTGCCGATACCGCGTCACCTTTGCCCGCGTACCGCAACCCGCCATCGAGCACCAGCGGCGGCTCCGGTTGCGGCTCTCGTCCACGAACAGCCAGCCGCACTCATCGTCTGCGCAGCGGCGCACCCGGTGCACGAGGGGCGAGGTGAGGAGAGACGCGGCGGACTCCGCGATCGGCCACAGCACGCGCTCGAGCGGCATGGCATCCTGTGGCCACTCCCACGCGTAGCCGCCCTCCGGCGCGGGCCGGAGCCGACGCGCGGCCAGCGCCGCCGACGCGTGTGTGCTCAGCGTGTCGAGGTCCGACGCGGCCGGCAGGAGACCCTCACCGACGCCCACGAGGATGCGGTAGATCGCGCCCCGCAGCGCGCGGGCCTGCTCCAGCACGCGCGCCGCCTCGGCCGGCTCGCGCCTCGCGCGCCGCGCCAGCCGGCTCGCCGCGGCGTCGTCCAGCAGGCCGCCGCGGGCCGCCCAGTCCACCAGCGCCGCGTAGCTGACCAGCTCGTCGTCGGACCGGTCTCGCGCGCGCCAGCCCACCGTCTTCGTGAACTCGATGCAAGGCCAGTCCACGGCTCGTATCCTCCTCGCGGGGCGGCCGGCACTCCGTCGGCGCCCTGGTCACTCCGAAGCATCGGCGCCGACCCGAGTATAGGCGCCGCCGCGGCCGGCTGACAGTACCGCCCTCGCGGGCGTAACCATCATTCCACTCTTGACAGGTTACACCGCCGCCTGGAGGTTGTTACCACCATTGACCGGATCACCGGTTTCAGCCCCGGCGGCCCGTGATACGGCCGCCGCCGCTGGCAGACGAAAAGGGGCCGGGGCACGGCGCACGGCGGCCGTGGCCGACAGAGCGGCCCGGGCCCGCAGCACGGCGGCCGGGCGCAGCAGCGGTCC
Source organism: Longimicrobiales bacterium (assembly GCA_036563975.1). Taxonomy (GTDB): domain Bacteria; phylum Gemmatimonadota; class Gemmatimonadetes; order Longimicrobiales; family RSA9; genus RSA9. Next base: position 9,521 of record DATCLK010000217.1, on the reverse strand, counting down.
CGGGCCATCACCGCGCGTGCTCGCCGCGGCCGGGCGCCCGAAGCACGGCGGCCCGGGCGGGCAGCACCGATCCCGGGCGAGCGGCTATGGTCTCGGTCGACCCGCAGTGGTCGGGGGGCCGCTCTGGTCCCCGGGCGAGCCACGATGGTCCCGGCTGACCCGCAAGGGTCCCGGCCCGTCAGGCCGGCTGCGCCCGTGCGAACACCGGCGCAACACGACACGAACGCGGCAGGAGGCAGCGAAATGAACCTGGAGCTGGAGCGCCTGGTCCATCAGGTGGAGCGGGTGTTCGCCGGCAGGGCGTGGCACGGGCCATCCGTGCTGGGCGCGCTCAGGGGCGTGGACGCGGCCGCGGCATCGTGGCGACCAGGGCCGGATCGTCACGACATCTGGGAGATCGTGCTGCACATAGCGTTCTGGAAGCACGAGGTGCGCAAGCGGCTGGGCGAGGATGCCGGTCGGTTCGCGCGGTCGCCGCGCGACTGGCCGCGCGCGCCGGAGCGGCGCACGGGAGTGGCTTGGCGGGAGGACCTGGCTCTGCTGCGCGCGGAGCACGCGGCGTTGATCGCCACGGCGCGCGCGCTCGACGTCGCCCAGCTGGACGACCGCGCGGGCCGCTGGACGCGCGGGGAGATGCTGTTCGGCATCGCGGCGCACGACGCCTACCACGCGGGGCAGATCCGGCTGATCCGGAAACTGTACGAAGGCGCGCGCGGGCGGAGGCGCGTGCGCGCGTGACACGTTGCTCGGCCGGCTCGTGCGCTGGTGGTCGCGAGCGGCGCCGCCCGTTGCGCGCGGGCTGCGCCAGGACCGGTGCACGGCCATCATCGTCCTTGCCGTAGCCGCTCTCTCCGCGAGCTGCAGGGCCACGCCGCGGTCGTTCCCTCTTCCGTAGCGAGGCGCAGCCGGCTGTCCGTCGCGCCCGGCCGGGCGGCGCGGCCGTCCCGCCATTGCCGGAGCGCGTGGAAACGGCGAACATGCTCGCCGGCGCGGCGGTGCGCGGGCAGACCGGGCCTGCCACGGCCGCCGCGGCGCCGCCGGGCGCCGGTCGCGCGCGCTGCCGCGCCGGCCCGCGGCACGGACGCGCGCGTTGCGTGCGCCCCTCACGCCCGGGCCGCCGGCGGATCCCGTCGGCTGCGTGGGGGCAGACCTTGCGAGAGCGGAGGTTTCAGTCGTGGAGCTGGATTTCGAGATCGTGGAGTTGCGGACGCGGCACGAGTTCCGGATCGCGCGTGAGGCGGCCGGGCCGGTGCGGCGCAGGGTGTGGGTGCGCATCCGCGACGGGGATGGCGTCGAGGGCTGGGGCGAGGCCGCGGCCACGCCGTTCTACGGTGAGACGGCGGAGACGGTGGCGGCGGCGCTCCCCCGGCTCGCGGAAGCGCTGAAGGAGTCGGCGGCTGGCGACGCGTTCGCGCTCGAGCGCATCGAGCGGGCGCTGGAGCACGCGCTCGGCAGGAACCCGTCGGCCAGGTCCGCTGTTTCGGCGGCGCTGCACGATCTGGTGGGGAAGCGGCTGGGCGTGCCCGTTTGGCGGCTCTGGGGTCTCGATCCCGCGGCCGCGCCGCTGTCGTCGTTCACACTCGGGATTGACGAGCCCGAGGTCATGCGGCTCAAGGTGCGGGAGGCCGCGGGTTACCCCGTGCTCAAGATCAAGGTCGGCACGCCGCACGACGAGCAGAACCTGGCGATCATCCGGGAGGAGGCGCCGACGGCGGTGATCCGCGTGGACGCGAACACGGCGTGGACGGCCAAGGAGGCGCTGGCCCGGATCCCGATGTTCCAGGAGTACGGCGTGGAGTTCGTGGAGCAGCCGGTCCCGGCGGACGACCTCGAGGGGCTGCGGCTGCTGCGCTCGCGATCGCCGCTCCCGATCATCGCGGACGAGTCCTGCCGCGTCGCGGCGGACATCCCGCGCCTCACCGGCTGCGTGGACGGGATCAACATCAAGCTCGCGAAGTGCGGCTCCCTGCGCGAGGCGGTGCGGATGGTCCACGTCGCACGCGCGCACGGGCTGCGCGTGATGCTGGGGTGCATGGTCGAGAGCACGCTGGGCATCGCGGCGGCCGTGCAGCTCGCGCCGCTGGTGGACTACGCGGACCTGGATGGCGCCGCGCTGCTGGCGAACGACCCGTTCCGCGGCCCCGGCCTCGAGCCGGACGGGCGACTGCGGTTCAACACCGCGCCCGGCCTGGGGGTGGAGCGAGCGTAAGGACGCAAGCCGGGCCGCACCGTTCGCGGGGGAGCCGGGCGAACGGTGCGGCAGCGCGCCCGGCCCCGTCCCTCACAAGACGCGAGCCGGCGGCGTCACCGGCTCCGTGGTCCGCGGCAGCGGGCGTTGCCTGGGTGTCGAGCCGGCGGCGCGGCTCCGGGTCAAGCGGTTTTCTCCCGCTGCTTCCCGCGGCGGTCGCCCGGCTCACGCCGGCTGCTCGACCGCTGCAGCGCGCACCATGGCGGCCGGCCCGGCTGCCTCGAGGATCGCCCGGACGAGCGGCTCTGGGCCGAAGCGGATCGGGTCGGTCGCAGGCAAGCCCGTCTCTTCCGCCGCACGCTGCACCGCGCGGCGCGCCTCCGCCTCCGGCAGCTCCGCGGTCTTGAGCGCAATGCCGATCACCCGCGCGGGCCGGAGCGGCTCGAGCATCGCCTCGTTCATCCGGATCGCCTCGGTCAGCGTGGACATGCGCACGAAGTCGTAGACGCCATCGCTCCGGATGCGCGTGCGGGTCGCGTCGTGGCACAGGATCATCGCGGACGGCAGCGTGCCGTGCAGCAGGCCCAGCGTCACGCCGGAGTAGCCCGGGTGGATCAGCGAGCCCTGCCCCTCCACGAGCACGATCCCGCCCGGCCCCACCCGCTTCGCCCCCTCCAGCACCAGCCGCTCCGCGGCGCCGGCGACGAAGTCGGACACGACCGCGTCGACCGCAATGCCCCACCCCTCGATCAGGATGCCGGTCTGCCCAGTCGGCGCGAACACGACGCGCGCGCCCGCCTGCTCAAGCCCGCGCCGGATCTCGAGGGCCGCCGTCATCTTCCCGATGTTGCAGTCGGTGCCCACGGTCAGGACGGTGAACGCGTCCACCTCGCGGGCCCGGGCCGTGGAGACCGGCAGGTCGGTGGGCGGGCGCCGCAGATCCACGATGGCGACGCCCGTGCGCTCGGCCGCCGCGCGGATCGGGGGGATGTCCGCCAGGAAATCGTGCAGCCCCGAGACCAGAGCGAGGCCCGCCTCCGCGGCGCGCACCACGACCGGGATCCAGTCCGCGGGCAGCCGGCCGCTGCGCGGGGCGACGCCGATCAGGAGCGCCGTCGGCCGGTCGCCCCCCACGGCCAGGCCTTCCTCCAGCGAAGCGACGATCGGGATCTCGCCGCCGAAGCCCAGCACCTCCCCGACCGTGCGGCCGGCGTGGGTGGAATCGATCACCGCCGTCACACGCTCCGGGAGATACCGGATCGCCGACGAAGCCGTCTTGGCTCCGTGCAGACTGAACGAGCCCTCGGCCAGGATCAGGTACCTCGCCCGCGACAGATCCATAGCGGACAGCCCTCCCTCGTCTCTCGGTCGATCGCGGCGTCCGCGGAACGCATCCGCCCCTGGCGGCGCGCGGGCGCCCAAAACAGCAAAAAGAGAACGGCCTCTCGCTTCCCGGGAGGCCGCAGTCGAATCGCTCGCGATCCGCGCTCGCTACGCGGAGCCCGCGCCGCCACCTCCGTCCGGGAGCCGGCACCCGATCGGCTGACAGGTGAGGGCGGCGCTCGCGTGTAGCATCGGCATCGCGCGTTCCAACTCGGTTTGCAGGGCTGCCACGATAGGAGGCGCGGGCCACGGCGTCAAGCCGGGCCCCGTCTGGCCCGCCCTGGCCCGGCACGGCCCGTTCTGAGCCGTCCTGGCTCGGCCTGACCCGGTCTGAGCCGACCTTGCCGGGCCCTGTTCGGGCCGGGCCGGCATGGCCCAGGATGGTCCGTCCGGGCCCGGCCTTGCCCGGCCCCGTCTGGCCCGCAATGGCCGGGCCTGGTCAGGCCTGACCCCGCCTGGCCCGGTCTGGCCCGGCAGGACCCGGCTCGATCCGGCCTCGCCTGGCCCTGGTGCCCCCCTCCCGCGCCGGGGCGATGAGCCCGCCCCGGCGACCGGGCCCGGCTGGTCCCGAGCCCCCGGCGCCCGGCCCCCTTGCGGAGCCCCCGCCCGGCCCCGCCGGGGCGCCGCGCGCCCTGCCGGTGGGGCAGCGATGCCGCCAGGTCTGCCATTCCGGCGGGACTTTCGTTATATTTCAACACTCGTTGAAACGTCTCGGAACTCCTTGCGCCACAAGGGGATTCACGAGTATGAGAGGGCGTGGCAAGCAAGATGCTTCAGCGCCACGTCCGACGGCGCCGCGCGTCGGCAATCCGCCGGAGCGGCGGACCGCCTAGCTTTCGATGAAGCAAGGGAGATCGCGATGTCCGAGCGACTGACCCTTCCCGTGCTGCCTTTGCGGGAGACGGTGATCTTCCCGGGCGTGGCCGTGCCCATCAACGCGGGCCGGCCGGGCACCGTGGAAGCGATCCAGAAGGCGCTGGAGACGAACCGTGATCTGTTCGCGGTGTGCCAGCGCGAGAACGTCGACGACGTGAAGCCGGAGGTGCTGCACCAGGTCGGTACCATCGTGCGCGTTCTGCAGGTGCAGCGCACGAGGACCGGCGTGCAGCTCCTGATCCAGGGTCACGCTCGTGCGTTCGCGCTTTCGTACTCGCCGGCCGGCGAGGCGATGCTGGAGGCCATCGTGCGGCCTCTCGCGGAGCACCCGCCGCTCGATCCGAAGAACGAGGCGTTCATCGCGCTCGACCGTGAGCTGCGGGAGCGCGCGGCGGAGCTCGGCCACCGTCGCGGCGTTCCGCAGGAAGCGCTGACCCAGTTCGTGGAGGGCGTGGAGCCGCCGGGCGCGTTCGCGGATCTCGTCGCCTTCTACCTCGACATTCCCGCGCAGGACAAGCAGGCGCTGCTCGAGCTGACGGAGATCGAGGAGCGCATGCGCAAGGTGCTGGTCGCCGTCGAGCGGGAGCTGCTGCGGCTGGAGACGCAGGAGCAGATCCAGCAGAAGGTGCAGGAGGAGCTCGGCGAGAAGCAGCGCGAGATGGTCCTGCGCGAGCAGATGAAGCAGATCCAGAAGGAGCTGGGCGAGGACGAGCAGGCCACCGAGATCGAGGAGCTGAAGCAGCGGGCCGCCGCGCTCGAGCTGCCGGAAGAGGCGCGCAAGGAGGTGGACCGCGAGATCCACCGGCTGGAGCGCACGCATCCGCAGTCGGCCGAGTACCAGGTGATCCGCAGCTACCTCGAGTGGGTGCTCGAGCTTCCCTGGAACACGCGCACGGAAGACCGCATCGACCTCGCGCAGGCCCAGCAGGTCCTCGAGGAGGACCACTACGGCCTGGAGGACGTGAAGGACCGGATCCTGGAGTTCCTGGCCGTGAGGAAGCTCCAGATGGAGCGGGCGGCCAGCGCCGCGAAGGCCGGGGCGTCGCCGGAGACGGCCCCCGCCGGCGAGGGTGCCGGTGCGGGCGCGGAGGCGGCGTCGACCGAGGCGAGCGCGGAGGTTGCGCCGAGCGCTGAGAGCGCCCAGGCGACGTCCAGTGGCGAGGGTCCCGAGGCCGCGACGAGCAGCGAGAGCCCCGAGGCGGCATCGAGCGCCGAGAGCCCCGAAGCGGCAACGAGCAGCGAGGGGGCCGAGGCCGCGGCGACCGGCGAGAGCCCCGAGGCCGCAGCGAGCGGCGAGGGCGCGGAGGCGGCGGCGAGCGAGGAGAGCGCCCAGGCGGAGCCCGACGAGGCATCGGAGCAGGGCGACGCGGCGCGCGCGCGGGCCGTCGGTCGTGGCCCGATCCTCCTGTTCGTCGGGCCGCCGGGCGTGGGCAAGACCTCGATCGCCAAGTCCATCGCACGTGCGCTGGGTCGCAAGTACGTGCGCATCGCGCTGGGCGGCGCGCGTGACGAGGCGGACATCCGCGGGCATCGCCGCACGTACGTGGGCGCGCTGCCGGGCCGGATCATCCAGGGCCTGCGGCAGGCGGGGACCAAGAACCCGGTCTTCCTGCTCGACGAGGTGGACAAGCTCGGCGTGAGCCTGCAGGGCGACCCGGCGGCCGCGCTGCTCGAGGTGCTGGACCCGGCGCAGAACCACGCGTTCGTGGACCACTACCTGGGTATCCCGTTCGACCTCTCCGAGGCGCTGTTCATCGCGACGGCGAACTGGCGGGACCAGATCCCGGCGCCGTTGCTGGACCGGATGGAGATGGTCGAGTTCTCGGGCTACACGGAGCAGGAGAAGCTCGAGATCGCGAAGCGCTACCTGCTGCCGCGGCAGCGCGAGGAGAGCGGGCTCTCGCCGGAGCAGCTCGAGGTCACGGATGCGGCGATCCAGCGCGTGATCAGCGAGTACACCCGCGAGGCCGGCGTGCGGCAGCTCGAGCGCGAGCTGGGCAGGCTGGCGCGCAAGGCGGCGCGCAAGATCGCAGCCGGCGAGGCTACGCGCATGGTGATCGACGAGGCGGACGTGCAGCCGCTGATCGGGCGGCCGCGCGTGCGTCCGGAGCGTGCCTTGCACGAGGACGCGGTCGGCGTCGCCACCGGGATGTACTACACGCCCATGGGCGGCGACATCATGTTCGTCGAGGCGAGCGTCTCGTCGGGCAAGGACGCGCTGATCCTGACCGGCCAGCTCGGCGACGTGATGAAGGAGAGCGCGCGCGCCGCGCTGACCTACGCGCGCACGCACCACGACGAGCTCGGCATCCCGGAGGAGCGGCTCAAGGATGTGGAGATCCACATCCACGTGCCGGCGGGCGCGGTCCCGAAGGACGGCCCGTCCGCGGGTGTGACCATGGCCACGGCGCTGGTCTCCGCGCTGTCCGGCCGGCCCGCGCGCTTCGACGTGGCGATGACCGGCGAGATCACGCTGACCGGCCGCGTGCTGCCGATCGGCGGCGTGAAGGAGAAGGTGCTCGGGGCCTACCGCGCGGGCATCCGGCAGGTGATCCTGCCGCAGGAGAACGAGTCGGACCTCGAGGACCTGCCCGAGGAAGTGCGCAGCGAGATGCAGTTCCACCTGGTCAGCAGCCTGCGCGAGGTGCTGGCGCTCGCGCTGCGCGGCGCGAGCCTGCACGAGGGGAGTCTGATCTTCCCCGAGCCGGGCATCCCCGCGCCGGCGGGCCGCTTCCCGCCGTCCGGCCCGCTGTTGAACCGCGAAGCGTGAGGCACGACCGGCCACACGACGAGCGAGAAGAGCCCCGCGGAACACGTTCCGCGGGGCTCTCGCGTTTCGATCCTTCGCGTCTCCAGGTCTGTTGCCGACAGTCAGCGCGTCGTGCTCCGGCCCGTCGGCGCCAGGATCTCGCCCGTGTAGTAGCGCGAGTCCGCTGACGCGAGGAACACGTACGACGGCGCGATCTCCGCGGGCTGGGCGGGCCGCCTCCAGAACGTGTCCGCGCCGAAGCCCTTCACCTCACCCGGGCTGAACGTGGCGGGGATCAGCGGCGTCCAGACCGGACCCGGCGCCACGCAGTTCACCCGGATGCCTCGATCCGCAACCGCCTGCGCCAGCGACCGGGTGAAGACGTGGACCGCGCCTTTGCTCGCGGCGTAATCGATCAAGCCCGCGCTGCCATCGAGCGCCGTGACCGAGCCGGTGTTGATGATCACGCCGCCCTCGCCCATGTGTGCGAGCGCGAACTGCGCCATCCAGATGTACGCGAAGATATTGGTCCGGAACGTCCGCTCGAGCTGCTCGGGCGTGAGCTCGGAGAAGTCCTTCACCTCCCACTGGAACGCGGCATTGTTGACCAGGATGTCCAGCCGGCCGAACTCCGCGGCCGTGCGCTCGACGACGTCCCTGCAATGCTCGCGGTCCTGGAGGTCGCCGGAGAAGGCGAGGGCGCGCCGGCCGGCATCGCGGATCCAGCGCACCGTCTCGCGCGCATCCTCGTGCTCGTTATAGTACGCGATGGCGACGTCTGCGCCCTCACGGGCGAAGGCGATCGCGACCGCACGGCCAATGCCGCTGTCGCCGCCGGTGATCAGCGCGGCGCGCCCCTCGAGCTTGCCCGCGCCACGGTAGGTGTGCTCGCCGTGGTCGGCCTGGGGCCGCAGCTCCGCCTCCGTTCCCGGCCACTCCTGGTGCTGCTCGCCCGGCCCGCCGCGCGCCCGCTCTTCCGCGAGCGGGTTGGGGCTCTCGTCCAGGCCCTGTCTGTACTGCTGCGCCATCCACGCCTCCCCGCCGTGCTTCCCGATTCGTATCGCTCGGGCACACCGCCGTGGGCTGGACCGGTGCCGTGCTGCCCTGCGGCGCTACGGCAGCCGCTCTGGTCGGCACGGTCCCGCGTCCTGCCTCTCGAAGTGCTCGCGGCCGGGCTGCGCGCCGAGGCAGCAGCCGCTCCAGCCGGCGCCCGGCGTCCCGCAGTTCACCCGAAAGCCGCGATCAGGCCCACACTCCGTGGCATGCAGCGGCCGTGCCGTCGCGCGGCATCCTCGCCGTTCGCGCGGCTGCCGCGTTGCGGAGGGCCGCGCCCCGGAGCGCCGCGTTGCGGAGCGCTGCGCCCCACGCGCCCACCCACGACGCCCGACCTGCGCCCGGCCACGCTCGTCTGCCATCGCGTCCAGCGCGCCCGGAACCCTTGCGCGGCACGCCGGTAATCGCCATCCGCTGAGGCGCCAGGCCACACGCGCGCGCCCTTCCGCGCCGGGCCGCGCCGATGAAAGCCACGACCACTCGCGTCTGAACGCCGCAATGATGCCCCTTCGTCTGACTCGCGCCGGCATCGCCGGAACGCTGCTCGCGCTCGCCGCCGCCGCGGTGTGCGCGCGGCTCGGCGTCTGGCAGCTCGACCGGCTCGCACAGCGGCGGGAGCAGAACGCCGTGATCGCGGAGCGCCTCGCCCGCGCACCGCTCACGCTGCAAGACCTGCCTCCGGACACCGCAGGCCTGCTGTACCGCGTCGTCACGCTGGAGGGAGACTACGACGTCGCGCGCAGCATCGTCCTGCGCGGCCGTGCGCTGCACGGCGCCCCCGGCGTGCACGTGCTGACTCCGCTGCGCCTGCCGGGCGGCGCGGCCGTGCTCGTCAACCGCGGCTGGGTCCCGTCCCCCGATGCCGCGACGGTCGAGCTGGCGACGATCCCGCCGCCGAGGCCCGGAGCGCTCCGGGGGCTCGCGCTCCCCTACCCGGCGCAAGGCGACGCGGTGACGGAGGATGCCGGGTTCCGTCGAACCTGGACGCAGCTCGACCTCGCGGCGCTGCGCCGCCAGTACCCCTACGCGCTCGCCGATTTCTACGTCCAGGCGCTGCCTCCGGACTCGGGCGACGCCGCCAGCGTGCCGAGGCCGCTCGCGCCGCCCGAGCTCGATGACGGGCCACACCTCGGCTACGCGGTGCAGTGGTTCGCCTTCGCCACCATCGCGCTGGTGGGCTGGACCACGCTCGTGCTGAGGCGGGGGTCGCAGCCCACGCACCGGCCGATCCGGGACGCGGATCGCTGAGCCCTCGGGCCATTGCCGCTGCGG
>DATCLK010000216.1:0-9447 GCA_036563975.1 Longimicrobiales bacterium | reverse complement strand
GCCGTCTTTGTCGAGGGCGGCTGAGAGTCCCGCACGGTAGTCCTCCAGATCGAAGACGTGTGTCAACATCCCGAGTTCTGCGAATCCGTCCTGCTGCATGAGGTCCAGCGACGCGTCGTAGATGTCGCGGCACCGGCCGTCATGGTGGACGAGGCCGTAGGCGAAGACGCCGGCGAGGGTGAGCTGGCGGTACCAGACGCGGGTCCAGTCCGCGGAGATGCGGGCCGCGGCGCCGACGAGGACGACGCGGCCGCCCTCGCGGGCGAGGGAGAGCGCATCGCGGATGGAGCCGGCGGAGCCGACGGTGTCGTAGACCAGTGATGGCCCGCCTTCGACGAAGCGCGGGGCGAGCGTCGGCTTGAAGGCGCGGGCGCCGGGCAGCGAGGCGGCCCAGTCGTAGGCCTCCTTGCGACTGCCGAAGACGAGGTCGGCGCCCGCGCGCTCGGCGAGCTCGAGCTGGAACCGGTAGCGGCCGAGCACGGCAATGGTTCCGGTCCAGCCGGTGAGGCGCAGGGCCTTGACCGTGAGCGCGCCGATGGTGCCGGCGCCGATGACGAGGACGACGTCGCCGTCCCCGCGCTGCGCGTTGCCATCCGCGGCCGCGGGCGGGTGCAGCAGCACGCCGCGGAGCGCGGAGGCGAACGGGTCGGTCAGCACGGCGATCTCGTCCGGTAGGCTGCCGGGTCGACGGAGCTGGGTGACGTGGGCGACGAACGATCGAGACCAGCCGCCGCCCACGGCAGGGCAGTAGCCGATCATGGGCCCGCTGCCGATGGGGCCCTCGGTGGTGCGACGGCACAGGCCGTACTCGCCCCGGGCGCAGGCGGCGCAGGGCGGCTCCAGACCGCGCTGCGCGCACGCGAGCATCGGGTTCACGACGACGCGGTCGCCCACCTGCCAGCCCGCCGCCGCGGCCTCCGGGCCGGCCTCCACTATCCGGCCGACGTTCTCGTGCCCGAAGGTGAACGGGTAGGCGGCGAAGGGCTCGAGGGTGAACGAGTCGTGGGCCGTCACCGCGGCCAGGTCGCTGCCGCAGATCCCGCTGAGCGTGGTCTCGACGCGGACCCAGTCGGGGCCCGGCAGCGCCGGCGGCTCGGCGTCGTCGAGCGAGATGCAGCCCAGTGGACCGAGAGCCAGCGCGGGGTGCCGCCTGGCCACGAAGCGGGTCCACAGGTAGCGGGCTGGACGATAGTGAAACCGGATCGCGCGCAATGCGCGTGCTCCTCTGCTCGGGGCGTTCCGGGAAAAGCGCCGCCTTTCCAAGCAGCGGCGCCGGGTCGAGAGAGCGGGGATTGATCGGCAGGAAGCTACGATGAAGCGGGGGGCAGGACAAGAATCCCGGCCGCCTTGTGCAAGCGAAAGGGAGGGGCTAGTTTGTGCCGCCCATCCCTTTGCCGCGACGTTGCATGGACGCAGCGCATCCGCCCGGACCCGGCGCCGGCCGGGCCTTCCCTGCACTGGACCGCCGCGGATTCCTGCGTGCGACGGCGGGCGGGGCCACGGCTGCGGCGCTGGCTTCGCTGCTCCCCGCCGGCTGCACGGGGGACTACCCGCAGGCGAGCTCTGATGGCGTGGCGCTCCAGGCGCTGACGCCCAAGGAGTACGCGGTGCTGCGGGCGGCGGCCGAGGCGCTGCTGGCCGGGCTGCCGGTGGCGCCGGCCCGCGTGGCGGCCCGGATCGACGCGGAGCTGGCCGCGGTGGGCGACCCGATGCGCGGGGACATGAAGACGGTGCTGCGGCTGCTCGAGCACCTGACCTGGCTGGGCGGGCGGCTGCGGCGCTTCACGGCGCTGGACGGCGCCGCGCGGCTGGCGTACCTGGGCACGTGGGCGCGCAGTCGCTTTTCGCTGCGGCGTGCCGCGTACCAGGCGGTGCGGGGCGTCATCTATCTCTACGCGTACACGGAGGACTCGACGCGGCCGCTGACCGGCTTCCCCGGGTCGTGGCCGGAGCGGCGCGTTCCGATCCCGGCGTATCCGGTGGACTTCGGCGAGGTGCGATGATCATCCAGGGGACGACGCACCGCGGCGACGTGGAGGACCGCGCGGACGTGGTGGTGGTGGGCACCGGCGCGGGCGGCGGGACGCTGGCCGCGTACCTCGCCGAGCGCGGCTGGGACGTGGTGATGCTCGAGAAGGGCGGCTTCTTCCGCGCGGAGGATTTCACACAGCGGGAAGAGGATGCGCTGGCGGCGTTCAACGGCCGGCGCGGCCTGGACGCGAGCGACGACAACGCCGTGTTCCTGACGTACGCGGAGGCGGTGGGCGGGTGCACCGTGCACTACTGGGGCGACTCGTTCCGCACGCCGCCGGACCGGCTCGAGCGGTGGCGCACCGAGCGCGGGCTCGAATGGATGACGCCCTCGGAGCTGGACCCGCACTGGGAAGTGATCGAGCAGGAGCTGGGCATCCACATCTGCGAGGAGCGGCTGTTCAACGAGAACAACCGGCTGGTGCGGCAGGGCTGTGAGGCGCTGGGGTTCGAGGGCTCGCCCGTGCCCACGGCGCGGGTGGATTGCATCGGCTGCGGCTGGACGCAGTTCGGCTGCGCGTACAACCGCAAGAGCTCGCAGCTCATCACGACGATCCCGCGCGTCTCTCGCGCGGGCGGCCGGATCTACAGCGATGCGCGCGTGGAGCGGATCCTGGTGGAGAACGGCCGTGCGGCGGGCGTCGAGGGCTCGCTGCTGGACCGGGACACGGACCGGCCGCACTCGCGGATCCGCGTGCGTGCGCCCTTCGTGGTGCTGGCGGGTGGCGCGCTCGGCACCGCGGAGCTGCTGCTGCGCAACAGCATCGGGGGCGACGTCGTGGGCCGCCGGTTCTACGTGAACCCGCACTACTTCGTCTTCGCGGATTTCGGCCGCGAGATCGACAACATCACCGGGATCCCATGCGCGTACGAGGTGCACGGCTTCCGCCGGGTGCGGCGGACGCGGTCGGGCGAGTACGCGGGCGGCGGCTACACCATGCTGTGCAGCCACCAGTCGCCGGGGCTGACCGCGGCGATCCTGCCGGAGGCGGGCGCGGCGCACGCGGAGCGGATGCGGCGCTACCGGCATCTCGGCTCGCTGATGTCCGTGATCGACGAGGAGAACCCGGGGCGCGTCTACCTGGACGGGGGCGTGCGCAAGGTCAAGTACAACGTGCGGGGCGTGGACCAGCTCAAGGCGGTGGACTACCTGCGCAACGCGGCGCGCATCTTCCTCGCCGCCGGCGCGCGCGAGGTCTGGATCCCCGACGTGTACGGCACGGTGGTGAGGGATCCCCGCGAGGTGGAAGCGCGTATCACGCTGCGATCGGTCCAGCCGAATGCGCAGATCTGTGCGGGCAGTCACTTCCTCGGCACGGCGCCGCTGGGCGCCGACCCGGCGGACTCGTTCGCCGGGCCGACGGGCGAGGCGTACGCGGTGAAGGGTCTGTACGTGGCGGACGGCGCCGCCGTGCCCACCTCGGTTTCGAAGGATCCGTCTCTCACGATCATGGGCGTGGCGCGCTGGATCGCGAGCGGGCTGCACGAGCGGGCGGGGAGGGCGGGGGCGTAGCGGCCTGCCCCGGCGGGGCGGGCCGGCCCGAGGCCGCCGTGCCGCGGGCGACGCCCGGTGCGCGGGGCCGCGTCGTGCCCAGGACCGGCCGGCGACGCCGGCCCGAGGCCGCGGTGGACGAGTCCGAAACGCGCCACCGCGCGCGTTGTAGGGGCAGAGTCGTTCCACCCCGGTAGTTCTCTCGCAGGAATTCCCCGATGAAGCAGCGAAGCACAGCGATGTTGCTGTCCCTGGCGGCGCTCTGGTCGTGTGCCCTCCAGCCGGCGGCGGGTCCCCGAACACGGCCGGAGCCACCCGCCCAGGTGGAGGATGAGGTCGCCTCCAGCGCGGCCGAGGCGGAAGCGGCCCCGGATTCCGCCGCCGTCGGCGCGGAGCGTGCGCTCGCGGTGACGCCGGCGGTGCCGGATACGGGGCTGGCGGAGCAGGCGGCCGCCGTGGAGCAGCGCGGCGATGAGGAGCTCGCGGCGCGATGGGTGGATGAAGCCGTCGCGCTCGAGCGCGACCAGCTCGACGAGGGAGATGAGGAAGAGCCCGCGGCGCCATGGGTGGATCCGCGGATCGACCTGGAGTACCTGGCACTCCAGGTGCTGGCGGAAGCGAACGCGGCGCGGATGCGGGCGGGCGCTCGCCCCCTGGTGATGGACCCGGCGCTGCGGCGGGCGGCGCGGCGCTACAGCCGCGAGCTGGCGGAGCGGCAGGAGATCGAGCACCTCTCGCCGACGCCCGGGCGGCGCACGTTCCGGCAGCGGATCGCGGCGGAGGGGGCGAGAGCGCGCGTGGCGGGTGAGAACCTGGCGCGGCTGTCGGCATCGGCGGAGTCGCTGCCGGCCAGGGCCGTGCGGGCCTGGATGAAGTCGCCCGGCCACCGGCGCAACCTGCTGGACCCGATATTTTCGCGGACCGGCATTGGCGTGATGCTCGGAAGGGATGGCATCTGGTACGTCGTCCAGGTCTACGCCACCCCGTCCTGAGCGGGGCGGGGCGGGTGCCCCGGTACCGGCGGCGCGCGCGCCGGGGCGGCGGGCGGCGGGGGCCGGGCAGGTCGTCGGCGCCCCGGACCCGGTCGCGCTCGCGGCGCTGCTGGACCGGGAGGCGCCGCTCCAGCCGGCGCCGCTCTGCCCGGAGGTGCAGGTCTTCCAGGGCCGTGAGCTGATCGCGGTGTGGGAGGCCGCGGAGCGGCTGGCGGGCGGACCGCTCCCCGCGCCGTTCTGGGCCTACCCCTGGCCCGCCGGCGCGGCCCTCGCCCGCGTGGTGCTCGACGCCCCGGAGCGCGTGCGCCACAGGCGCGTGCTGGACCTGGGCACGGGCGGCGGGCTGGCCGCGCTGGCGGCCGCGCGCGCCGGCGCCGCGGAGGTCGTGGCCAACGACATCGATCCGTGGGCGTTGGCGACGGCACGGCTGGCCGCGGCGCGACAGCGGCTGGAACTGACCACGCTCCAGGCGGACCTGACCGCGCAGGACGCGGCCGGCAGGGAGCTGGATGCGTACGACGTCGTCCTGTGCGCGGACCTGTACTACGAGCGGCGGACGGCCCCGCGGCTCCGCGCCCTGCTCGAGCGGGCGCGGCGCGCCGGCGCGGAAGTGCTGGTGGCCGACGCGGGCCGCACGTATTTCGACCCTGCCGGGCTCGTGCTGCTGGCCGAGTACGACGTGGCCGTGCCGGCCGATGTGGAAGGCGTGGAGCGGCGCCTCGCCCGGGTCTACCGGCTGGCCTGACCCCTGCTCCCCGCCTCCTCAGCCGCGCCTACACCCTCTCCGGCGGGCGGCGGCGTGATCCGCAGCCCGACCTGCTCGACGCGGCCCTCCGAGACCTCCCGCACGCGCAGCCGGATGCTGCCGATGGCCACCTCGGTATCCGGCCTGGCATCGCCGGTGCGCTCGCGGATCAGCTCGTCCAGCGTCTTGACGCCGTCCCCCTCCAGCTCGATGCCGTAGAACTCGGCCAGCTCCGAGATGGTGGTGTCCCCGCGCAGGGGGAACTCGATTGCCTCCAGCGGCCGGCGCGTCGGCTCGGTGCTGCCGAACACGCGGTCGACCAGCGGGCGCGCCTCATGCCGGACGACCACGAAGACGATGTCCCCCGGCTGCACGCGCGTGCTGCCGCGGGGCGGGATGATGCGCGAGCCCCGCGAGATCATGGCGACGACGACGCCATCGGGCAGCGCCAGCTCGCGGATGGCGCGGCCCGCGCTGCGCGACTCGGGCTGGATGAAGTACTCGACGATGTCCGCCTCCACGTCGCGCAGCGCGCTGATCTCGAGCGCGACGGGCGACTCCGGGTGCGGCGGCTCCTCCAGCCCGAGCGCCCGCGCGAACAGGGGCAGCGTCCAGCCCTGGCTGATCGCGGAGACCAGCACCACGAAGAACACGGCGTCGAACAACAGCTCGCCGCTCGGCAGGCCCCAGATCAGCGGGTACGTGGCCAGCACGATCGGCACCGCGCCCTTGAGGCCGACCCACGAGACGAAGAGCAGCTCGCGGAGATTGAACCGGAACGGCAGCAGCAGCCCGAAGACCGTGACCGGGCGGGCCACGAAGATCAGCGCCGCCGAAATCAGCAGGCCCGGACCCGCCACCTCCGCCAGCCGGCTGGGGAAGGCGAGCAGCCCGAGCAGCACGAACATCACGATCTGGGCGAGCCAGGCCGCGCCGTCGTGGAACAGCAGGATGCCGCGCTGGAAGACGACCCGGGCGTTGCCGATCAGGATCCCCGCGATGTAAATGGCCAGGAACCCGCTGCCGCCGAGCGCGACGGCGACACCGTACGAAAGGAAGCCGGCCGCGGCAGCGAGAAGGGGGTAGAGGCCGGCGGCCTCGAGGTTGATCCGGTTCAGCAGGTACACCGCCGCGCGGCCGACCACCAGCCCGGCGATCGCGCCGATCCCCATCTGGCGCACGAGGAACCAGATGATGTCCGGGCCGATCTCCATGCGGCCCATCAGGACCTCGAGGAACCCGACGGTCAGGAAGATGGCCATCGGGTCGTTGGACGCGCTCTCGACCTCGAGCGTGGACCGGATGTGCCGCACCACGCTCACGCCCTTCGATCGCAGGATCGCGAAGACCGCGGCCGCGTCCGTGGACCCGACGATCGAGCCCAGGAGCATCCCTTCCAGCAGCGAGATGTCCAGGATCCAGGTCGCGGCGAGTCCGGTGATGAGCGAGGTCGTCAGCACGCCCACGGTCGCCAGGACCACGGCCGGCCCCAGGGCCTGTCTCAAGCTCGACGTGGACGTCCGGAGCCCGCCGTCGAACAGGATGATGGCCAGCGCGATCGTGCCCACGCCGTGCGCGATGACGTAGTTCTCGAAGTCGATGCCGCCGATGCCCTCGGAGCCCGCCAGGAGGCCGACGCCAAGGAAGAGGACGAGGACGGGCAAGCCCATCCGCGTCGAGAGCTTGCTCGACGCGATGCCGATCAGCACCAGCACGGCGCCGACGAGGATCAGTCGGTCAACCGGAAACATGCCGAACAAAATGGGCGGGGGTGAGCGCGGGGGCGAGGGGGCCGGCCCTGTGGCCGCCCGGAGCTTTGCCGGGCCGCCGAACCGGCGGGCCGTGGCCGGCGCTTCGGTTGACTCCCGCTGACTCGACGCTTCTCTTGTCGGGCGGACGGTGAAACACCAGGAGGTGCCATGATGATCCGCGGCCTCGCCTTCGCCCCCGCACTGGCCCTGCTCCTCCGGGTCGCGCCGGGATTTGCCCAGGAGCCGGCTCGCCCCGCGGCCGTCGAGGTCACGCCTGCCACGCTCGAGCTCGCCGTCGGGGAGACGCGGTCACTGAGCGCCCGCGGGCTGGACGCGGCCGGCCGGCCCATCGCGGACGCGATCGTGCGCTGGTTCTCGGCCAACCCGGAGATCGCGGTGGTGGACGAGGCAGGCGTGATCACGGCGGTGCGGCCGGGCGAGGCGCGGATCGCGGCGCTGGTGAACGGCGTGGCGGCGTTCGCGACGGTGATCGTCCCCGAGCTCCCGCCGGCGTCCATCGAGCTGACGTTGCCCGGCGGGGACGTGCCCGCCGGCGCGAGCGCGCCGCTGGCGGTGACGGTGCGGACGAGACTGGGTGACCCGCTGCCTGCCGCGACAGTGACGTTCGCATCGAGCGACGAGGCGGTCGCCCGGGTGGACGCCACGGGCCGCGTCTACGGCCGCCGGCCCGGGCAGGCGGTGATCCGCGCGATGGCGGGCGCCGCGAGCGCGGAGACGCGGGTCCGCGTCGTCGAGAACCCGGCCGCGTCCTACGAGCTGAGCGCGACGGCGACGACGGCGCGGACGGGCGACGTCATCCGCCTGCGCGTGCGCGGCCGCGGCCGTGACGGCCGGGAGGTCGCGGGCTTCCGGCCGCAGTGGTCGGTGAGCGGCGTGGGCGCGCAGGTCGAGGCGGAAGGCGAGGAGGGGGTGTTCGTCGCCGAGCGGCCGGGCCGCTACGCCGTGACCGCGCTGATCGGAGAGGGGCGCGCGGAGACGGTGGTGCTGGACATCACGGAGCGCGGCCCGCGCGGGCGCCTGATCAAGGTGGGACGCGGCCCCGCGTCGACGCACCACTCCGCGGACACGTGGGTCTTTACCGGCGTGGACGGGCGCGACTACGCCATCGTCGGCACGTTCATGTACGACTGGGCGAAGGTCTGGGACGTGACGGACCCGACCGCACCGGTGCTGACCGATTCGATCCAGCTCGACGCGCGCCGCATCAACGACGTGAAGATCCACCCGAGCAACCGGCTCGGCGTGTTGACGCGCGAGGGCGCATCCAACCGCAGGAACGGCATCGTGATCCTCGACCTGTCCACGCCCGCGCATCCGAAGATCCTCTCCGAGTACACCGCGACGGTGACGGGCGGCGTGCACAACGTGTGGATCACGGCGAACCCGGACCTGGTGTACGCGTGCCACAACGGCACATCGGACCTGCACATCATCGACATCTCGGATCCGACCCGCCCGCGCGAGGTCGGCCGCTGGGGCCTGGACCGGGAGTTCAAGACGCTGCACGACGTGATCGTGCAGGACGGCTACGCGTACCTGTCGTATTGGGATGACGGCGTCGTCATCCTCGACGTGGGCGCGGGCACGCACGGCGGCACGCCCACCAGGCCGGCGTTCGTCAGCCGCTACAGCTACCCCGAGGGCAACACGCACGTGGCGTGGCGCCACGGCCGCTACCTGTTCGTCGGCGACGAGATCTTCCCGGACGACTGGGACGCGGACCGGCCCATCGAGGCACGCGGCTACATCCACGTGCTCGACGTGACGGACATCGAGAACCCGCGGGAGGTCGCGAAGTACGAGGTGCCCGAGGCGGGCGTGCACAACGTGTGGGCCGAGGGCGACCTGCTCTACGTGGGCTACTACCAGGGCGGGCTGCGCGTGGTGGACATCTCCGGTGAGCTGCGCGGCGACCTCTTCCGGCAGGGTAGGGAGCTGGCCGTGCTGAAGACAACGGACGAGCACACCATGGTGCCCAACTGGCCCATGACCTGGGGCGCGCAGCTCTTCAAGGGTCACATCTTCACGAGCGACCTCAACTCGGGGCTCTGGATCGCGAAGTTCGAACGACCGGAGGTGGTGTTCTAGAGGGCCGGGGCAGGGGCGAGGGCGGGGGCGAGGGAGCCGGTAGGGCCGCCCCCGGCCCGGCTCTACGCTGGCCGGAATGGCACTGCCCATGGACCGTTCTGTCGTGAGAGACAGGATGAGCATTGGCGGCGGAAGCAAGTTGCTCGCGGCGGTGCTCGCCCTGGCGGCTTTCGTCCCCGAGGCCCCGGCCCAGAACGGCGCCACACTGACCGGGCGCGTTTTCGCCGACGACACGCTGGAGCCGTTGGCCGGAGCCCTCGTGCAGATCCGCGCGCTGGGGATCGGGACGCTCGCCGACTCGGCCGGGCGCTTCGAGTTGCGCGGTGT
>DATCLK010000215.1:0-13350 GCA_036563975.1 Longimicrobiales bacterium | reverse complement strand
GCGAGCAGCTCCGCGTCGAGGCGGCCGCCGCTCAGGTCCCGGGCGAGCTGGTCGGCCTCGCGCGCGAGCTCGTCCAGCCGGCCGAGAACGTCCTCGCGGCCGCCCAGCATTTCGTTCATGCCGCCGAGCTTCTGCGCGATCTCGCGCTGCTGGCGGGCCAACTGCTGGAGCTGCTGGGCCATGAGCTGGGGCGCGAGGTTGAGCGGCACGAGCGAGCTCGCCTGGCCGTTGATGGACCCCTGCTGGCGGGCGAGATCCGCGAGCTGCTCCAGCGCCTCCTGGAGGCCCGTGCCCGACTGCGATTGCGCGATCTGCTGACCGTTGGCGAGCAGCGCGAGCGCCAGCCGGTTCAGCGCCTCGACCGACTGCGCCGCCTCCTGCGCGGGGATCCGTCGCGCGCCGTCCTTGCCCTCGAGCGCGTCCAGCGTCTGCTGCATGCTGAGGTTGGCGCGGCCGAGGGCTGCACCGACCTCGCGGTTGATCATCGCCGAGCGTTGGGATGCTTCGGCGAGGTTGCGGCCCAGGGCTTCGAGCCCCTGCTGGAGCGCGGCCTGCTCGGCCCGCATGGCCTGCAGCTCCGCCTGGCTCGGCTGCCCGCCCTGCTGCTGGGCCTGCTGCATCCGCTGCGCGAGCGCGTTCTGCCGCTGCGCGAGCGAGAGCGCGTCATGAGTGGCCTGCTGGACGGTCTGCTGGACCTCCTGCTTCCACGCCTGCGTCATCGCCTGCCGGGCGGATTGCAGCGTCTGTGCGGCTTGCTGGGCTTGCTGCGCAGCCTGCTGGCCAGTCTGACCGGCCTGCTGGCCCTGCCGCTGGCTCGCTTGCTGCGCGGCCTGCTCCATCCCCTGCTGCGCCGCCTGCATCTGCCTCGCAGCCTCGCCCGCCTGCTCGGCGGCCTGCGACTCGCCCTGCTGCTGGAGCTGTTGCTGCAACTGCTGCAAGGCCTGCTGGAGCGATGCGGCCTGCTGCGCGAGTCGCTCCTGCTGCTCGGCCCGCTGCGCCGCCTGTTCCGGCGTGAGCTGCCCCGACTGCGCCGCCTCCCGCTGCATCGCCTCGGCCAGGGCCTCCTGCTGACGCGCCAGCTCCTGCGCCTGGTTTGCCAGCGCGTTCATCTGCTGCTCCGCAGCGGCCCGGCGCAGCAACTCGAGACTCTGCTCCAGCTGCTGCCGGAACTGCTCCTGCTGCTGCGCGAGCTGCTCGAGCGCCTGCCGCATCTGCTCCGCATCGAGCTGATTCAGCGCCCCGCGCAGCTCTTCGAGCTTCTGCCGCAGCTCCGGCGTGAGGATCTGGTCGTAGAGCTGGCGCAGCTCCTGGAGCCGCTGCTGCAGCTCCGGGTCGTGCAGGCCCGCGGCCTCCATCGCGCGCTGCAGTTCCTCCACGCGCTCGCGCAGCTGCGCGACCTCCTCCAGCATTTGCTCCTGCCGGTCCAGCAGCTGCTGGGCCTGCTGCGCCTGCCGGTACTCCAGAGACCTCCGCGCCGCGTTCTCCTCCGCCGGACGCCCGCCCGCTTGCGTGCCGTTGCGGCCCGGCCGGCCCTCCGGCGACGCGGACGCAGATCGGCGGCTCAGGTCGCGCGTCTCCTCGCCCAGCCGGCGCGCAGAGCGGGCGATGCGGGACGCATCCGCCACGAGGTCCGCCGCTTCCCGTTGCGCCTGCTCCCGCAGCTCGAGCATGCTCGGCATCCACAGCTTGTAGGTCTCCGAGACTGCCGTCTGGCGTGCGGGGGAGTTGTCCGTGACCTGCACGTAGTAGTAGAGCGTGTCACCCGAAAGGAGACGCCGCTGACTCGCATCGAGCAGTGTCCGGATCGCGGCGCTGGTCGGCTCGCCATCGAGCGCCAGCGGCTGTTCGATGGGGGGCTCCTTCACGCCCAGGGCGCTCACTCGCCAGCTCACCAGCACGGCGCGGGTCAGCCCGTGATCGTCCCACGCATCCGCGTGGAGCGGCTGTTGCATGTCCGGGCCGAGCATCGTGTCCGTGCCCGGGAACGTGATCTCCACGCCGGGCACGCTGTCCGGCACGACGGTGATGTCCAGCGGAGCCGGGGTCGCGACTGCGGCTTCTCCCTCCGCTCCCCGCAACGCCCACGTGTAACGGCCGCTCACCTGCGGCGTCCAGCGGCCGTCGAAGCGGTCCGCCTGCACGGCGAGTCGCACCTCGTCGTCGCCCTCATCGCGGACGAGCTTCGCATCCTCCAGTCGGCGGGTCGTCCGGCCGCGGATCTGGAGTTCGGTCCCGGCCGGGATCTCGAGAGGCGGGACATCCCCCTCGAAACGCTCGGCGGCGCGCCCCAGGTATGCCGGGTAGACCACGTCGACCACCAGATCCGAAACGAGCAGCGGATCCAGCGGCTGCACCCGGAACGTGTCGCTCGTGGCGCCATCGGGTGCGCTGACCCAGTACAGGAGCGGCGCGTCGATGGCGGGCAGGGTTACGATGGCGCGGTCGCCCGTGACCACGAGCGGTCGTTCCCTCGGCACATCGCCGGCCGAGCGGGCGTGCAGGGTCACCTGCCTGCGGCCGGGCGCGTGGATCCGCACCTCCAGGTCCGTGCCCCGCTGGACCTCCGCGTCGCCCGGCTCGACGACCAGCGGTGGCAGCGGCGGCGGCGTGAGGTACGCGACCGGGCTGAGCAGCGGCGACCACGCCGCCTTCGAGCGTTCCGGCGAGACGAACGCCAGCGTGGCCGCCACGCTGGCCAGCGCGGCGAACAGCAGCAGCGCCCGCCTGCGCCGCGCCCGGGCCATCTCGCCCACGACGCCGGCCAACTCCAGCACCGAGGCACCCGCGAGCTCGCCCGCGATGTCGGCTTCCGCCCGCCGGAACAGCGTTGCGGAGGCGCCAGCCGGCAACCCCCTGCCGAGCTCCAGGACGCCGCGCAGGCTTCCGGCCGGCAGGCCGCGTCGCGCCTCGGCCGCCGCGGCGACGCGCCGCTCGTCCACCTCGAGAATCCAGCGGATGCCGATGAACCCCACGGCGGTAGCCGCAACCAACGCAACCAGTTCGAGGATGAGCGGCGCCGGGCTCGGCGCGGCCCACACACGCACGCCGCCCGCGAGCCATGCCGCGACCAGCGCCGTGGCCACGACGGCGCCGATCGCGCTGGCAACCGTAACGAGGCCGTCGCGCCGCACCCGCTTCTCTGCGGCGCGGACCATGAACCGCAGCCGCTGGCCTGCCGGACTCATGAGACCACCTGCGAAAGCGCGTAGAGGAAGAGGTTGACGCCCATCCGGAACGCCGCTTCCCTCAGCTCCGGTGGGTCGCCGTGGACCTCGGCATCTTCCCAACCATCGCCGAGGTCCGATTGATAGCTGTAGTAGACCAGCAGCCGGCCTTCGTGGATGATCCCGAAGCCCTGGGCCGGCTTGCCATCGTGCTCGTGGATCTTCGGCAGCCCCTGACGCAGCTCGTAGAACGACCGGTACACCGGGTGGTCCGCCGGCAGTTCCACCAGCTCCTTGTCGGGGAAGACCCGCCGCATCTCGCGCCGGAAGCTCTCGTCCAGCCCGTAATTGTCATCGGCGTGCAGGAAGCCGCCTGAGAGGAGGTAGCGGCGCAGCAGGACGACCTCTTCGTCCGTGAACCGGATGTTGCCGTGGCCGGTGATGTAGATGTAGGGGTACGTCCAGAGTGCCGCGTCAGTCAGCTTGACGTGCACGGGCCGGTCGGCGACCGGCAATCCGGTCCGCTCCCGGATCTCCCGGAGCAGGTTGGGGAGCGATGATGGGTTCGCGTACCAGTCGCCGCCGCCGCCGTACTGGAGCTGGGCGATGGTCAGGGGACGCCCCGCTGCTGGCGCCACCCGCGGTGCGGGCTGCGCGCCGGGCCGTGGTCCCAGGAACCCGTCGACGATCGGCGCACCAAGCAGCAGGACCAGGCACAGGATCACCGCGGTCAAGCTTTGCCTCCTCTCCGCTCTCCTGCCAGAGAGAGCGCGATCTCGTACGCCCGGTTGCGCGGCGTTCCCAGCCGGCGGGTCAGCTCCCGGGCGATCGCGCTGGGCCGCAACCCCTCCGCGAGGAGGCGACTCGCCAGCGCCCGCGCCGGGGCCTCGGCTTCCTCGTCCCCTGCGGACTCTGTCTCTCGCCCGGCCAGCACCACGACGACTTCTCCACGCGGCGGGGCGCTTCCGTAATAGGCGAGCGCTTCCGCCAATGTTCCGCGCACGAGCGTCTCGTGCACCTTGGTGAGCTCCCGTGCGACCATCACCCGGCGCTCCGGCCCGCAGTACCGTTCGAGCTCGTGCAGGAGCCGGACCAGCCGGCCAGGGGCCTCGTAGATCACCACCGTGTGGCGCGACGCGGCGATCTCCTCAAGATACGCCGCCCGCTCCCCCGCCGCGCGCGGCAAGAAGCCCATGAACGTGAACGGCGTCGTTTCGAATCCGGAGACGACCAGCGCCGCGAGGACTGCCGAGGGCCCGGGAACCGGCACGACCTGGTGGCCTGCCGCGATCACCTCCCTCACGATCCGAACGCCCGGGTCCGAGATCAGGGGGGTGCCCGCGTCCGCCACCAGGGCGATGTCCTCGCCTCGGTCCAGCCACTCGATCACCTGTCGTGTCCGCGCGGCTTCGTTGTGCGCGTGTGCCGAGACCAGCGGCGTCGAGATCCCGTAGTGCTTCAGCAGGATGGCCGTCCGACGGGTGTCTTCGGCAAGGATGCGGGTCACGGCACCGAGCACCTGCACCGCCCGGTACGTGATGTCGGCCAGATTGCCTATGGGCGTGCTGACAATATACAGGTGGGCCATGGACTTATGCCAGGAGGCCCCGCCCCGGCGCAGCGGCGGGCCGCCTGGACCCTGGCGGCGACGGCGCGGCCCCACGCGGCTGCCCGTCCGCGGTGGGGCCGGCGGTCTTCACCGCCCGACCGGCCAGGGGAGATGCCGGAAGAAGCCCTGCGCTTCCAGAGCGAAGCGGTTCTCGTACGTCACCCGCTCGAGCAAGCCGGCCGGGTCCACCTCCTTCGCCACGCGATGCGCCGTGGTCAACGCTTCGAGCAGCCACGCCGCCACCGCATCCGTGAGCGCTTCCGCGTCCGACGCCGACTCGCCCTTCACCGTACCGTTCGCCTCCAGCCGGTAGCCCACCAGGGCCGCGTGACGCGCGCACGCGCGCACGCGCGCTTCCTCGAACAGCCGCACGGCCGTCTCCGGCCCGAGCGGCTCGCGCAGCGCTTCCAGCGCGCTGGCGACCGTGCGCGCGTAGAGCTGCACGAGGGCGGGCGCCGCCTGCACGGGCAGGGACGACACGGCCGGGTACGCCCGCGCCGTGAGCTGCCGCGCACGCTCCGGCTGGAACAGCCGCTCGACCCGCTCCGCGAGCGGCGCGCCACGGCAGTCCTCCGCGAGAAACGCATCCTGGAGCACGCCGTCCATGAAGCGGAGATAGTGGACGCCGTCCCCCTCCCTCACCTCCAGGACACCGTCGAACCGCTCCGCCTCGAACCGGGAGAACAGCTGGCCGGGTTGGGTCAGGTCGAGGTCCGGCATGTCCAGGGCATCGGACGCCGCCGTCGTGTACATCGCGCAGAGCTGCGCCTCGGGCGCCCCGTAGAAGCCGACATCGCCCCGCTCCGACTCCTGCGTCGCCCGATCGACCACCGTCGCGATGGGGACCACGCTCCGGCGCTGCGGCGTCAGGCTGATCGCGTTGGCCGGCTCGCCGTTCAGCAGCAGGATCACGTCCGTCTGTTGTCCCAGGAACACCGCCACGAAGCCCGGCACGCGGGAAGCGCGGTCTCGCTTTCCGTCGCTCAGCAGGTGGAGGAAATGCACGTAGCGGAGGCGGGTCCGCTCCAGGAAGGCCTGCTCGCGGGGGAACCGACGGATCATAGCCCCTATCATCGTTCGGGAGCCCCGCTCTCCCGGGGCGAGGCGGGGCTCCGTTCAAATTGACACCGATCGGCTCCGCGAGCAAGGGGCCGGCTCAGGAGAGGTGCTCTTGGATCTTCCGCTCCAGGTGCGGCTTGGGGACCGCGCCGACCACCGTGTCCACGTGCTTGCCATCCTTGAAGAACAGGATGCTCGGGATGGACCGCACGTTGAACCGGACCGTCGTGCGCTGGTTGCTGTCCACGTCCAGCTTGGCCACCTTGACCTTGCCGGCGTACTCCTTGGCGAGCTCGTCGATCACAGGTGCCACGATCCGACACGGCCCGCACCACGCGGCCCAGAAGTCGACGATCGCGAGGCCCTTCGCCTCCTCGATCTCCTTGCCGAAGTTCGCGTCCGTCACCTCCACCGGCTTCCCGTTTTCCGACATCTCGCTCTCCCTTTTCCCGCCGCCTTGGCTCGACGGCGGCCCTCGTGTTAGCTTTTCAATAGATTGACGCGGCTGCAAGAAGCCGGCCCCGGGTCATCTTCGCGCCAGCCCGCGGCGCTCCGCGCGCCGGGAGCATACCCATGCCCGAACTCCCGCTCGACCACGTCGGGATCGCCGTCCGCTCCATCGCGGAGGCGCTTCCGCTCTTCCAACTCATCACGGGTGGGGAGGGTTCCCCGACCGAGAGTGTCCCCGACCAGGGCGTTGCGGTCGCATTCGTCGGCAGCGGCCGCGCACGCCTCGAGTTGATCGAGCCCATCGCACCCGAGTCCCCGGTCGCCCGATTCCTCGAGCGCCGCGGCCCCGGCCTCCACCACCTGGCCTACGCCGTGCCGGATGTCGCCGCCGCGCTGGAACGGTTGCGTCGCGCAGGGATCCAGCTCGTGGATCAGCAGCCCCGCCTCGGCGCACACGGCCGCCGGGTCGCGTTCCTCCACCCAGCCAGCACCGGCGGGGTCCTGATCGAGCTGGTCGAAGATGCGGCTGCCCGGGATCCTGCCCCGCCTAGCGCCCCGCGGTAATGGCTTCGAGGTCGATCGCCTCGACGAGCCAGGCGCCGTTCTTGGACCGGACCATCGTGTACGCCACCGGCACCTGACGCCCACCGATGTGCATGCGCACGATGAGCTGCAGCGCTTCCGGCCGGCCGGGGATGATCTGCTCGCCCTGGATCTGGAAGTCGTCGTGCTTCAGGATCAGCGCCGTCGCGTAGAGCCGCTGCTCGACCTCGGCGCGCGGATCCCGATCGATCACGAGACCTTCGGCATTCCCCCAGAGCCGCGCCATCGTTTCGAGGTCCTGCCGGTTGGCGGCTTGCAGGAACCGCTCGAGGACCAGCGCCGGTGCGATGCCCGTGGCGTCGACGTGACCGCTCGGCTCTGCGCGCGACCCGCATGCCGCGAGCAGGAGGAGCACCGGCACGATCAAACCGAAGGGCTTCATGGGTTCGGACTCCTGACGAAAAGCACGCCGCTCCGCGGGCTCCGGGGAGCGGCGTGAACGTTGGGCAAAACGCCCGGCGGTGTCAAGCAACCGCTGGCGAGGGCGCCTCCTGCCCTGCCGCGGCTTCCGCGCGCCGGAACACGAGCGTCGGCGCCCCGTCTTCCCGGTCCACGATGACTGTGTCGCCCTCGCCGAACCGGCCCTCCAGGATCTGGAGCGCGAGCGGGTCCTGCACGAGCCGCTGGATCGCACGCTTGAGCGGCCGCGCACCGAACGCCGGGTCGTAGCCCTCGTCGGCGATCAGCTCGCGGGCGGCCGGCGTCACCTCCAGCATGATCCTCCGCCCCGCGAGCAGGCGCTGCACACGCGCCAGCTGCAGATCCACGATCTGCTCCAGCTCCGGCCGGCCGAGCGGCCGGAACACGATGATGTCGTCGATCCGGTTCAGGAACTCGGGCCGGAAGTGGCGCCGCAGGATCGCCAGCACCTCCTGCTCCACCACCGCCCAGTCCACGCCCGCGGAGCGGTCGAGGATCTCCTGACTCCCGAGGTTGGACGTCATGATGATGACCGTGTTCCGGAAGTCGACCGTCCGCCCCTGCGAGTCCGTCAGCCGCCCGTCGTCCAGGATCTGGAGCAAGATGTTGAAGACATCCGGATGCGCCTTCTCGATCTCGTCGAAGAGCACAACCGCGTACGGCCGGCGCCGGATCCGCTCCGTGAGCTGTCCGCCCTCCTCGTAGCCAACGTAGCCGGGCGGTGCACCGATGAGGCGCGCGACCGCGTGCTTCTCCATGTACTCCGACATGTCCAGCCGGACCAGCGCGTCCTCATCATCGAAGAGGAACTCCGCCAGCGCACGCGCGGTCTCCGTCTTCCCCACGCCCGTCGGCCCGAGGAAGATGAAGCTGCCGATGGGCCGCCCCGGATCCTGCACGCCCGCCCGGCTACGCCGCACGGCGTTCGCGACCGCCTCCACCGCCTCACGCTGGCCGATTACGCGCTCCGCGAGCAGGTCCGCCAGCTTCACGAGCCGCTGCCGCTCGGACTCGAGCATCCGCGCCACCGGGATCCCGGTCCAGCGCGAAACCACCTCCGCCACGTCCTCCGCGTCCACTTCCTCCTTCAGGAACTTGCCGCTCCGCTGGAGCTCGGCGAGCCGTGCTTCCGCTTCCGCCAGCTCCTTCTCGAGACGCGGCACCTCGCCGTACTGGATCTCCGCCGCCCGGTTCAGGTCACCCGTGCGCGTCGCCCGCTCCACCTCCACGCGCAACGCATCCGCGCGCTCCTTCAGGTCGCGGATCCGCAGGATCTGCTCCTTCTCCGCCTGCCAGCGCGCCTTCATCGCGTTCGCCTGCTCGCGCAGGCCCGCGAGCTCCTCCTCGATTCGCGCGCGCCGCTCCGCCGCCTCCGGGTCATCTTCCCCGGCCAGCGCCGCCCGCTCGATCTCGAGTTGCGTGATCCGACGCAGCACCTCGTCGATCTCCTGCGGCATCGAGTCGATCTCGGTCCGCAGCCGCGACGCCGCCTCGTCGATCAGGTCGATCGCCTTGTCCGGCAGGAAGCGGCCGCCCACGTACCGGTCCGATAGCCGCGCAGCCGCCACGATCGCGTTGTCGGTGATCCGCACACCATGGTGCACCTCGTAGCGCTCCTTGAGCCCACGCAGGATCGCGATCGTGTCCTCCACGCTCGGCTCACCCACGTACACCGGCTGGAACCGGCGCTCGAGCGCCGCGTCCTTCTCCACGTGCTGGCGGTACTCATCCAGCGTCGTCGCGCCCACCACCCGCAGCTCGCCGCGCGCCAGCGCCGGCTTCAGCATGTTGCCCGCGTCCACCGCCCCCTCCGCCGCGCCGGCACCCACGATGGTGTGCAGCTCGTCGATGAAGACGATGAACCGGCCCTCCGCTCCCGTCAGCTCCTTCAGCACCGCCTTGAAGCGCTCCTCGAACTCGCCCCGGTACTTGGAGCCCGCGATCATCGCCGCGATGTCCAGCGCCACGAGCCGCTTGTCCTTCAGCGACTCCGGCACGTCGCCGCTCACGATCCGCTGCGCCAGCCCCTCGACGATCGCGGTCTTCCCCACCCCGGGCTCACCGATCAGCACCGGGTTGTTCTTCGTCCGCCGGGACAGGACCTGGATCACGCGCCGGATCTCCTCGTCCCGCCCGATCACCGGGTCCAGCTTGCCCTGCCGTGCCAGCTCGGTCAGGTCCCGGCTGAAGCGCTCCAGCGCCCGGTACTTCTGCTCCGCCTCCCGGTCCTGCACCCGGTGCGGCCCGCGCACCGCCGCCAGCGCCTCCAGCAGCGACTCGCGCGTCGCGCCCTGTGCCGAAAGCAGCTCCCGGGTGCTCGACGCCTTCTCCCCCGCCAGCGCCAGCAGGAGGTGCTCGGTCGCCGTGTACTCGTCCTTGAGCGCGCGCGCTTCCTCCTCGGCGTGGTCCAGGATCCGGGCCGCTTCGCGGCTAAGCGACGGCGAGGACGCGCCCGACTGCCGCGGCAGCCGATTCAGCGCCCGCTCCAGCTCCTCCGAGAGGCGCCCCACGTCCACCCCGACCTTCCTGAGCACCGGCACCACCGCCGTCTCCTGCTGGTCCAGCAACGCCTCCAGCAGGTGCAGATCCTCCAGTTGCGGGTTCCCCCGCCGCTGCGCCGATGCCGCGGCGGCCTGGAGCGCCTCCGTCGCCTTTACCGTCCAACGATCGAGATTCGCCACTTCGCGTGCATTCTCCGCGTCAGGTGTCGCGTCCGGGCCGGGGCAAGGCGCATGCCCCCCAGGCCTGCCATTATGGCGGATACCCCTCCCCGCTCACCTCGCCCCTTCCTGCCACGCCGCGCGCCGACTCCGCCACCCCGGCCGCCGGTCCCACGCCGGCCAGGCCGCGCCGGGCGGGGCGGCTCCACCGCGCCGCGCGCTTTACCACGGCCTCCATCGCTGATGGACGGTTGCGGAGCGGAGGCCGGGGGGGCGACGATCGGAGCGCCGGCGGCCGCGCGCGGCGTGTCGGGAACCCGTGGCGCGTCCGCGCGTTACCATCTCGGCGCTGCAGTCAGTGCCGGTCGTCTTCCCACGAGTGCCGGTGGAACTGATGCTGGAGAACGCACCGCGCTGCCGGCCGGTGTCCGGCAGCCTGACGGGCCTGCCGTGGCCCCGTGGAAGGATTCCGCTCCGAGCGAACGCCGTTGCCGCGACTGCCGGCGGGGTGCCGCGAAGCCACCCCGGCGCTGACGCGCCGCCGCCCAGCCGCCGGGCCTCCGACGCTCCGGTTGGCCCCGGGCCGGCGTCTGCGCCCGGCACGCCGGGACGGGTCCGTCTCGCCCGCGAGGATCCACACGCGCCCGGCCGCCCGCGCGCCCTGGCACGCGCGCTTGCGGTGGCGTGCCTGTTGGGAGTGGCGGTGAGCGGGTGCGGCGCAGACACACCCGCTCAGGAGGCGGGCGCCCGGCTCACCCCCGAACGATTCGTGGAAGTTTACGTGGAGCTCCGCCGCGCCGCCCGCGAATCGCCTGATCTGGTCACGTGGGAAGCGCGCAAGGCGGAGATCCTGCGCCGCCACGGGACCACGCCGGAAGCGCTCGAGGCGTTCGCGGACGAGCACGCCGCCGACCCTGCGTTCCTCGCCGCCCTTTGGGACACCATCAAGGCGCGCGTCGAGGCGGCGGACTCGGCCGGGCCCAGCTGACCGCGCGATCGAGGCGGCGTGCGGACTCCAGGGGCGCCGCCTCCGCCGGGGCGTCGTCGCCCCGGCCGGTCACGCGTGCTCGCCTTGCCTGGCCGGGCACGGCTCCTCTTCCTATGTTGCCACGCCGGCGTTCGCTCCGTTCAGGAGGGGGTCGATGCGCTGGGGAGCGGTGGGAGCCGTCGTCCTCGCGCTCGCGGCCGCGCCCGCGTGCGACGTCCGCGGTCGTCCAATGCCGCCCGAGGTGGACGGCGAGTTGCGTCTGCGCGTCGACGTGGTCTCGCCCGCGACGAACGATGTCTTCCTTGCCGGGGACACGATCGAGATCGTCGTGCGCGGGCAGGAGGACGGCGGTCGGCTGCGCGGCGTGGGCTACATGACCCGGCGGCCCGGCCGCGACACGCCACCGCTCGACTCCGTGGTCGCTCGCTTCGACCCGGTGGCGGACACCACGGTGCGCTTCACGTGGGCGCTCCCTTCTCTTCCGCACGCCGCCCAGATCGACATCTACGGCCTGGCCTTCGCGTCGGCGGCCCAGGGGGCGATTTCGGAGCCGCAGCACGTGATCGTCCTGGTGTGCTCGCCCGGCGCCACCTGGTGCTGAGACGCGGGCGTGCGCGGCGCGCGCCACCCTCAATGCGTCGCCCGCCGCCGTCCGGCGCTCTCGCCCTCATTGGCCTCCAGCCAGCGTGCGACGGCGGCGGCTCCGGCGTCCATCCCCTGCGCTCCGAGCAGGAGCACCAGATCGCCGCGCTCGGCTCTGTCGAGCGCGAGCCAGACGGCGTCCTCCAGCTGCGGGCGGAACTCGGTGTGCGGATGGCGGCGCCGCAGCTCGTAGAGGACGACGTCTTTCTCCTCCGGTTGCACGCGGTTGGCTGCATCCGCGGTGTTCTCGCTGGACGTGACCACCACCGTCGCCGCGGGCGCGCGGCGCAGCGAGATGGCGATCGCCTCGGCATCCCTCCGGTTGATCTCGACGCCACGCCGGCCGCGTACCGCGTAGACCACGTGCAGGCGGCGGTGCGGCAAGCGCGCGGCGACCTCGAACACCGCCGTGATGCTGTCCGGGTGGCCCACCGTGTCGTCCAGCACGGTGAAGCGGCCACGGTGCACGATCTGCATGCGCCTTCGGGGCGGAGGCATCGACGCCACCGCCGCCTGGACGTGGTCGACCTCCGCGCCCGCGCACAGCGCGATCGTGGCGGCGAGGGCGGCGTTCCCCACGTTCGGGCGTCCGAGGAGCGGCACGTCCAGCGGGAAGGCCACGGGCGCGACGACGCCCCCATCGATGCGCGGCAGCTCGCGCCGCACCGTGATGGTCACCCGACTCTGGCCCGCCGCGGGTGTACGCCGCTCCGCCCGGACGGACACCGTGCCACCCGGACCGCAGCCGATCGGCGTGATGCCGCGTCGCCCGCGCAGCAGCGCGTGGAGCAACCGGTCGCCCGACGCGTAGACCAGGGGCGCGCCGTCCTGTAGATGGTCGAGGTAGTGCATCTTGTCCTCGACGTACCGACGGAACGACCCGTGATAGTCCTGGTGCTCGAGCAGGGCCAGGTTCGTGAACGCGCCGAGGCAGAAGGTCAGTCCGTGGACGCGGTGCTGGACCAGAGCATGGCTGGTCACTTCCATCGCGACGAGTCTTGCCCCGCCCGCGACCATCTCCGCGAGCGCAGCGTGCAGGTCCCACGAGTCCGGGGTGGTCAGCCGTGTCGGCCGTGACGACTCGCGGAAGCGGATGCCCAAGGAGCCGATCGTCCCGGCCTCGATGCCGGCGCGTGCGAGGATCTCACTCAGGATGGAGAGAACGGACGTCTTGCCCAGCGTGCCGGTGATCCCCACGATCGGGATCCGCTCGGCGGGCCGGCCGAACCAGCACGCGCTCAGCTCCGCCAGCGCGATGCGCGTGTCCGGAACGACGACCGCGGCCGCACCGGCCGGCACGGCGGCGCCGTCCTGGACCACCACAGCGATCGCCCCCCGCGCGAGGGCTTCGGGGAGAAAGCGGTGGCCGTCCACGCGCACGCCGCGCACCGCGACGAAGACGTCACCCGGCCGGACCTTCCTCGAATCCACGCAGATCCCCGACGCGGTCCCCTCCAGCGGGCCGTTCGGTCGCGCCCCGGTCAACGCCGCTGCCAGCTCCGCGAGGCGCATCCCCGGTGGTCCGCCGCCAGCTGTGTGGTCGCGCCCGTTGCCCTGCGGCGTGCTCTCGAACCCGTCCTGTGGATGGCGTAGAGATTGCACCTGTCGCCCCCAGGGCGGTCGACACCGACCGCTCGCTTGCCATGCGAGGAGTGGTATGGCGTCGCTGGAACACGCGTATGGCGAGTGCACCGGGAACTGGCGGCTGGTCGGGACGGGGGAGAAACGCTCCATCCGGTGCGACCGCTGCGACGC
>DATCLK010000214.1:0-8244 GCA_036563975.1 Longimicrobiales bacterium | reverse complement strand
GGATGTCTTTGAGAAGTGCCCGCGTTGCGGGACGATCCTCTACCGTGCCCGGCTGGCGCAGAACCTGAACGTCTGCCCGTCCTGCGGATTCCATTTCCGCATCTCGGCGGACGAGTACGTCCGTCTCCTGCTCGATGACGGAGAGTTCGTCGAGCACGACGTCGAGCTGCGCAGCGCCGACCCGCTCGGGTTCACGGACCTGAAGCCCTATCCGGAGCGGCTGGCCGCGGCGGAGGCCCGGAGCGGCCATCGGGACGCGGTGATCACGGGGGCCGGCCGGCTAGACGGCCTGGACGTCCATCTCGCGGTGATGGACTTCGAGTTCATCGGCGGGAGCATGGGGTCGGTGGTGGGGGAGAAGATCGCCCGGCTGGGGCGGCGTTCTCTGGAGCAGCGTCGGCCGCTGATCATCGTGAGCGCGTCGGGCGGGGCCCGCATGATGGAGGGCATCCTCTCGCTGATGCAGCTCGCCAAGACGTCGGTCGTCCTCGCACGGCTGCACGAGGCGGGGGTTCCGTACATCTCGGTGTTGACGGACCCGACGACGGGTGGCGTGACGGCGTCCTACGGCATGCTCGGGGATGCGAACATCGCGGAGCCGGGCGCGCTGATCGGGTTCGCGGGCCCGCGCGTGATCGAGCAGACGATCAAGCAGGAGCTGCCGGAGGGGTTCCAGCGCTCCGAGTTCCTGCTCGAGCACGGCATGATCGACCGGATCGTCGACCGGCGCGAGTTGAAGACGACGATCTCGCGGCTGCTGCGGCACATGCTGGGCCTGCCGGCGGCGGAGGCCGCCGCGGCCGGCGCGCCGGCCGCGCAACCGGCCGTACCGGGTCCGAGGCCGCGCACGCGGCGGGCCGCCGAGGGCTCGCCGGCCGCCGCGGCGGACGGCCACGGTGCCCGGGGAGCATCCGGGCAGAGGGGGTCCGCAGAGGCTTGACTCCCCTCACGTACCAGGAGCTGATCGGCGCCCTGTTCCCGCGCCTGACGGGTGGGATCCGGTGGGGGCTGGAGCGGACGGCGCGGATGCTCGCGGCGGTGGGCGACCCCCACCTGGCGTTCCGGACGATCCACGTCGGCGGGACGAACGGCAAGGGCTCGGTCGCGGCGATGATCGCATCCGTGCTGCGGTGCGCGGGCGTCCGCACCGGCCTGTACACGTCTCCCCACCTCTGCACCTTCCGCGAGCGGGTCCAGATCGACGGCGTTCCGGTGAGCGAGGAGGAGTTCGTCGCCGCGGCGTCGCGCCTGTGGCCCCACATCGAGCGCGAATCCCCCTCCTTTTTCGAGGCGACGACGGCGATCGCGTTCCTGGCGCTCGCGGAGGCAGGCGTCGAGGCGGCGGTGGTCGAAGTCGGCCTGGGCGGGCGGTTGGACGCCACGAACGTGATCCGGCCCGACGTCGTCGTCCTGACCAACGTGGCGGTGGACCACGCCCAGTACCTCGGCGACACACTGGAATCCATTGCGCACGAGAAGGCGGGCATCATCAAGCCGGGCGTGCCGGTCGTCACCGCGGAGCCGGCGGGGGCGGCGCGTGAGGTCTTCCAGCGCCGCGCGGCGGAGGTGGGCGCGCCCCTCACGGCACTCGAGCCCGGAGATGTTCGGTCGGTGCGGGTGCGTGCGGACGGGACGCGGTTCGTGCTCGCGAGCAGCGCATGGGGAGAGCTGGAGCTGTGCACGCCGCTCGTCGGCCCGTACCAGGCGACGAACGCCGCGCTCGCGGTTCGGGCGCTGGAGCGGCTCGCGCCGGAGCAGCGCCCGGGCCGGGACGCGGTCCAGGAGGGGCTCCGGACCGTGCGCTGGCCGGGTCGTGCCCAGATCGAGCGGCTGGACACACAGACCTGGGTGTTCGACGTGGCCCACAACCCGGCGGGGGTCGTGGCGCTGGCCGCCACCCTGGAGGCGCTGGCCCTGCCCCGGCCGGTGGCACTGCTGGTCGGGATCCTGGGGGACAAGGACTGGGGCGCAATGCTGCCACCGCTCGCGCGGCTGGCGGACCACACGGTGCTGACCATCCCGCCGACTGCGCCGCCCCAGCGCCGCTGGGACCCGCACGCCGTGCTCCGGGCGGTGCCCGGCCTGGCGGCAGAAGTCGTGACGGACTTCCAGGCCGCGCTGGCGCGGGTCGCGGATCGGGCGGGGCCGGACGGCACCGTGGTGGTGACGGGCTCTTTTCACACCGTGGGCGACGCGCTGATCGCGCTCGGGCGCACGCCGTTCGGCGCGGACGCGCCCTTGCCTGAGCCGACGCACGCGGCCTAGATTCGCGCGCCATGCCGACATTCCGTGGTTTGCCGGGCTTCCGCGACTTCTATCCCGAGGACTTCGCGGTTCGCGAGCACGTGGTGTCCGCGTGGCGGGAAGTCTCGCGCCGCTACGGGTTCGAGGAGTACGACGGCCCGCCTCTCGAGCCGCTGGAGCTGTACGTGGAGAAGAGCGGCGCGGAGATCGTCCGGCAGCTCTACAACTTCGAGGACAAGGGCGGGCGCGCGGTCGCGCTGCGGCCGGAGATGACGCCCACGCTGGCGCGCATGGTGGGCGCCCGCGCGCGGGCGCTGCGCAAGCCGATCCGCTGGTTCTCGATCCCGCAGCTCTTCCGCTACGAGCGCATGCAGCGGGGTCGCCTGCGAGAGCACTTCCAGTGGAACGTGGACCTGGTGGGCGAGGCGGATGTGGGGGCGGATGCGGAGGTGCTGGGGGTCGCGCTGGATGCGCTGCGGTTCCTCGGTCTGACGGCGCGGGACGTGGTGGCACGCGTGAGCGACCGGCGGCTGCTCGAGCGGCTGCTGACGCACGCGGGCGTGGAGCCCGGCGCCCTGGCCGCGGTGTACGCGATCATCGACAAGCTGGGCCGGGAGGACGAGTCTCGCATCCGCGAGCGGCTCGCGACGGAGGCGGGACTCCGGCCGGAGGTGATCCAGAGGATCTTCCGCATCTTCGAGCATCAGGACGTCGCGGCGCTTCGCCAGGCGTACGGGGATGCGGAGGGTGTGGCGGCGGAGCTCGAGCGGCTGGAGGCCTACTTCGAGCACGTGGCGGAGATGGGCCTGGGCGAGTTCGTCCGCTTCGACCCGACCATCGTGCGCGGCCTGGCGTACTACACGGGGATCGTCTTCGAGATCTTCGACCGTGGCGGCGAGCTGCGCGCGGTGTGCGGCGGGGGGCGCTATGACGACCTCCTGCGCGCGGTCAGCGATGTGGATCTGCCTGCGATCGGCTTCGGCATGGGGGACGTGGTCCTCACGGAGTTGTTGCGCGAGCGCGGGCTGATCCCGGCGGTCCTGCGACCCGTGGACTACTTCCTGGTGGCGGTGACGGATGAGGAGCGCCCGCTGGTGCGGCGCCTCGCCCACGAGCTGCGGGACGCGGGGCACTCGGTGCTCTACGCGCTCGCGCCGGCCAGCGTCGGCCGGCAGTTCAAGGAGGCGGATGCGCGGGGCGCGACGCGGACGGTGGTGATCGGGCCGGCGGAGCGAGCCGAGGGCGTCGCGCTGGTGCGGGAGATGGCGACCGGCGCCGAGCACCGCGTGCGCCTCGACGAGCTGGTGGGATGAGGCGGTTCGCACGCTGGCTGGTGGTGGCTGCGGTGGTCGCCTGCGGGGAGGATCGCGGCGCGCCGCCGGTGGCGGAGGAGGCGTCGGCGCCCGTGGAGCCGGTCGGGGTGGACACGGCGGCCGTCGAGCCGGTGGAGACGGAGATCTTCATGCGGGAGGAGGCGCCGGAGGTCGGACCTGGCCGCGCGATCCTCCACGTCCTGGTCCCGGCCGGCGCGACGCAGGAGCAGATCAGGCAGGCCTTGATGAGCGTGCTGCTCCGCACCGCGGAGGAGGACACGACGCTGGTGGCGCTCCGGGCGGTCGTGTACGTGCTTCCGCCGGTGTGGACGGGTGAGGCCACGCTCTCACCCACGGCGTGGGGCGAGTGGCTCCCCCTCGAGGGCTGGGAGCGGGCCACGCCGGGGAGCCGGCACGAGTTCCACCGGATCTACACCTACTTCGGGGCGTCGCCGCCGTGGTGAACGGTAGGCGTCCCGAGTCCCCGGAAGCGATCCGACGGCGAATCCGTCGGCGGGTGCGGCTGTTCACGCTCGGGGCGTTGATCGCCGCGGCGGGCACCGCCGTGGGTGGTGCGGGGTTCATGGCCTGATTGCTGAGGCCGCAGGTCTGCCTCTGGCGGAGACCTGGGCCGTCTCGGGTGTACTGATCCTGGGAATCCCGCTGGTGGGCCAGGGGCTGCGATACTGGCGCGGTCAAGGGTCGAGCGTGCGCGGCGAGCGGGGCCGCGCAGGGCGATGGCACGAGCCGAGGTGACATGGCGGAAGAGAAAGCGCTGACGACGCGGGCAGAGGACTTCGCCGCGTGGTACAACGAGGTGGTGCTGCGCGCGGAGCTGGCGGATTACTCGCCGGTGCGGGGCAGCATGGTGATCCGGCCGTACGGTTACGCGCTGTGGGAGAACATGCAGCGCGTGCTGGACGGAATGTTCAAAGCCACCGGCCACCAGAACGCGTACTTCCCGCTGCTCATCCCGCAGAGCTTCCTGGCGCGCGAGGCGGAGCACGTCGAGGGCTTCGCCAAGGAGATGGCGATCGTCACGCACACGCGGCTGCGTGCGGCGGAGGGCGGGGGACTGGAGCCGGACCCCGAGTCGCGGCTGGAGGAGCCGCTGATCATTCGCCCGACGTCGGAGACGATCATCTACTCGATGTTCGCGAAGTGGGTGCAGAGCTACCGCGATCTGCCCCTGCTGATCAACCAGTGGGCGAACGTGGTGCGCTGGGAGATGCGGACCCGTCTCTTCCTGCGGACGGCCGAGTTCCTCTGGCAGGAGGGTCACACGGCGCACGCGACGGAGGCGGAAGCGGAAGACGAGGCGCGGCGGATCCTGGGGATCTACCGCGAGTTCATGGACGGCTGGATGGCGATGCCGCCGGTTCTCGGCCGCAAGACGGAGAGCGAGAAGTTCCCCGGCGCCGTGCGGACGTACTCGTGCGAGGCGATGATGCAAGACCGGCGGGCGCTGCAGGCCGGGACGTCCCACATGCTGGGGCAGAACTTCTCGAGGCAGTTCGACCTGACGTTCCAGACGGAGACCGGGTCCGAGGACTACGCCTGGAACACGTCGTGGGGAGTCTCGACGCGGCTGGTCGGCGGCCTGGTAATGACGCATGGAGACGACACGGGCATCATCTGCCCGCCGCGGCTCGCGCCGATCCAGGTGGTGATCGTCCCGATCCACCGGGGGGACGGCGAACGGAACGTGGTGCTCGAGAAGGCGGATCGCGTGGCGAGGGCGTTGAGGGAGGAAGAGATCCGCGTCCACGTGGACACGCGGGAAGACATGACCCCGGGCGCCAAGTTCTACGAGTGGGAGCGCAAGGGCGTGCCGCTGCGCATCGAGGTCGGTCCCCGGGACGTGGCGCAGGAGCAGCTTGTGCTGGTGATGCGCAGTACGCCAACCGGCCGGCCCCGCAAGGAGACGATGAATGACGCTGCGGCACTGGCTGCGGTGCCGCGCCGGCTGAACGAGTACCAGCAGGAGCTGCTGGAAGCGGCTCGGGCGTTCCGGGAGGCGAACTCGCACCGGGGCATCACCGACTACAACCGGATGCGCGAGATCATCGAGGAGAGCGGCGGCTTCGTGTACGCGGGCTGGTGCGGCAGCGCCGCCTGCGAGGAGAAGGTGAAGACCGAGACCAAGGCGACGATCCGCGTGCTGCCGTTCGAAGAGTTCCGGAGCCCGGAGGCGCCGACTCGCTGTGTCGTTTGCGGCAGTGATGCGACCGCCGAGGCGATGTGGGCCCGGGCATACTGAGGCAGGCGTGGGCGAACAGTTCCATTACCGCGACGGAAAGCTGTACTGCGAGGGGGTGCCGGCGGAAGAGCTGGTGGCCGCGTTCGGCACGCCGCTGTACGTCTACAGTCGACAAGGAATCGTCAGGCGGTTTCGCGAGCTCGATCGCGCCTTCGCGCCGCTCGATCGTTTGATCGCCTACTCCGTGAAGGCGAACGGCAACCTCGCCATCCTGCGGCTACTGGCCGCGGAAGGGGCGGGCGCAGACATCGTGAGCGGCGGCGAGCTGTATCGGGCGCTCGCCGCGGGCGTGCCGGCCGACCGCATCGTATTCAGCGGCGTGGGCAAGACGGTGACCGAGATGGCGGCGGCGCTGGAAGCCGGCGTCTACGGGTTCAACGTCGAGAGCGAGGGCGAGCTGCGAGCGCTTTCGGAGCTCGCTTCAGCGATGGGCGTGACGGCGCCGGTGGCCTTGCGCATCAATCCGGACATCGAGAGCCCCACGCCGCACCATTACACGCGGACCGGCCACCGCGCGACGAAGTTCGGCATCCCGAGCGAAGATGCGCGCCGGCTCTACCACCTCGCCGCGGAGCTGCCGGGGCTGAGGGTGCGCGGGATCGACGTCCACATCGGCAGCCAGATCGTGGAGGCGGAGCCGTACCGCCAGGCGCTGCTGCACGTGCTCGAGCACGTGGAGGTGCTGCGGTCGGACGGCATTGCGCTCGAGTATCTCGACCTGGGCGGCGGCTTCGGTGTTGCGTACGACGAGGGCGAGGCGGAGAGCGATGCGCAGCAACTGGCCGAGCTCGTGGCGCCGCTCATGGCGCCGAGCGGCTTGCGCCTCGTGCTCGAGCCGGGTCGTTACATCGTGGGGCGGGCGGGCGTGCTGCTCACGCGCGTGCTGTACATCAAGGACATGGGGCCCCGCACCTTCGTGATCACGGATGCAGGAATGAACGACCTGCTCCGGCCGAGCCACTACTCCAGCTATCACCGGGTCGACCCGGCGGAGCGACACCCGGAGCGGGGCACCATCCGCGCGGACGTGGTGGGACCGATCTGCGAGAGTGGAGACTTCCTCGCGCTGGACCGGGAGATCGAGCGGCCCGCGGAGGGAGAGCTGCTCGCGGTCGGGACCGTCGGCGCGTACGGCTTCTCGATGGCGTCCACCTACAACGCGCGGCCGCGGCCGGCAGAGGTGCTGGTGGACGGGGAGACGTTCCGGCTCATCCGCCGGCGGGAGACGTACGAAGACCTGGTGCGTGGGGAGATCGAACTGTTGGATTGAGGGGGGCGTACGAGTCGCATCCTGATCCTGGACTACGGCTCGCAGTTCACGCAACTCATCGCGCGGCGCATCCGTGAGGAGCGCGTCTACTGCGAGATCCATCCGCCGACCGTCTCGCTCGACTGGATTCGCGCGTGGGAGCCGCGCGGGATCATCCTGTCGGGCGGGCCGGCATCGGTCTACGAGGAGGCGGTCCCGACGGCCAGTCCGGACCTGCTCAGGCTCGGAGTCCCCATCCTGGGCGTCTGCTACGGCATGCAGCTCCTGGCGCAGCTCGAAGGCGGCAAGGTGATTCACGGCCGCCGCGAGTACGGGCGCGCGGAGATGACGGTGCTCGTGCCAGACGAGGTCTTCGACGGGTTCGAGCCAGGCGAGCGGACGACGGTGTGGATGAGCCACGGGGATCACGTGACCGAGCCGCCGCCAGGCTACCAGACGCTCGCGAGCACGCCGTCGGTGCCGGTGGCGGCGTTCCGGGCGGAGGGCCGCCCCGTCTACGGCGTGCAGTTCCACCCGGAGGTCGCGCACACGGTCCGTGGCGCGGAGATCATCTCGAACTTCCTGTTCCGGATCTGCGGCTGCGAGCCCACCTGGACGGCCGGATCGTTCATCGAGGAGGCCGTGAGCCGGATTCGGGAGCAGATCGGCGATGGTTACGCGATCTGCGGACTGTCCGGCGGCGTGGATTCCGCGGTCGCGGCGGCGCTGGTCCACCGCGCGATCGGGGACCGCCTCACCTGCATCTTCGTGGACCACGGCTTGCTGCGCAAAGGCGAGCGGGAAGCGGTGGAGCGCACGTTCCGCCATCACCTCGGCATGCGCCTCGTGGTGGTGGACGCGGCAGCCGAGTTCCTGCAGCGCCTCGAGGGCGTAGAGGATCCGGAGGAGAAGCGCCGGCGGATCGGCGAGACGTTCGTCCGCGTGTTCGAGCGGATCGCAGCGGAAGAAGGTGACCAGGCGCGCTTCCTCGTTCAGGGGACGCTGTACCCGGATGTGATCGAGTCCCGCTCGGTGCGCGGCCCCTCGGCCACCATCAAGACGCACCACAACGTGGGTGGGTTGCCGCCGGACATGCGCTTCGAGCTGGTGGAGCCGCTGCGCGAGCTGTTCAAAGACGAAGTGCGCAGCGTGGGACGCGAGCTGGGGCTGCCCGAGGA
>DATCLK010000213.1:0-4207 GCA_036563975.1 Longimicrobiales bacterium | reverse complement strand
GGCCGCGCCGGGATGCGGTGGGTGGTGAAGAGCCAGTTCAGGTCGCGCGCGCGCCGCACATCGAAACCGAGCTTGACGGTCGAGCGCGCGAGCGCGGTCAGCAGCCCTGCCTTGAAGTAGACCTGCAGACTCAGCAGGAGGTCGAAGTGGCGATGGGCCAGGAGGTCCCGCATTTCGATGTAGGCGCGCAGTGCACGCGTGCCGCGCTGCCGGTGGAAGAGGATGAAGTCGTCCACCGCCGGGTGATTGTGCACGAGCCGGTACGGCACGGGCTGGATCACCCACGTAATGCGGGACTCCGGCCAGGCACGCTTGAGCGCGTTCACGACCGGCAGCACGTGGACCGCATCGCCCAGGGCGCTGAGCATGACGATCGCGATCTCGCGCGGCACGCCGAACGGCGGCACCGGGCGTGCGGGCGCAGTCAGCGCGCTAGCCATCGGCGCCTCCGCGATACGCGCGCTCGAACGAGCCGCGCTCCTCGGCCGTGATGGACCGCCCCGCCAGCGCCGCCCACCTGTCCGCCGAGCGGCGGAGCCGGCGCAGCATCGCGAAGCGCGCGAACGGGGCGACGCGATCCACCACGCGGCAACGATCGAGGTCGAGCACCATCGCGCGGAATGGGCGGACGGACGGATCCAGCAGGATGTTCTTCAGGTTGAGGTCCGCGTGCACCACACCGCGCTCCGCCAGCGTGCGCAGCAGCGCGCCCACCGTCGCCCAGGCCGCGAGGCGGTCCGCGCCCTCGAGCGATTCGGGGCCGAACAGCGCCGCGGCGAGATCCACCGCGCCGGGGACGTACTCCGTCACGATGTCCGCGCGGTAGAACGCGCCCGCGGGATAGATGGCGAGCGCGAGGACC
This sequence comes from Longimicrobiales bacterium, assembly GCA_036563975.1. GTDB lineage: Bacteria > Gemmatimonadota > Gemmatimonadetes > Longimicrobiales > RSA9 > RSA9. Next base: position 3,345 of record DATCLK010000213.1, on the reverse strand, counting down.
GGCGGGGTCTCGATGCCACGACGGCGCGCCTCCTCGCTGGCGCGCAGCTCGCGCAGCGGCCGCGGCTCACCCGCGCGCAGGTAGCGGTCCCCCAGCCACCGCGCCACCTCGCCCCCCCGCCGGTAATGGCGCACCACACACCAGCCGATAGGCGCCTCAATGCGGTACGCCGGGCCGCGGCCCTGGAGCACACGCGCATCCTCTCGCGCGGCCGCGTAGGCGTACAGCGTGCCCGCACGCTCGACGGCGCCCCGCGCCCAGTCCAGCGCGTCTTCGCGCGCGACGAGCGTGCTCTCCCGGTGCGATGCCAGTACGTACGAATCCGGAAGTCGAACATCCATGGGCCGGCTCGGCCTCCCGTAACTGCCGCGTGCCGCCGCGCTCCGGCAGCGCGCTTCAGCCCGCCTTCGCCCGGTAGATCCCCAGTCGGAGCGGGGGATCCACCGTCCAGCGGAAGTACAGACGGTTCTCGCCCGCGACCACGAGCGTCGTGGTGCGGTCCCGCGTTTTCGGGTAGTCCTGCCCCGGCTGGTTCTCCACCAGCAGCACGTGGTCCGCGCCGACCTCCGCCTCCAGTGCCTGGAGCTGCTCGTGCAAGGACGCGAGCACCGCCTGTTCGGCCTCATCCTTCACATCGCCTTCCGAGTTCGCCGTGAGCTCGCGCTCGCCCACGCGCTCATAGCGGGCCAGAAACTCCTCCGCCGGCATCACCAGCGCGTTCGTCCGCTGGAAGCCGATCTCCGTCATGGCCCGCGAGTCGAAATTCGGCGTCACGCTCTGGATCGTGCTGCCGTAGCGCCGTGCGATCATCGCTCCTCCACTCCTCCCATGGTACCGAAGCGCAAAGATCGTCCGGCGGCGCGGGCGAGGCAAGGCCGGCGGCGCGGCCTCACGCGCCGACGGCGCGGGCCGCGCTCCACCTCGGCGGCACGGGCTCGCTCCTCGACCGCGCGCCGCCCGCCCTTGACCCGGCCGGGGAGGCGCGGATATTGTTGGTACCAGCAACGAATTCCGCCGCGACGAGCCGACGGGATCCGCCTCGGGCGCCGACCTGACGGCTCCGGGGGACGAAGCCATGACGACAGTACGCCGCGCCACGCCCCGGGATCGGCCGCAGGTCGAGCGGCTGCTGCGCCACGCGGGCCTCCCGCTGGCGGGCGTTGCGGACGCGTTCGCGAACTTCTTCGTCGCCGACGCAGAGGGCGTCGTCGCCGGCGCAATCGGGCTGGAGTGGCACGGCCCGTACGCATTGCTGCGCTCAGCGGTCGTGGACCCGGCATGGCGCGGGCGCGGGTTGGGGGCGTTGCTGACCGGTGCGGCGCTCTCGGAAGCACGGCGAGGCGGCGCGCGAGCGGTGTTCCTGTTGACGGAGACGGCTGCGGAGTTCTTCCGGCGCTTCGGCTTCGCTCCCGTGAACCGGGCGAACGTGCCCGAGGTGCTCCGGCGCTCGGTCGAGTTCACCAGTGCCTGCCCGGAGAGCGCGATTGCGATGAAGCTGGACCTGGCGATGGACAGGCATCCTGCCGCGGGCGCAGCGGTGGACGATGTCGCCCACGGTCACCCCGGCGCCGGCGGTGCCCCGGCACAAGGGGCTGCGCCGCAGCGTCAAGCGGCGGGCAGCCCGGGGCAACGGCGGGGCACGACAGACCTCGAGGCAGCCGCGCTGCGCGATCCATCGGCGACCGCCCGCCCGACCGGACCCGCTGCAACCGGACCGAGCCACGCGCCATGACCACCACCCGCCGCCGTACTCCCCCGCGCGCAGCGGCGCCATCACTGCCGGCTTTGCCAGCCGCGGACCCGCAACTCGCGCGGGATGCTGCGGAGCTCCAGCAAGCGCTCGAGGAGCTGATCCGCGTCTACCAGTTCCGGGACCGCGACCGCATCTGCTGCCACGACATCTCGGTCTCGCAGTGCTACGCGCTCGATGCGCTCGTGCAGCGCGGTCCCCTCACGCTCAATGACCTCGCCGCGCACCTCTACCTGGACAAGAGCACCGCGAGCCGCATCGTGGACGGGCTCGAGCGCAAGGGGCTGGCGCGCCGCAGCGCGCACCCGGCGGACGGGCGCGCCGTGCTGCTGTCCGCGACGCGGGCGGGGACACGGCTGCGGGAGCGCATCCGGGACGAGCTGCTCGCGGACCAGATGCGGCTGCTCGCGGACTTCGAGCCGGAGGTGCGCCGGGCGATGGCGCAGCTGATCGGCCGGCTCGCGAGCGCGGCCGCGGCGCGCGTGGAAGCGGGCGGCGGGAGCTGCTGCCGGCTGGACTGAGGGAGTGGCGGGCCCCTGCGCTGCCACGGGGCGGGGCCGTGCGGCGCGGGCCGCCTCTTCTTGTGGCCCAGGTAGTTGCATGCACCAACGAGTTGCGCAGGAACGGCGAAACACGGAGCCGCGCAACGCGACCGGGAATGGGAGGGATCCGACCGTGGAGATCTTGCATCCGGCCGAGCAGATCAAGGAGCACGTGCGGCGGCGTTATGCTGCCATCGCGTCGAGCGGCGGCTCGTGCTGCGGAGCTGGCGAGGACGGCGGCTGCGGCTGCGGGCCGGCGGAGCCCGCGATCGCTGGGGAAGCGGCCTCCGCGGCAGGGCTCGTCGGGCCGGGAAGGACGAGCGCCGTCGAGCGCGCGCTCGCCGTCGGCTACCGCGCAGAGGATCTCGGGGCGGTCCCCGCCGGGGCGATCACGGGCCTGGGGTGCGGCAACCCGGTGGTGCTCGCGGAGTTGCGTCCCGGCGAGGTCGTGCTCGACCTGGGATCCGGTGCCGGCATGGACGCGTTCCTTGCCGCATCGGCCGTCGGCCCATCCGGACGCGTCATCGGCGTGGACATGACGCCGGAGATGATCGAGCGGGCACGGGCCAACGCGCGGGAGGGGGGCTACACCTCCGTCGAGTTCCGGCTCGGCGACATCGAGCGGCTGCCGGTCGCGGATGCGTCGGTCGACGTCGTGATGAGCAACTGCGTGATCAATCTCGCGACGGACAAGCTGGCAGTGTTCCGCGAAGCGTTCCGCGTGCTGCGGCCGGGCGGCAGGCTGCTGGTCTCCGACCTGGTGGTCGACGGCGAGCTGCCGGAGGCGGTGCGCCGTGATCTCGAGGCGTGGGCCGGCTGCATCGCGGGCGCGCTGGAAAAGGGCGAGTACCTGGAGACGATCCGGCGCGCCGGATTCCGGGAAGTGGAGGTCGTGGGCGAGTGGCGGTACGCGGCTGCGGAGCTGGCCGGCTTCGGGGCCGGGGGGATCGTGAGCGTGCACGTGCGGGCGCGCAGGTAGCGGCAGGCGCCCGGCGCTCCGGCGAGCCGACGCACCCGCGCCGATCACTCGACGGAAGCGCTGGGCGGCGCCCG
>DATCLK010000212.1:0-6075 GCA_036563975.1 Longimicrobiales bacterium | reverse complement strand
ACATGCTGCTGCGCGACCCCGTGCTGTACCGCATCCGGCACGTGCCGCACTACCGCACGGGTGACAAGTGGTGCATCTACCCGATGTACGACTTCGCGCACCCGCTCGAGGACGCGATCGAGGATGTGACGCACTCGATTTGCACCCTCGAGTTCGAGACCAACCGCCCGCTGTACGACTGGGTGGTCGAGAACTCCGGCCTGGGCACGCGGCCGCGGCAGTACGAGTTCGCGCGGTTGAACCTCGACTACACGGTCATGAGCAAGCGCAAGCTGCTCCAGCTCGTCGAGGGCGGGCACGTCAACGGCTGGGATGATCCGCGCATGCCGACCATTGCGGGGCTGCGGCGACGCGGCGTCACGCCCGAGGCGATCCGCGCGTTTTGCGAAATGATCGGCGTGACGAAGGCGGACAGCCGGGTGGACATCGGCAAGCTCGAGTACGCGATCCGCACGGATCTGAACACGCGCGCGCCGCGGGTGCTGTGCGTGCTCGATCCCCTGCGCGTCGTCATCACCAACTGGCCGGCGGGCAAGGTCGAGATGATCGACGCGCCGTACTGGCCGCACGACGTTCCGAAGGAGGGTTCGCGCCCGCTGCCGTTCTCCGGCGAGATCCTGATCGAGCGGAGCGACTTCGCTGAGGATCCGCCGCCGGGCTGGCACCGCCTCGCGCCGGGCCGCGAGGTGCGGCTGCGTTACGGCTACGTCATCCGGTGCGACGAGGTGGTGAAGAACGAGCGCGGCGAGGTGGTCGAGCTGCGCTGCAGCTACGATCCCGCGACGCGTGGCGGTGCGACGCCCGACGGCCGCGTGGTGAAGGGCACGATCCACTGGGTCTCGGCAGCGCATGCGGTGCCGTGCGAGGTGCGGCTGTACGACCGGCTGTTCACCGTTCCCGATCCCGAGGCCGCAGCGGGAGAGGACGGCGACTTCAAGGAATTCCTGAACCCGGAGTCGCTCGTCGTCATCAAGGACGCGCGGATCGAGCCGTCGGCGCGAGACACAGCGCCGGGCACGCACTACCAGTTCGAGCGGCTCGGCTACTTCTTCTCCGACCCGGTGGATTCCGCGCCCGGCGCGCTCGTCTTCAATCGGGTGGTGACGCTGCGGGATTCGTGGGCGAAGCGGGCCAGAGCAGGGGCGGGGGCGAGGGCGGGGGAGCAAGCCGCGGGCTCCACGCGCGCCCAGGCGGCGCGGCGTGAGCAGGCCGTGGCGAGGGGCGCTGGGCCGGAGACGCGTCGCGGGCGAGAGGCGGCCGGGGCGTCGGCCGCCATGGCGGACCGCGCCCTCGCACGTCGCCTCGCCGAGCAACACGGATTGGGCGAGGAAGAGGCCGAGCTCCTCGCCCGGGACCCCGCCGCCGCGGACCTGTTCGAGCGCGCCGTCGCGGAGGGCGGCGTGTCGGCGCGCGCAGTGGCGAACTGGGTGATCCACGAGCTGCCGCGCGAGCGCGCGGGCCGCGCGATCCCAGAGCTTCCGTTCGGCGCCAGGGAGCTGGCGGCGCTGGTCCGGCTCGTTGAGCAGGGCCGCGTTTCCAGCACCGGCGCGCGGCAGGTGCTCGCGGAGCTGGCGGCGCGTGGCGGAGACCCGGAGCGGATCGTCGAGGAGAAGGGGCTCTCGCAGATCAGCGACACGGCCGAGCTCGAGCGTGTCGTGCGCGACGTGCTCGCCGCGAACGCCGCGAAGGTTGCCGAGTATCGCGCCGGCAAGACCGGGCTCATCGGCTTCTTCATGGGCCAGGTCATGGGGCGGACGGGGGGGCGCGCGAACCCGGAGAAGGCGCGGGAGCTCCTGGTACGGGAGCTGGGCGGATAGGGCCTGGCCCTGTCCTGCGCTCCCTCAGGCGTGCATCGCCCCTGGCCGAGGCCTGCATCGCCGCGGCGCAGGGCCGCTCGGCGGCTCTGCGTAACAGGAGTTTCGCGTCTCGGCGTCCCCTCAGCGCCGCTCGCGTGAGCAGCGGTGGTGGCTGCCATGATCCTGACCGAGAAGCTCTCGCGCAATTACGGTGGCAAGCGAGCCCTGATCGATCTCGACCTGCGCGTCGAGCCGGGCGAGATCCTCGGCTTCCTGGGCCCGAACGGCGCCGGCAAGTCGACGACGGTGAAAATCCTGACCGGGCTGATCCGGCCGTCGTCCGGGCGCGCGCTGGTCGCGGGGTACGACGTCGTCGAGCAGCCGCTCGAGGTGAAGCGGCGCATCGGCTACGTGCCGGAGACGCCGGCGCTGTACGACGCGCTGACAGCGGCGGAGTACCTCGAGCTGGTCGCGTGCCTGCACCACCTCGATGCGAGGACCGCGGCTGCGCGGCGGGACGAGCTGCTCGAGCTGTTCGGGCTCGGCGATGTCCAGCACCAGCGCATGAGCGAGTACTCGAAGGGCATGCGGCAGAAGGTCGTGTTCGCGGCGGCGCTGCTGCACCGGCCCGAAGTGCTGTTCCTGGACGAGCCGTTCGACGGGCTGGACGCGAATACGGCCGCGGTCGCGAAGGAGCTGCTCAAGCGGCTGGCCGACCAGGGCCGCACGATCCTCTTCTGCTCGCACATCCTCGAGGTCGTCGAGCGGGTCTGCTCGCGCATCGTCATCATCAACGAGGGCCGGAAGATCGCGGAGGGCACGGCCGCCGACATCTGCGCGGAGGCGGGCGTCGGGACCCTGGAGGAGGCGTTCAGCCGGCTGACCGGCGTGCGCGACGTCGGCCTCGTCGCTGCCGATCTGCTCTCCGCGTTGGACCGGACATGAGGCGGCTGCTCTCCGCGCTCGGCGTCGACTACGTACAGTGGCGCGCGCTGACCATTGCGGCGCTCAAGCTGGACCTGCGCGCGGGCGGTGGCGCGGTCGCGGCGGTGAACAATCAGCGCGGCGGCAGCGGCATGGCCATCCTCGGCCGGCTGTTCAGCTACGCGCTGCTCGGCGTCGTCATGGCCCTCGCGGCCGCCTTCATCGGCGACCGCTTCGCGGCATCCATGGTCGTGCTGAGCTACGTCACCGTCGTGGTCGCGACGGCGATGCTGGTGGACCTCAACGCCGTCATCCTTTCGCCGACGGACTACGGCGTACTGGGTGCGCAGCCGATCTCGTCGCGTACCTACTTCGCGGCCAAGCTGACCAATATCCTCGTGTACACGCTCGCGCTCGCGACGCTGGTCGGCATGTTGCCCACGCTCGTGCTCCTCGTGAAGCACGGCGTGCTCCCGGGGCTGGCAGGCATCGCGGCGCTGTACGCCTGCGCGGTCACGGTCACGCTCGCCATCGTGGCCGGCTACGCCCGGCTCGCGCGTGCCGTGGGCGTCCGCCGGCTGCGCAACGCGCTCTCGTGGGTGCAGCTCGTGCTCAGCGTCGGGATCTACGGCGGTTTCTTTGTCATCTCGGAGATCGTCGGCCGCAGCGCGCTGGCAGGCTTCACGCTGCCCTGGTCGCCATGGCTGCTGCTCTACCCCGGAACCTGGTTCGCGAGCTACGCCGAGCTCGCGGCCGGCGCGGGCGGCTGGCTACACCTGGCCGGCGTGCTGGCATCGCTCGCCCTGATGGCGCTGCTCGCTGGCGCGATGCATGGCCGGCTCTCGCTCGAGTACGCCGAGCAGCTCGGCACGCTGATGGCCAGCGGCGGCGACACGCGCGCCGCGCGCGCGGCAGGGTCCCGGCCGCGGCTGTGGTTCCGCGCGGGCGAGGCGCGCGCGGTCGCGATCCTGGTGCGGGGCCAGTTCCGCAACGACCTGCGCTTCCGCATGGGCGTGTTGGCGATCATCCCGCTGACGGTGGTCTACCTGCTCATGGGCGTGAATGACGCGCGCGAGGCTGGAGCCGCCACGCCCGACCTCGCCCTCCTCAGCGTTGCGATCCTGCTCTTCCCTGCGGTGCTGAGATCGAACCTCGCGGCCAGTGACGCGTTTCGCGCATCCTGGATCTACTTCGCGACGCCAGCCGACCGTGCCCGCCTGATCCGGTCGGCACGCGACATCCTCGCCGTCTTCTTCCTCCTTCCCTACCTCGCCCTCGTCGGCGTGACGCTCGCGTTCCTCATCGACGATCGCCTGTGGCTGCTGGCGTACCTCGCGCTGGCCGGATTGATGAGCAACCTGATGCTGCTCGTCGCAACGCTGCTGAACCCCGAGCTGCCGTTTGCCCGGCCCCACGAGAAGATGCAGGAGACGTCGCGGGTCCTGCTCGTAATGATCCTGGCCGGCGTGCTTGGCATCTTCCTCATGAAGCTCGTGGACTGGCTCTACGGCGACCCGGTTGCGCTCGCCACGACTTTCGCTGTCGTGATCGCAGCGAGTGTGCTTGTCGGCCGGCTGACGCGCGCGCGCATCGAGCGGCAGGCGGCCCGGCTGGAATTCGAGGGCTGAGCCGGCGCGGGCGGCCGGCGGCGTCGTCGCCCGGAACAAATGTCTGGCGCTCCGACAGGGGAGCCGAGCATGTTGCAGTCGGTTCAGTCTGACGTTCGCATCCCGGTCCACACGATTCCGCAAACGGACGGCTCCGCGTCCGCACGCCGGCCCGGCAACCCCGGCCGTTCCGGTCCGAATTTCCGGGCCAAGAGATGTTTCCCCCCAGCGAGGGGGTGGACGATGCTGATCCTGCCGGACTCCAGCGAGTCGTCCCGCCGGTTGCTCGAGGAGGCGATTGCGGACCGGTTCCGCATCACGCTTCTGGTCATTGGCGACGGGAACGGCATCACGGTCGATACCTTCGTGGAGACGGGAAAGCAGTGGCGGGAGGCGCGGAGCCGGTAGCATGCCTGGGCTCAGGGGCGCCGTCCGGCCGGCGGCGGCTCCCCGCCCGATTTGGCGATTCGGCGCCCCGCGTTTATCATTCTGTAGACGAGACCGCGCTTCCACCCGCGCAGGAGTGGCTCCCGTGACATTTATCGTGTTGCTCGTCATCGTTGCGCTGATCGGTTTCTGGGTCATGCGCACCTACAACCGGCTCGTCTCCTTGCGGAACCGCTTCAAGAACGCGTTTGCGCAGATCGACGTGCAACTCCGTCGGCGTTACGACCTGATCCCGAACCTGGTCGAGACCGCGCGTGCGTACATGCAGCACGAGCGGGAGACGCTCGAGGCTGTGATCCAGGCGCGCAACACCGCGATCACGGCCGAGCGGAAAGCGGCCGCGAACCCGGGGGACGCGGCGGCGATCCGGGAGCTCTCGGGCGCGGAGCAGGCGCTGACGGGTGCGCTCACGCGCTTCTTCGCGCTGGCCGAGTCGTACCCGGACCTCAAGGCGAACCAGAACATGATGCAGGTGAGCGAGGAGCTGACCTCGACGGAAAACCGCATCGCGTTCGCTCGCCAGGCCTACAACGACGCGGTCACGCAGTACAACACCGCGCGGGAGGTCTTCCCCGCCAGCATCATCGCGGGCGCGTTCAACTTCCAGGAGGCGCCGCTGCTGGTGATCGAGGACGCGGAGCAGCGCGAGGTGCCGCGCGTCTCGTTCCGCTGAGCTCGCGACGGCGTGCGTTCCGGCTCCGCGGCCGCGCGCTGCCGCTGGACCGCCCATCACGGGTTCGAGAATGGACTTCTTCCGGGCACAGGATGACGCGCGCCGGCGGACGCGGGTGCTGATCGCGCTGTTCGCGGCCGCCGTCGCCGCCATCGTCGTCGGCGTGTACGTCGTCGTGTTGCTCGCGGCCGGCATCGGCATCCGCTTAGAGCCGCGGCTGTTCGCCGGCGTGGCCGGGGCCGTGCTGCTGCTCGTGGGCGGCGGGAGCGCGTACCGCACGATGCAGCTACGGCAGGGCGGCCCGGTCGTGGCAGCACTGTTGGGCGGGCAGCCCGTGAACCCCGCGACGGACGACCCGGCCGAGCGCCGGCTGCTGAACGTCGTCGAGGAGATGGCGATCGCGTCCGGCGTGCCGGTGCCGGCGATCTACGTGCTGCCAGGCGAGGAGGGCATCAACGCGTTCGCCGCCGGTTACGGCGTCCACGACGCGGCCGTGGCGGTGACGCGGGGCGCGCTGAAGCACCTGACGCGCGACGAGCTGCAGGGCGTGATCGCGCACGAGTTCAGCCACATCCTCAACGGAGACATGCGGCTGAACATCCGGCTGATCGGGCTGCTGCACGGGCTG
>DATCLK010000211.1:0-7974 GCA_036563975.1 Longimicrobiales bacterium | reverse complement strand
CCGTCATCGAGCAGGAGACGGACGTACTCGTCCGCCGAGATGCGGAAATGGAATCCGCAGGACGGGCAGACGTTCAGGTTCTGCGCCAGCCGGGCACGGTAGAGGATCGTCCCGCAACGCGGGCACTTCTCAAAGACATCCGGCGGCACCTCACGGCGCTCGGCCGCCCGGAGCTTGCGCTCCGGCTTCTTGAACCACGGCATGACCGAGAGGACTCCTTCCCGTTCGCCGCCCCTCCGGCCTCCGCCGCGGCGGGGGTCAGATCCTCCCTTGCTCCGCCGCGATCCGCTGCACCATTCCGAGCGCCAGGAAGGAGGCCAGCAGGAACGAGCCCCCGTAGCTCAGGAACGGCAACGGGATCCCCGTAATGGGCATCAGGCCGATCGTCATCCCGATGTTGACGATCACGTGGGCGAACCAGACCCCGAAGATACCGAAAACCACGATCCCGGCAAAGGGGTCCGCCAGCCGCTCGGCGATCCGGGTCAGCCGCCAGAGGATCAGGCCGAAGACCAGGAGCACGCCCACCGTCCCCACGAAGCCGAACTCCTCGCCGATCACGCTGAAGATGAAATCGGTGTGTTGCTCCGGCAGGAATGCGAGCCGCTTTTGGGTCCCCAGCGTGAATCCCTTGCCGAACAGGCCTCCGCTCCCGATCGCCACCCGCGACTGGATCAGGTGCCAGCCGGCGCCGCGCGGGTCCATGCCCGGGTTCAGGAAGACCATCAGCCGGGCCTGCTGGTAGGGCTCGAGGGAGTTCCACAGCGGCAGCGCGACCGCCCCCGCGGCCAGGTTGGCCACCACCACGCCCACGCCTTCCCACAGGTAGGCGCGGTACAGCCGCAGGAACACGATCAGCGCGACCACGTAGATGCTGAACAGCACGGAGTGGAAGGAGACGAAGAGGCCGACGATCGGGCTCAGCAGCATGGCAATCAGCCCGAGCGGCGTCCCGGCCCAGTACAGCCCCGCGATCAGCATGGCGCCGAAGACCATCGCCGTCCCCAGGTCGGGCTGCAGCATGACCAGCCCCATCGGGAGCGCGACGATCGCCACCGGCTTCCAGAGCCCCCAGATCGACCTCGGCGGCTCCCGCCAGCGTCCCAGCACCCGCGCCAGCATGAGAATCGTGGCGAGATTGGCGAACTGCGCGGGCTGGATCATGACCGGCCCGAGGTCGATCCAGCTCTTCGTCCCCCGGGCCGTGCCCAATCCGGTCCCGATGACGAGCGTCGCCGCCAGCAGCACGATCCCCACCACGTAGGCGGGGATCGCCGCCCATTCGAGCCAGCGCGTCTGGATCCCCAGCACGGCGAGGAACGCGACGATCGACACGCCGAGCCAGAGGAGCTGCAGTCGCCAGGCACCCGCCACCGTCGGGTCCGGCACGTCGAGCTGGCCGGCCGAGTAGACCATCGCCACCCCGAACAGGGAGAGCCCGACGACGAGCGCCGCCAGCAGCGGATCGCCCAACAGACGTCGCAGTCGCCCGATCACTGCCATACCGCCCAGGGCGCCGGGCGCCCGGCCATGAGGTGCTCGCGCAAGGTCTGCACCGAGTCCACCGGCATGCCGTACTTCCGCCGCAAGTAGTAGTCCGCCGCCTTCGCCACGAGCGGCGCCGCGCTCCGCGAGCCGGACTCACCGAACTCGACGATCGCCGCCAGCGCGATCTCCGGCGCGCCCCCCTTGGGCCCCGCGATCCCGATGAACCAGGCGTGGTCCTTGCCGTGCGGGTTCTGGGACGTGCCGGTCTTCCCCAACAGGTCCCAGTGCTCCAGCGAGGAGAGGTGCGCCGTCCCGCCCGGCCCGACGACCCGGCGCATGCCCTCGCGGATCCACGCCAGGTTCTCCGGTGAGATGCTCAGGTTGATGCCGTCGCCCGGACTCGGCGCCGCGAGCGGGTGCGCGGCGATCCGCGGCGGCGGCAGCTTGCCATCGCCCGCGAGGGCGGCCGCGAAGTGCGCCAGCTTCAACGGCGTCTGATCATTCGACCCCTGCCCGATCGCCAGGCTCAGCACCTCGGTCGGGGTTGCGGTGTAGCCGAACCGCTCCCGCCACCAGCCCAGCCCGTCCGGGAACCGGCCGGCGACCTCGAGCTCGGGCGGCAGGTCCACCCCCGTCTTGCGCGTGAAGCCCAGGCGGGAGGCCTCCTTCAGGAACCGCTCCAGCCCGATCTTCACCCCGAGCTGGTAGAAGTAGACGTTGCAGGAGTTCGCGATCGCGTCCGCCAGGTTCAGGTACCCGTGGCCCCGCGACTCCCAGCACCTGAAGTACCGGTTGCCGTACGACATGCCTCCGCGGCACGGGATCGGCATGTAGGCGTTCGGGTCCACCAGCCCCAGCTCCAGCGCGATCGCCGCCGTCGCCAGCTTGAAGGTCGAGCCCGGCGGGTAGAGGCCAGCCGCCGCGCGGTGCAGCAGCGGCCGCGCCTCGTCCGCGTTCAGTTTCCGCCAGTACGCTGGGTCCACCCCTCCGACGAACTCGTTCGGGTCGTACCCCGGGCTCGAGTACATCGCCAGCACGTGCCCCGTCCCCGGCTCGATCGCCACCACCGCCCCCCGCATGTCATCCGGGAAGATCTTCGCGATCCACTCCTGCAGGTCGAGGTCCAGGTAGAGGTGCAGGTCTTCGCCCGGGACAGGGGGAACCTTCGTCTGCGGCGCGTACTCGCCGACGATCCGCCCGAGCGCATCGACCTCGACGTAGCGGATCCCGGGCTTACCCCCGATGAGGCGCTCGTATTGCCGCTCGAGGCCCGCCTTTCCCACGAGTTGCCCCGGTGCGTAGTCCGCGAACTCCGGCTTCTGGAGCTCGGCTTCGCTGATCTCCGCCACGTACCCGATCAGGTGCGCGATCGCCTCCCCGGCCGGGTAGTGCCGCTTGGGCCGCGTATCGATGTACACGCCCGGGAACATGAAATGCCGCTCCTCGAGCGCGGAGACCTGCTCGAACGTCAGGTCGGAGGAGACCAGCAACGGCTGGACCGGCGCAGCTCGGTGTTTCTCCATGAGCTGCGCGATCCGGGCCTCAGTCAGCCCCAGGATCGGGGCCAGCCGCCGCAGTGTGTTGTACAGCGTGTCCCGCGGCGCGGGCAGCAGCGAGAGCGCGTAGCCGGGGACGTTCTCCGCCACGATCCGCCCGTTGCGGTCGAAGATCGTGCCGCGCGGCGCCGGGATCGGGAGGGGCCGCAGCCGGTTTGCTTCCGACTGGAGCGCGTACGTGTCGCTCCTGAGCACCTGGGTGTGGAAGAACGCCAGGGCGAGCCCGCCGATCCCGGCGATGATCACGGCCACCGCTCCCTGGGCACGGCGACGTCGCGCGTAGAGGTGGAACGGTTGCATGGGTTCGTGTCAGGAGGATCGGGATGCCGGTCCGGCGGAGCGAGCGGCTGCGTCGCCCGCTCCCTCTACCGCGTCAGCGTTGTCCGGTCACCGAATGGTATGCGGCCATCGCCACCACGCCCGCCACCGCGGCGTAGAGCGCCGCCAGCGGCGAGAACACCAGCAGCCAGACGGCGGTCCCCCCGTGGTCGGGCGTGCCGGACAGCAGGTAGAAGATCGCGTCGTGCAGCCACTTGCCACTGAACAGGTACACCAGCAGGAAGACCGCGTTGTCGCCGACGAACAGGTCCCTCGAGCGCGCGCCCAGGTACCCCAGCAGCGTCAGCGTTACGGCCTCCGCGCCGAACGCGTCCAGCGAGAGCGAGTCCTGCAGCAGCCCGAGGCCGAACCCGAGGCCCGCGGCCACGGAACCGCGCGCCCGCCGCCCGGCCAGGAGCACTGCCGGCGTCACGAGGTCCGGGGCGGTCGCCCCCAGGCCCACGGCGAGGTGCAGGGCGAAATGCGTGATCACCAGGAGCGCAATGAGCGCCCAGAACGGCCAGTTCCGCTCGGACATCATGGCTGCCGCGTCCCAGCCCCTACCCCCGCGGCCGCGCCGGTCTCCTGCGTATCCGCCGGCGCGTCCACCTGCCACAACGGCGACAGGTCCCCGGTCTCACCCTCCCGCCGGATCGCCACGAGCACATGAGTCACGCCCTCCGGGCGTACGGCGGGGCGCAGCAAGTAGTTCTTGCGCCATCCCGTGTCCGCCTCGTCGATCCCTACCACCGTCCCCAGCGGAATGCCCCGCGGGTAGATCCCCCCGCGGCCGGTCGTCACGACCCGTGTCCCGGGCCGGATGTCCGTGTGGAACGGCGCGCCGGTCAACGTCAGCAGGTCCTCTTCCCGGAAGCGGCCCCGCCTCGGCTCGACGATTCCGTACGCATCCCCATCCGCGGTCATCGCGCTCGCACGGAACTGCGGATGCGTCCAGTCGATCCCCTGGGCCGTGTGCTCTTCGACCGACTGGATGACGCCCAGCAGCCCGCCTGCCGCCAGCACCGGGCTGCCCACCACCACCCCGTCACGCGAACCTATGTCGATGAAGAACGTGCTCTCCGCCCCCGGCACTCCGGCGCGAATCAGCTCCGCCGGCCGGAAGGCCGGCTGCGCCCGGCCGCGCAGCCCCAGCAGCGCCCGCAGCCGCCTGTTCTCCTCCACCAGGCTCGCCTGCGCTGCCACCACGGCCGCAAGGGAATCCCGCTCCGCGCGGAGTTGGCTCACGTCCACGCTCCGCGCCCGCCGTGACACGAGCTCCGCCTGCACCGCCAGGAACGGCCTCAACGCTGTCCCGCGAATGGCACTCCTGAGGGGGGTCTGGTACGACGCAGGCACAAGGAGCAGGAGGAGCGCCAGAAGGAGGAACCCGCCCGCGATCGCCGCATCGCGCCTCCGCCCCCTGCGTGTGCCGTCGAAGTAGTTCCCCACTTACGTCGTCAGTACGCTGCGATACTTCTCGAAGTCATCCAGGATCTTGCCCGCGCCGCGCACGACGCACGTCAGCGGCTCCTCGTCCACGTGGATCGGCAGCCCCGTCTCGTGGGCGAGCAACTGGTCCAGCCCCCGGATGAGCGAGCCGCCGCCGGTCATCACGATCCCGCGGTCCACGATGTCCGCTGCGAGCTCCGGCGGCGTGATCTCGAGCGCCCGCCGCACCGCCTCCACGATCTGCTGGATGGGCTCCTGGATGCACTCCCGGATCTCCTGCGAGTGCACCCGCACCGTCTTCGGAATTCCGCTCACCAGATCCCGGCCCTTCACCTCCATCTCCCGCTCCTCCCCGTTGTTGAAGGCCGAGCCGATCTGGATCTTGATCGCCTCCGCTGTGGGCTCCCCGATCAGCAGGTTGTAGTTCTTCCTCAGGAACGTCACGATGGCGTTGTCGATCTCGTCTCCCCCTACCCGGATCGAGGTGTCCGACACGATCCCGTTGAGGGCGATCACTGCAATTTCCGTGGTCCCGCCGCCGATGTCGATCACCATGTTCCCCGTCGGCGTGTCCACCGGCAGCCCGACGCCGATCGCCGCCGCCATCGGCTCCGCCACCATGTACACCGCCTTGGCCCCGGCCGCCATGGCGCTCGAGCGCACCGCCCGCCGTTCCAGCTCCGTGATCCCCGATGGGACGCCCACCACCACCCGCGGGCTGATCTTGAACAGCCGCTTGGACGTCACCTGACGCAAGAAATGGCGCAGCATGAGCTCGGTGATGTCCACGTCGGCGATCACGCCATCCTTGAGCGGCCGGACCGCCATGATGCCCTCCGGCGTCCGCCCCAGCATCCGCTTGGCCTCCAGACCGATGCCTTTGGGCTTGTTGGTCGCCCGCTCCACGGCAACCACAGACGGCTCATTCAAAACAATCCCCTCGCCTTTGACGTAGACGAGGGTATTCGCGGTGCCGAGGTCGACAGCAATGTCGTTGACCGGGAGCAGTCGTCCCGAATTGAAGAGGTTCCGGAGCCGCATCATCTGTCCCAGACCGACCCGCCGATAGTGCTCGCAGGGGAGCGCGCGCGCCCGCCCGCGTCGACACGGGAACGCACCAGCTCACGTGGTTCGGGGAGAGTCATCAAGTTAACCATCACACGTTCGAGCGGCAAGCGGCATGCGCCAATGCCTTGCCGCCCGGGACCCGCTCCCCGGACACCGGGGAGCGGCCCCCGGAGCGGGACCGCGCTCCAGCCGGCGGCGCGCCCGGCGCGCGGGTGCCTGACCGCGCCAGGCCCGTGCCGCCGAAGCCAGCGGGCGGGCGGCCTACCGGCCGGTGCTGCCGAAGCCGCCCTCGCCCCGGGCGGTGGGGGGCAGGGCGTCCGCCTCCTCCCATTCGATGCGCGGGACCACCGCGACCAGGAGCTGCGCGATCCGTTCCCCGTGCTCAATCTCCTGCGGCTCCCGGTCCAGGTTGATCAGCGGGATCCGGATCTCGCCGCGGTAATCGCTATCGATCGTGCACGGCGTGTTCACGAT
Organism: Longimicrobiales bacterium; assembly: GCA_036563975.1. Classification (GTDB taxonomy): domain Bacteria; phylum Gemmatimonadota; class Gemmatimonadetes; order Longimicrobiales; family RSA9; genus RSA9. Next base: position 1,621 of record DATCLK010000211.1, on the reverse strand, counting down.
GCTGATCCCCCGGCGCAACGCGAGCCCGGATCGGGGCCGGATCTGCGCCTCCGTGCCCGGCGGCAGGGCGATCGCCAGCCCGGTCGGCACGAGCTGCCGGCCGAGCGGCGGGAGGACGAACGTCGGGCCCGCGTTCCTCAGGTCCACGGCCGCCGAGCCATCGGTCGCGTAGGCCGGGAGAGGCCAATCCGCCGGGTAATGCTCCAGCCTGCGGACCAGGACCTTGATCGAGTCCACGGCCGCCTCAGAGGATCTGCTCGATCGGCGTGTACGGCAGCCCGAACGCCTCCGCGACGCCCGGGTAGGTCACCTTCCCGTCCACCACGTTGACGCCCAGGGCAAGGGAGCGGTCGCCCCGGCACGCCTCCCGCCAGCCCTTGTTGGCCAGCGTCAGTGCGTACGGGAACGTGGCGTTCGTGAGCGCCAGCGTCGAGGTGTAGGGCACGGCCCCGGGCATGTTCGCCACGCCGTAATGGATCACCCCGTCCACCACGTAGATCGGATCCTCGTGCGTCGTCGGCCGGATCGTCTCGATGCAGCCGCCCTGGTCCACGGCCACGTCCACCACGACCGCGCCCGTCTTCATGCGCTTCAGGTCCTCGCGCCGGACCAGCTTGGGCGCCTTCGCCCCGGGCACCAGCACCGCCCCGATCAGGAGATCCGCCTGCTCCAGTTGCGTCAGGATGTTGTGCCGGTTGGAGTACAGAAGCATCACGTTCCCCGGCATGACCTCCGAGAGGTAGCGGAGACGGTTCAGCGAGACGTCGAGGATCACCACGCGCGCACCCAGCCCCGCCGCCATCCGCGCAGCGTTCGACCCCACGGTCCCGCCCCCCAGGATGACCACCGTCGCCGGCGCCACCCCCGGCACGCCGCCCAGCAGGACGCCGCGCCCTCCGAAGTACTTCTCCAGGTATTTCGCGCCCTGCTGGACCGCCAGCCGGCCGGCAACCTCGCTCATCGGCGTGAGCAGCGGCAGCTCGCCCGTCGGCAACTGGACCGTTTCGTAGGCGATCGCCACCGCGCCGGACTCCATGACGGCGCGCGTGAGCTGCTCCGATGCGGCGAAGTGGAAGTAGGTGAAGATCACCTGATCTCGCCGCATCAGCGGCCACTCCGGCTCGATCGGTTCCTTCACCTTCACGATCATCTCGGCGCCTTCCCACACCTCCGCCGCCGTGTTCACGATCGTGGCGCCAGCCCGCGCGTAAGCGTCGTCGTCGAATCCGCTCCCCTCGCCCGCGCCGCGCTCCACCAGCACCCGATGCCCCGCCTGCACAAGCGCCTCCGCGCCCGCCGGTACCAGCGCGACGCGGTTCTCATTCGTCTTGATCTCCTTCGGTACACCAATGATCATGTCGCTCACCCGAGGGAATAGGATCTGTTCAGGACGTAGGACCGAGCCGTAGCACCACCTGCCGATCCGGGTCGAAGTATTCCGCCACGGCCGCCACGTCATCCAGGGTCACGGCATCCACGCGGGCCATCAGCTCGTCCACCGTCATGAACGGCTCCTCGTACAGCGCGAACCCCGCCAGCCGATGCAGTCGCGCACCGCTGGACTCGAGCGACAGGACCAGTTGCCCCTTCACCTGCCCTTTCGCATCGTCCAGCTCCTGAG
>DATCLK010000210.1:0-4518 GCA_036563975.1 Longimicrobiales bacterium | reverse complement strand
GGTCGTCCAGCCCCATCCCGGTGATGAACGATGCGTAGCTGGGAATCAGCGGCAGCACGCAGGGCGAGAGGAAGCTGAGCAGCCCCGCGGTGAAGGCGACGGCGAAGCCGAGCGACTGGGTTTCCATTCAGCCCGCGAACGAGGGTCGAACGTTCTCGGGTCCTTATTCCCCGTCGTGCCCCGAGGGGTTCCCGGCAGGCGCGGCCACGTCCGCCGGGCCCACTGCCGGGCGCGGTTGCCCGGTCACGTCCGCCACACTCGCTGCCGGCAGCCGCTGCGCGGCCACGTCCGCGGCGCTCGCTGCCGGGAACGGCTGCGCCGCCGCGTCCGGAGCGCCCGTTGCCGACAGCGCCTGCGCCGCCGCGTCCGCCGCGCTCTCAACCGGGAGCGGCGACGCCGGCAGCGTGAACCGGATGGTGGTCCCCTTGCCCAGCACGCTGTCGGCCGCGACCTCGCCGCCCATGGCCTCGACGAGGTGCTTCACGATCGCGAGCCCGAGGCCGGTACCGCCCTCGGCGCGCGAGCGTGCGGGATCCACGCGGTAGAAGCGCTCGAAGATGCGCGGCAGCGCGTCGCTCGGGATGCCGGAGCCGGTATCTCGCACCTCGATGGCGACCCGCGCCGCCGCGCTCCGGCGTCCCTTCGGCAGGGCCGCATCGGGCCCTGGACCCTTCCCCGCCGACTCACCGGCAATGGCCGCGCGGACGGAGATGCGTCCGCCGGCAGGCGTGTGGCGTAGCGCGTTGTCGAAGAGGTTGCCGAAGATCTGACGCAACGCGCCCGGGTCGGCGAGCACGGTGACCCCGTCGGCGGCGACGTCGAAGTGAACGGAGCGGCTGCACGCCCGCTCGGCGAACGGGGCCCACGCGTCCTCCGCGGCGGCTGCGACCTCCGTCGCGACGATTTCGGGCTTCCAACCACCGGACTCGATGCGCGAGAGGTCGAGCAGGTCGTCCACGATGCTCTGGAGCCGCGCTGCGTTCCGCGCGATGGTCTCGAGGAAGTCGCGCTGCAGCTCGGCGGGTACGTCCCCGGCCAGCAGCGTCTCCGCGTAGCCGCGGATGGCGGTGAGCGGCGTCTTCAGCTCGTGGCTGGCGTTGGCGACGAAGTCGCGCCGCACGACCTCGAGGCGTCGCACCTCCGTGAGGTCCACGAAGACGGCGACGATCCCGGGATGATCCCGGTCGCTGGCCGCAGCGCTCCCCGCGTGCGCCGGGATCGCGCGGACGACGACGAGCACGCGGCGTCCATCGAGCCCGACCTCCGCGGGCTCGCCCGGGCCCGCGGCGACGGCCTGTGTCAGCAGCTCGCGTAGCTCGGCGTGGCGCACCAGCGCGTGGATCGGCCTGCCTTCCGCGTCGAGGGGCAAGCGCAGCAACTCACGGGCAGCCGGGTTGACGCGGATGATGCGGCCGCCCCTGCCGAGCTGGAGGATGCCGTCCGTCACGGAGTCGAGCAGGAGGGCGAGGTCATCGCGCTCGCGGGCGGCGCGCGCGGCGCGCTCGCTGAGCTCCGCGGCGAGGCGTGCGGACGCGGCGGCGATCGGCTCGAGCTCCGCGAAGGACTGCGGCGGCATGCGTGCGGCAGGTTCACGGGCGAGGCGGAGCAGGTCGGCGCGGAGGCGTGCGTGCCCGGCAGCGATCGCGCCGGCGAGGAAGAGGGCGAGGGCGAGCGCGATGCCCAGCCCGAGCGCCCCCGCGAGCAGCGCGGACTGGCGGAGCGCCTCGGTCAGGGCGTCCAGCTCGGCGGGCGGGAGCCGGTCCGCGAGCCGCGCACGCGCGACGGTGGGGATGCGGAGATACAGCACGAGCGCCGCGCCCGCAGCGGAGGCGAGAAAGCCGGCGACGACGTGCCAGCGCAGGCGTGGGCGCCGCGCGCTCATCCCCCCGCGTCCTTACCCCTGAAGCGGTAACCGAATCCGCGCACGGTTTCGATCCACTTCCCGGCGTGGCCCAGCTTGGCGCGCAGCCGCTGCACGTGCATGTCCACGGTACGCGTCTCGATGTGCACGTGAATGTCCCAGGCGTTCTCCAGGAGTTGCTGCCGGCTCTGCACGCGGCCCCTGCGCTCCATGAGAGCGACGAGCAGGCGGTACTCGGTGGGCGTGAGCTCCACCGGCCGGCCATCCACGGTCACGTGCAGCGCGTCCAGGTCGATGGCGATGGGCCCGCCGGTGAGCATGCGCCCGCCCGCCGCCACGGCCGGCGATTGCACGCGGCGCAGGACCGCGCCGACCCGCAGCACCAGCTCCCTGGGGCTGAACGGCTTGGTGACGTAGTCGTCCGCGCCCAGCTCGAGGCCGCGGACGCGGTCGGGCTCGTCGCGCCTTGCCGTGAGCACGATGACGGGCACCTCCGCGGTGGTGGAGCGGCGCCGCAGCTCGGCCAGCACGTCGTAGCCCGAGAAGCCCGGCAGCATGAGGTCGAGGATGATGAGGTCGGGCCGTTCGTGGGAGATCGCCTCGAAGGCTTCGGTGCCCTCGTCAGCGGTGCGGACGCGGTAGCCCTCCCTGGTGAGGTGGTACGCAACGAGGGCGGCGATGTCGCGCTCGTCCTCGACGACCAGGATGCGGGCCGGCGCCGCCTTCTGCGCAGTCGTGCTCATCCCTGCCCCGGGTACCACGCCGGGGGCGCGAGATGCACCCGCCGGCAGCCGTGTCTCGTGATCACCGCGTTGGAGATACTGCGCCCCGGTCAAGCGCGGGTCAAGCGCTCGTAACAATTCCATGACAGACGGCTACCCCGCCTCGCCGGGCCCGGTGTCACGCCTCGGATCCGGGGCCGTGCTCGCGCAGTGAAAATGCAGCTTGGCTCCGGCGTCGGCGGGGCGCGCCCGCTGAGGCGCTCACCTCCAGGCGTCGCGCCGAGGGCCCACGATCCTGCGCCAGGCTGCGCGCCGGGGCCACACTGCCAGCGGCCCGCGCGCGCGTGTGCGTGACGCGCGCGAGCGTGTACCGGGCCCGGCCGCATGTGTGACCCGCCTTAGCGTGCGTGACCTGCCTGAGCGTGTGTGGCCCGCTTGAGTCTGCGCCCCTTGAGTGTGCGGCGCGCCCCAGTGTGGGCCTGACCCACGCGAACGCATCTGCCCCGCGCGCACTCATCTGACTCGCGCCAACGCGTCTGACCCGGCCGAACGTCCCTGTGGCCCTCCCACACGCCTCCGTGACCTACCCGTGACCCCGCCGTTGCCCGCGGATGCGCCTGCCGAGACGCGCGCCGGCTAGCGTAACGGCGCGGCGCCGCTGGCGCCGCGATCCAACGCAACATCCAACGGGAGCGGAGGGAGATGGACGGCTCGATCCGGGTCCTGACGCGCGCCACGCTGCTATGCCTCGCGGTCCTCGCCTTTCCGGGGCTGGCGACGCGATCGAGCGCCCAGACGACGACTGCGCAGAGCACGGCCAGGATCGTGGGGCGCATCGTTGACGCGCGAACGGGCGAGGGCGTGAGCGCAGCCGAGGTGCGCGTGGCCGGCACCGCGCTCGTCGCGTACACGGGCGTGGACGGGCGCTACGTCATCGCGGGTGTGCCGCCGGGTGTGGTGGCGCTCGAGGTCCGGTCGCTGGGCTACGCGCCGTTGAGGGTGACGGGCATCGCGGTGTCCGCAGGCGGCGTCGTCGAGCAAGACGCGGCGCTCGAGGCCGACGCGCTCGAGATCGAGCGGCTCGAGGTCACGGCCGGCGCCGCGCGCGGCACGGTGGCGCGAGCGCTCGAGCTGCAGCGCAACGCGGCCTCCATCGTGAGCGCCGTGACGGCAGAGCAGATCTCACGCAGCCCGGACGGCGATGCGGCCGCGGCGGTCCGCCGCGTGAGCGGCGTCACCGTGCAGCATGGCAAGTACGTGTTCGTGCGGGGCCTGGGCGAGCGCTACACCATCGCGTCGCTCAACGGCGCGCGCATCCCGAGCCCCGAGCCGGAGCGCAAGGTCGTGCCGCTGGACCTGTTCCCCTCCGGCTTGCTCGAGACGATCACGACGTCGAAGACGTTCACGCCGGACCAGCCGGGCGACTTCAGCGGCGCGCAGGTCGACATCCGGACGCGCGAGTTCCCTGCGGAGCGCGTCATCAGCCATTCGCTCTCGATCGGCTACAACGCCGCCGCGACCGGCAGGACCGTGCTGGCCGCGCCGGCCCACGGGCTGGAGTGGCTGGGCTTCGACGCCGCAGAGCGCGCGCTGCCCGCGATGGTCGCGCGCGCCGGGAACTTCGATCCGCCGCCGTCGCGCGACGAGATCACGCGCATGGTGGGCGCGTTCCGCAACGTGTGGAGCGCCGAGCGGCGCAACGGGACACCGAACCTCTCGCTGAGCGCGTCGCTGGGCGGCACGGACCGCGTTCTAGGCCAGCCGATCGGCTACCTCGCCTCCGCGACGTACTCGTACGGCCAGGAGGTGCGCGCAGGCGAGGTGCGCGCGCAGGCGCAGGCGGAGGCGGGCGGCGCCACCCGCGAGGTGGACCGCTTCCGCGGCTCGACCGGCCGCACGAGCGTGCTGTGGGGCGGCGTGCTCAACCTCAGCACG
>DATCLK010000209.1:0-19277 GCA_036563975.1 Longimicrobiales bacterium | reverse complement strand
CATCCCGCGACCAGCGGTGTACAAGCCAACCGTACGCCCGGCCGGGCCCAGCCGGCCACGGCACCAGAACCGGAAGCGAGGGAGGACGCGTGAACGAGGCACGACCCGAGACGCCGGGCATCGCGATGATGGATCCGGTGACCGAGCGGTTGTTCCGTGCCCGGAACATCATCATCAGCGGTGAGATCAACCAGCAGCTCGCCGCGCGGGTGACGGCGCAGCTCCTGGCGATGGCCGCGGAGTCCGAGGAGGACCCGATCACGATCTTCATCAACTCCCAGGGCGGCCACATCGAATCCGGCGACACGATCCACGACATGGTGCGGTTCATCAAGCCGCGCGTGCGCATGATCGGCACGGGCTGGGTGGCGAGCGCGGCGGCGCTGATCTACGTCGCTGTGCCGCGCGAGGACCGCTACTGCCTGCCCAACACGCGGTTCCTGCTGCACCAGCCGGCGGGCGGCGTGGGTGGCAGCGCCGCGGACATCGACATCGAGGCGCGCGAGATCCTGCGCATCCGCGACCGCGTGAACCGCCTGATCGCGCGGCAGACCGGCCAGCCGCTCGAGCGGATCGAGGAGGACACGCGCCGGAACTTCTGGCTCGATGCATCGGGCGCGCTGGAGTACGGGCTCGTCGGCCGCATCGTCGAGACCGTGGACGAGATCGACGGGGCAGGGAAGCACGGCGGGCGCTGACGACGCGCGCCTGCGGTTCGCTGGCGAGACACTCGCGCCCGAGGCGCACGGCTCTGCGGCAACGTACGGACGCGGGGGTCCGGCGAGCGTGGCCAGCACGGATGCGGGCAGCAGGGTCCGCGAATTCTACGAGCGCAACGTCGAACGGGAATGGGGCCGGCTCGACCTGCCGTTCCAGCGCGTGGAGCGGGAGAGCACGCTCCGGCTCATCCGGAAGTACTTCCCTCCGGCCGGGTCTGCGACATCGGCGCGGGTCCCGGCCGCTACGCGCTCGAGCTGGCGAGGCTGGGTTACCGCGTTTCGCTGGTCGACCTCAGCGAAGCGTCGCTGGCGCACGCGCGGCGGGCGGTCGACGCTGCCGGCCTCGCCGCGGAAGCGTTCGTCGTGGGCGATGCGCGGGATCTGAGCGCGTTCGGCGACGCCACGTTCGATGCGGCGCTCTTGCTGGGCCCGCGCTACCACATCACGGAGCCGAGGGCCGACGACGCGCGCTAGCGGAGCTGCGCCGCGTCCTCGTGCCCGGCGGCGTCGCCCTCGCGGCCTACCTCAACGCGTGGGGCCTCCTCCGCACCGGCATCGTTGACTTCCCCGACTGGTATCGAGACCCCGAGCGCATCCGCTGGCTGCTGGGCGAGCGCGCCTACTCGGCCGACGAGCTGCCGGGCTTCACGGACTCGTACTGGGCCACACCGGAGAGCGCGCTGCGGGAGCTCGCGGCCGCGGGCTTCGAGGTCATCGGCCGCGCCGGCGCAGAGGGGTTCTGCGGGGGGATGGGCCCGATGATCGCGACGCTCGCCGAGCGCGATCCCGCGGCGTACGAGAACGTCGTGGCCGCCGCGGCCGAGACGTGCGAGCTGCCGCAGTATCGCGATGCCACGGACCACCTGCTCGTGGTGCTCCGGCGGCCCTAGGAGGAGCGGGGGCTGGCCGGCGCGCCGCGGCCCTCGCCGGCGCGCCGGCACGCCGCGTGCGCCACTCCGCCAGTGAGGAGAAAGGCATGACTCCTGGTGGAGGGGTGGTTGCGATGCGTGATGTCCTGCAACGAGTGCCCGGCGCGCGCAACAGCAGCTTCTGGTACAACCTGTGTCTGGCGACGATCGGCGCGTCGGCCGCGCTCTACCTGATGGGCCGCAAGCACGCCGCGCTGTTCGTTGGGCTCTGGCCGGCGACGTTCGCCGCGCTCGGCAACCGGGCGGAGCTGAACGAGGAGATCATCGAGCTCGCCACGGGCCAGCCGATCCAGCAGCTGGGGACGGAGACCCAGATCGTGCCGCAGGGGTTCGGGTTCACGGCCGGCGGCGGGACGATGGCGGAACGGCCGGCTGCGTGACGGGCGCCCGGGTCCCAGGAGCATCGGCGGGCCGCAGGCCGGCGGACCCGCGAGGATGGGAGCGGAGAGCGGGTCCCGCCGCCCGGCTCACGCCGCTGCCGTGCGGGGGCGCCGGGCCCCGGGAGCGGGCGCGCGCCGGCGGTGGCGTGCGCCGCCCCGCGCGTCGCCCGGTGCGCACGACCCGGCGTCACCGGTTTCGCCGGCCGCGAGCCGGGCGCGCCTCCAGGGCGGCACCTCGCACCGCGCAGGTTCCGATCGCCACGCCGTCGCCCCGGTTCAGGAGGCCGGATCGAGGCCGCCGCGTCCCCCGTCCACGATCGCCTGGTAGACCAGCGCGCGCAGCTTCGCGTGGTCGTCCAGAGCGCGTGCCGGGATGAGCTGCGTGAGGTAGACGACGACCAGCTCCTCACGCGGGTCCACCCAGTACACCGAGTGGTACGCGCCGCCCCAGCCGTACTCCCCGACGGAGCCCGGCAGCCCGCGCGCGCCCAGATCCTTCACCACGGAGAACCCCAGCCCGAACCCCTCGCCTGGCCGGCCGTAGAGCTCGCCGATGTGGTCGGCGGTCATCAGCTCGACGGTCTTGCGGGAGAGTAGCCGCACGCCGTCCAGCTCGCCGCCGTTCAGCAGCATCTGGAGAAAGCGTGCGTAGTCGCGGGCCGTCGAGACCAGGCCGGCGCCGCCGGAGAAGCTCTTGCGCGGCCCGTCCACGTACGCGCCCTGGCCGACCATGCCGCCCGGGTCCGGCGCGCGCTCGAGCCCGCCGGCCTCGGTCGCCGAGTAGACGACGGCGAGGCGCCCTCGCTTCGCGGGCGGCAGGTAGAAGTGCGTGTCGCGCATCTTCAATGGCTCGAAGATGCGGGTGCGCAGGAACTCATCGAGCGGGACGCCGGAGACCCGTTCGACCAGCACGCCCAGGATGTCCGTCGAGTAGCCGTAGACGAAGCGCTCGCCGGGCTGCGCGTCGAACGGCAGCGCCGCCATGCGCTTCACCGTCTCCGCGATCGGCTCGTCACGGTCCGCGAAGTACCAGCCCTGGATGCCGGCTTCGGCCCAGCGGTCGCGCGCGATGCCGCCGCCGTAGCCGATGCCGGCGGTGTGCGTGAGCAGGTCGCGGATCGCGATGGGCCGCTTCGCGGGGACGACGTCGTACCCGCCTCCCTCACGTGCGACCGCGACCGTCGTGTTCCGGAACTCCGGGAGGTACTTGCCCACCGGGTCGGTGATCAGCAGCGCGCCCTCCTCCTGGAGCATCATGACCGCGACGCTGACGATCGCCTTCGTCTGGGATGCGATGCGGAAGATCGCGTCCGTGGTCATTGGCGCGCCCGCCTCCCGGTCGCGGTAGCCGAACGCCTCGAAGTACGGGACCTTGCCCTTGCGCGCGATGAGGATGACGGCGCCGGCGAGTCGCTCCTCCTCGACGTACCGGCGGAACGTGGCGGTGAGCCGCTCGAGCCGCGCGCTGGACAGCCCGACCTCCTCGGGCGTCGCGCGGGGGAGATCCTGCGCGAGGGCCGGATGGACGAGGAGGAGCAGGAGGAACAACGGGAGTAGGGAGGCGCGGCGATTCTGGCGCATGCGTGCTCGCTCCGCATTCGGTGGCCTGTAATGGATCGCGCCATCATGCGCGTGCGTGCGCGGCGGCGCAACGGGGCCGGAGCGGCGCAACGGCGGACGCGGCCCGGGTGTCCCGCTGCGTGTGCGTGCCGGGCACGATCGGCTGGATCATCGAGGGGAGCCGCGCCGGGCGGCCGGGCGGGGAGGCGGCAGCCGTGCCGATGCCACCGGCGGCCGGCGCGTCGGACAGCGTGCGGTTTCCGCCGCGCTGTTCCGGCAGGCGCGAGGCGGCGGCAACAGCGAGGCGGCGGCGGGGGCCTGAGAGAGATCGGCGCGGCGGACGCGCCGGTACGCGACGCTCAGCCGGCTCCGAGCCGCAGCCCGTGGGCGTACAGCGAGTACGCCCCGTACGCCGCGAGCAGGAGCACGACGAGCAGGAAGACGAAGGCGAGCGCGCGCAGCCAACCTCGTCGTCCTCTCATGAGCCCGCGGACGACCGTGACGGCCAGGTGCGCGCCGGCGGTGGCGGCGAGCGCGATGATGCCTGCGCGCTGCGCGGGCTCGCTCACCACGGTGCCGACCACGATCACGATGGCTTCCGCGACGTACAGGACCTGGAGCCAGTAGGCGAACGCGAGAGCGGGCAGCGAGCGCGGCACGGCCACCTCGACCAGTCGCCACAACGCGCTGCCCACGCGAGCGATCCAGGCGAGGCGGCGGCCATCCGTGCCGCGGCGGTCCGCGAGGTGGGAGAGCATCTTCCCGACCACGGTCGTGGCGCGGGCCAGCGCCTCCAGCACGGCCTTCGCCTCCAGCTCGCGGTTCACCTCGTAGCGGGTGCGGAAGAACTCGAGCAGGCGCCGCGGCTCGAGGCCCGAGCGCAGCGCTGCTTGCAGCCGCGGCTGGATGGGCGAACCGGCATCCGCTTCAACGAGCTGGCGCAGTGCGGCCTCGTTCGCGTCCGCCGGCTTCACGCGCGCGAGCGTCTCCGCCATGAGGCGCGTCATCTCGGCCTGGTCGTGCCGGCCGTACTCCTCGGCGAGGATGGCGAGGTGCGCCTCCTCGATGAGCTTGCGGCGCAACTCCGCCTGCTCCTCGTGCGGCAGCAGCGTGGTGATCAGGCGCTCGGCGCCATCCAGTCGACCCCAGAGCAGGTCGTTCTCGCGCCAGGCCCTGTCCAGGAACGCGCCGAAGTTGGCGAAGCGGGTGCCGGCGAGCTTGCGGCGCGGGCCGCGCGCCTCGTCGATCAGGCTCGTCGCGTCCAGCGGGCTGATGCGCACGACCTCGACCGGGTCGCGCTCATCGCCCACCTGCGTCGCGTAGAAAATCGGGTAGGCGAGGAAGTCGTAGTCCTCGTAGAAGCGGTAGTAGTGCCAGAGCGCGGCGCGCGCGGCGTGCGCGGCGGGTGACCGCTGCGCCTCCGGGTCCGGCTTCAGGATGCGCTCGCACTCCCGGGCCGCGGCGCGCGTGTGCTCGCCGATCATGCCGGAGAGCCGCTGCGCGATGGCCGCGATGCGTTGGCCGGCCGGCCCATCCATCAGCCTCTCGGCCATCTCCCGCATGGCCGTCTCGTTCGGCTGCGCGAGCAACCGATCGAGGTCCTCCTCCCCGATCCCGGCGGCGCGGATGTCGCGGTGCAGCGGGTTGGCCTCCCCTTCCGCCCACAGGGTGGCGCGCGCCGAGAGCAGGCTGCGCCGCACGGCGGCCAGCTCACGCCGCGGCCGGGCCAGCTCGGCGCCGATGTCGCGCGGCTGCGCGTCGGTCCGGATCCCGAGCGCCTCGAGCCGCTCCATCAGCGTCTCGCCGTTCAGCTCGCGGAGCCCGTCCGCACGCGAGATCACGGCGTCGAGCCGGCGCAGGCGATAGTCGATGTCGTACTCGAGCAGGAACCGGTTCTGCGAGAGGCGCGTCCGCGGCTGCCCATCCACCGGCTCCGGAGGATCCTCCGCGTACCGCCGGTCGCGCCACACGCGGACCAGGTGGCGGATGGCGAGGAACTGGTCCGAGCCCTCGTCGAAGCCTGCGGCGCGGGCGATGAGAGACGTGATCGCGTCCGTGACCGCCTCGACCTTGAGCCGGTGGTAGCCGCCATACGCAACGCCGCGCTTGCGGATCATCTCGGTGAGCCCGCGGTCCGCGTAGGCGGGATCCCAGTCCTGGCGCTCGCCGCCCACGCACCGCCGCACGTCCTCCTCCACGCACCCCAGGATGCGGTCGACGCGCTCGATCAGCCGGTTGCGCGCCAGGACGCGCTGGACGTCCTCGCGGATCGTCTCGGCGCGAGGCAGGTAGACGGCCGCCGCGAGCAGGTTCTCGAGTGCGTCCGGCCGCTCCTCCGGGAGCGGCTCGCGTTCGAGGTCGGGCGGGGAGGGCTCGATGAACAGCAGCTTGCGATCCACGTGCAGACTGGCGCGCCGGAGCGAGAGAGCGTCGATGGCATGGCCGAACGGCTTGTTGTCCAGGTAGCCGCCGTCGCCGAAGGCGCGCTTGACGTACGGCAGCCGCGAAACGGCCCGGCCGTCGGGCCTGGGCAGGTAGTCCGCGAAGAAGGCCTGCCAGCGCTTGCTCCCGGAACGCGCGTCGGGGTCGCCGGCGAAGGCCGGGAAGCCGTCCAGCACCTCGTCGATGTCTTCGAGGCGCATGGGCTCGAACGCACCGGGGAACGCGGACGTGCAGCGTGCCGCGAAGGCGAGGATCGGGTTGTTCGCGGCGTGGAAGTCGTTGCGCGGCTGCTCGGCGCTGGCGTCGTAACGGAAGCGGAAGACGCTGCGGTACCGGTTCTCGTGCACGACCCCATCGGCCAGCCGGAGCGGCAGCTCGAGGCCGCGGATGTCCGTGGCGGTCACGAACAGGTCCAGCTCCTCGACGTACGGCGAGCGGCACTCGGGTCGACTGCGCTGCGGGGCCTCCATCGCCTCGAGGGCCTCCAGGAGCTTGCGGTACAGGCGCTGGCCGTTGAGCAGGGAGCGCGGCGGGTCGCGGTACGGCAGGCCGCGCAGGTCGCGGGTGGAGAGCTTGTCGTTGAGCAAGCGCGCGATGTCGCCCTCCTGGACCCACAGCGCCTTGAGGTCCTCCATGGACTGGTCGTTGGCGAGCGCCTTGGCCAGGAACACGCCGTTGATCCCGCCGGCGGATGTGCCCGACACGATGTCGATCACGAAGCGGGTACGGATCGGCGCGTCCGGTCCCGGCTCCTCGTAGATCGGCTCGTCCCCGAAGCGGAGCAACTGCCCGAGCTTGCGGTACACGCGCTCCGTGCCGCGCAGCTGGGAGGTGGGCACGTGCGCGAGCCGCGGGCCCCCGTCCGCCGGCTCCGGCCCGGGCGCGGTGGCCCGCACCAGGTGCAGCAGCTCCTGCGCGATGCCGTTCATGTAGATGGCGAGCGAGACGCCGCCGTAGAGGACGACGGCGAATCGAACCTCCTGAGTGAAATCCACCTCCGGCTCGCGCGCCGGCATCGGCGCGGGCGCGGCGGGCATGGCTGCCGTGGTGGGCTGCGACCCGGGGGGCGCGACGGGCGTGGACATGGCTTGCCTCCTGTGCGGCCGGGATGCGCCGGGCTGCGGTGGCTCGGAAGGTTCGGCGGGCCGCCGCTCCGATCCGACCGTGAGGAGCGGGGCGAGCATCTAGCTATGCGGCCCGCGCGCGCGGAATCAAGAGATTCGTGCGGCGCGGGGCACACGCGGCGCCGCCGCGTCCGTGCTTCGCCGCGCCGTCGGCCTTCCCGCGGCGCGCCTCGGCCGCCTTATCTACGCGCGGCGCTTCGTCGCGCTGCGCTTCGTGGTGCCGCGCTTCGTCGTGCTACGCCTCGCCGTGCCGCGCGTGGCCGTGCCGCGCGTGGTCGTGGCACGCTTGGTCGTGGCACGCTTGGTCGTGGTCCGCTTCGCCGCGCTACGCGTGGTGCTGCTCCGCCTGGTCGTGCTCCGTTTCCCGGCGCTGCGGTTGGTCGCGCTGCCCTTTGTCCCGCCGCGCCTCGTCGTGGCACGCTTGGTCGCGCCGCGGCCGCTCGTGCTCCGGTTCGCCGTCGCCCGCTTGCTGCTGCTGCGCCGCCCGCCGGCGCGCTTCGCGGCGCCGCGCCCCTGTGCGCTGCGCCTCTTCGTGGCGCCCTTCCGGGAGCCACCCCTCGCCGCCCTGCGCTCGGCGCGCAGCCGCCGCTCCTCGCGCGCCAGTTGCGCGCGGAACCGGCGCTTGTTGCCCAGGATGGTGCCGCGGCACTTGGGCGAGCCGCAGCGGCACGGGTAGCGCGCCCTCACGGCCGCCGTATGCGGCTCGTCCAGGATGTACGAGTAGTCGTACGTCAGCTCCTCGCCCGGCTCGATGTCGCGGATCGTCTCGATGAAGATGCGGCCGTCCTCGTCCACGGCCTCGCAGTTCGGGTCGCACGAGTGGTTGATCCAGCGAGCATCGTTGCCGCGCACGCCGGCGTCGATCACCACCTTGTCGTCCACCGCGAAGAGGAAGGTGTGGTGCGGCTGGATGCTGTCGTCGTAGCGGCGGTCCGCCTCTTCCCAGCTGATCCTCTCGCCCTTGTACTCGATGAGGCGTGTGCCCTTGGGGATGCGACGGGTGGCGAACACGCCCTTGCCATGGATGGGAGACTTCTTCACGACGAACGGACGCGCCATGCAGGACTCCTCCGGTCTGCTCAGGTGGTGTCGAACCGCGCGGAGTCTATGCAGGGGATGTCGATGCGCGCCAGGGGTGGGCGGGAGTGGAGAGGGGCGGGGCTGGCGGCAGCCGCGGCGAGCAGGCGGGCAGCGGCCCGCCGGCAGTACCCGCCTGGAGCCGATCCGCAAGCCATCGCTGAGGGCGGCGCGTCTTGCCCCCCTTCGCCGGCCCGCCGTATCGTGCCGGTGCTCCCGTCCACACGAGAACAGAGGTGCGGTCATGAGGGCTCCGGCCATGTTCACCGCGCTGCTCGCGCTGGCCGCCGCCGGCTGCGGCGCGGGCAGTGGAGGCGAGGCGTACGACCTGCTGATCACCGGCGGGACGGTGGTCGACGGCACGGGCGCGCCGGGCTACGCTGCCGACGTGGCCGTGCGCGAGGGCCGCATCGTGCGGGTCTCACGCGAGCCGCTGCGCCGCGAGAGCGCGGCGCGCGTGATCGATGCCTCCGGCCACGTCGTCGCCCCGGGCTTCATCGACCTGCACGCGCACCTGGACCCGCTGCTCCGGCTGCCGGGGGCGGAGAGCCACGTGCGGCAGGGCGTGACCACCGCCCTCGGTGGGCCCGATGGCACCGCTCCCTTGCCGCTCGCGGCCTACCTCGACTCGGCGCAGGCGCTGGGTCTGGGCATGAACGTGGCCTTCCTGGCGGGGCACAACACCATCCGCCGGCGGGTCATGGGGACGGCGAACCGCGCGCCCACGGAGGAGGAGCTGGCGCGTATGCGCGAGCTCGTCGCGCAGGCGATGGAGGAGGGCGCGTTCGGCCTGTCCACCGGCCTGCGCTACGTGCCCGGGGCGTTCGCCACCACCGACGAGGTCGTCGAGCTCGCACGCGTGGCCGCCCAGCACGGCGGGATCTACACCTCGCACCTCCGCGATGAAGGGCTGCACCTGCTCGAGGGCGTGGCCGAAGCGCTCGAGATCGGCCGGCGCGCGGGCATCCCGGTCGTGCTCACGCACCACAAGGTGGTCGGCAAGCCGATGTGGGGCTCCAGTCAGCGCACGCTGGCGATGATCGACTCTGCGCGCGCGGCGGGGACGGACGTGATGGCCGACCAGTACCCCTACACCGCGACCTACACGGGCATCAGCGTGCTCGTGCCGAGCTGGGCTCTCGCGGGCGGGGACAGCGCCTTCCTGCGCCGGCTGGAGGTGCCCGCGCTGCGTGACAGCATCGTGCGCGGCATCATCTGGAACATCGAGAACGACCGTGGCGGCGGCGATCTCTCGCGCGTGCAGCTCGCGCGCGTCTCCTGGGACCGCACGCTCGAGGGCCGCACGCTGCGCGACTGGGCCGAGCGGGAGGGCCGGCCGCCCACGTCCGAGACCGGCGCCGAGCTGGTGATCGAGGCGATCCGGCGCGGCGGGGCGAGCGCGATCTACCACGTGCTGGACGAGGGCGACGTCGAGCGGATCATGCGCCACCCGCACACCGCCATCGCGTCGGACGGCCGGCTCACGCAGCCGGGCGAGGGCCATCCGCACCCGCGCTGGTACGGGACGTTCCCGCGCGTGCTCGGGCAGTACGTGCGCGAGCGCGGCGTGCTGACGCTCGAGGAGGCCGTGCGCAAGATGACGACGCTCCCCGCCGACCGTCTCGGCCTCGCGGACCGCGGCCGGATCACCGAGGGCGCGTGGGCGGACCTGGTCATCTTCGACCCCGAGACGGTGGCCGACCGCGCCACCTTCGAGGACCCGCACCAGTACCCGGAAGGCATCCCGTACGTGATCGTGAACGGCGTGCCGGTGGTGGACGGCGGACGGTTCACGGATGCGCGGCCGGGCAGGGTGCTGCGGCGTGCCCGGACCGCGGCGTGAGGTGGGCCCGCGCCGCCCGGCTTGCCGCAGGGCCGGCCGTGAGCTATTGGTGCCCGGCCCGCCGAGGGCCCGCAACCCGACCCAACTTCGATCTCCGGAGTGCGCCATGTTCCTCCCGAAGCTGATCGTCTCGCGTGCATGCAGGCTCCCCCGGCTCCTCACGCTGCTCCTCGTCCTCGCGCTGCTGCCGCAGCAGGCCGCGGCTCAGTCCCGGCGGCTGGAACGGCTGCTCGACGAGGTCACCGCCGAGGTGGAAGCGAACCGGAAGCTGACCCAGGTGATGGTGGACAAGATCTTCAGCTTCTCGGAGCTCGGCTTCCAGGAGATCGAGACGTCGCGCTACCTGGTGAACCTGCTGCGGCAGAACGGCTTCCACGTGGAGGAGGGGATCTCCGGGATCCCCACTGCGTGGTGGGCGACGTGGGGCTCGGGCGAGCCCGTCATCGCGCTGGGCAGCGACATTGACGGCATCCCGAAGGCCAGCCAGAAGCCGGGCGTGGCCTACCACGACCCGCTGGTCGAGGGCGCGCCGGGTCACGGCGAGGGACACAACTCGGGGCAGGCGGTGAACGTGACCGCCGCGCTCGCCGTGAAGAAGATCATGGAGCGGGAGAAGATCCCCGGCACGCTCGTGCTGTGGCCCGGCGTGGCGGAAGAGCTGGTCGCCGGCAAGGCGTGGTTCGTCCGGGACGGCCGGTTCAGGGATGTGGACGCCGTGATCTTCACCCACGTGGGCAGCAACCTTGGCGTGAGCTGGGGCGATGCGAGCGGGACGGGGCTGGTCTCCGTCGAGTTCGTCTTCACGGGCGAGTCCGCCCACAGTGCCGGTGCGCCGTGGCGCGCGCGGAGCGCGCTGGACGCCGTCGAGCTGATGAACATCGGCTGGAACTACCGGCGCGAGCACCTGCGCCCCGAGCAGCGCTCGCACTACGTGATCCCGGATGGCGGCGACCAGCCGAACGTGGTGCCGTCGCGGGCCTCGGTGTGGTACTACATCCGCGAGATCACGTACCCGGAGATTCGTCGCAACTTCGACATCGCGATCCGCATCGCCGAGGGCGCCGCGCGGATGACGGACACGGAGATGACGTACCGCATCCTCGGCACGGCATGGCCTCGGCACTTCAACAAGGTGCTCGCCGAGACGGTGGACCGGCACATCCGTGCCGTGGGACTGCCGCAGTGGAGCGAGGCGGACCAGATGCTGGCCAAGGCCGTGCAGAAGGAGGTGGGCAGCAGCGACACCAGCGGCCTGGCCGTGAAGCTAGACTCGCTGCAGGGGCCGGTGCGCCGGCCGGTGAGCGGCGGCTCGGATGACATCGGGGACGTGTCCTGGGTCGTGCCCACCGTGACGCTGCGCTTCCCCTCGAACATCCCGGGCCTGCCGGGCCACAGCTGGTCGAGCGCGATCGCGATGGCGACGCCCATCGCGCACAAGGGCGCGACCGCGGGCGCGAAGGTGCTGGCGCGCGCGACGCTCGAGCTGTTCATGACGCCGAAGCTGATCGAGGAGGCCTGGGCCTACTTCCACGAGGTCCAGACGAAGGACATGAAGTACACGCCGTTCATCACGGCCAACGACCCGCCGCCGATCTGGCTGAACCGCGAGATCATGGAGCAGTACAGGCCGGCGCTGCGCCAGTACTACTACGACGAGACGCGGTACGACACGTACCTCGAGCAGCTCGGCATCACCTACCCGACGCTGCGCAGGACGGAAGCGACGGGCGGGAAGTGAGGCCCCGCCGCCCTCGCCCGTCCGCCCGGGTGGCCGCGCCTGTCCGCGCCCAGCCGGGTGGGCGCGCGAGCGGCGGGATCACACGGGTCGGGAGGAAACGGGTGGCGGCATCTCCGGAAAGGATGGGCAGGGCGCCCGGCCAGCGTCACGCCCAGTACGCCTCGCCCGCTGGCTCGCGGATCGCGACCCCCTTCAGGAACGCGATCGCCTTCGCCAGCCCTTCGGCCGGCGACATCAGGCTATCCTCGTGCTCGATGCTGAGGACGAAGTCGTAGCCCACCGTGCGGAGCGCGCTCACGATGTCCTTCCACACCAGCGCCTCGTTGCCGTAGCCGACGGTGCGGAAGATCCAGGCGTGTACTTCTTCGCGCCCAGCACGCCGTTCAGCGCGATGTTCTGCCGGTCCAGCCGGCAGTCCTTCGCGTGCACGTGGAAGATCGCGTCTCCGAGAGCGCGGATCGCGGCCACCGGGTCCACACCCTGCCAGAACAGGTGGCTCGGGTCGAAGTTGCAGCCGATCACGTCCGGCGCGATCTCCCGCAGCCGCAGCATCGTCTCGGGGTTGTAGACGACGAAGTTCGGGTGCATCTCGATGGCGACCCGGACGCCCGCGCGCCGCGCGAGCTCCGCGGCCTCGCGCCAGTAGGGCACCACGCGCTCGCGCCACTGCCACTCGAGCATCTCCGCGAACTCCGGCGGCCAGGGCGAGACGATCCAGCTGGGCCGTGTGGCCCCCGGCTCGCCGCCCGGGCAGCCGCTGAAGGTAATGACGCGGCCGACGCCCAGCCGCGCGGCGAGCTCGAGCGTCTTCGCGAAGACCGCGTGGTGCGCGGCCGCGAGCCGCTCGTCCGGGTGCAGCGGATTGCCATGGCAGGAGAGCGCGCTGAGGACCAGCCCGCGGCGCTCGATCGCGGTGCGGAACGCGTCCAGCTTCGCAGGATCCGCGAGCAACGCCTCCGGGTCGCAGTGCGCGTTGCCCGGATACGCGCCGGTGCCGATCTCGACGGCTTCGACGCCCGCATCCACCAGGTGGTCGAGCGTCTCCTCGAGCGGCTTCTCGCCGAACAGCACCGTGAACACGCCGATCTTCATGCTGGCCGCCTCGTCACGGGGTTTTCGCGTGTCCGCTCACACCGCGACCCAACGCTCGTCGGCCGCGGAGCGCTCGATCGCCGCCAGCACGCGCTGGTTGCGCACGCCGTCCCGGAAGCTGGGCTCGGGCACGCGGCCGTCCGCGATCGCTTCGAGCAGGTCGTAGACCGTGTGCGTGAACGTGTGCTCGTAGCCGATGATGTGGCCGGGCGGCCACCAGGCGGCGACGTACGGGTGCGAGGGGTCGGTCGCCAGGACCGTGCGGAAGCCTTGCATCTCCTCCGGGTCGCTGCGCAGGAACAGCTCGAGCTCGTTCATGCGCTCGAGGTCGAAGGCGAGACTGCCCTCGCTGCCGTTGATCTCGAAACGGTTGTGATTCTTGCGGCCCGGCGCCATGCGCGTTGCCTCGATCGAGCCGATCGCGCCGTTCTCGAAGCGGACGAGCGCGAGCGCGGCGTCGTCCACGTCGACCTCCCCCCCTCTCGTTTGGCCGCTCCGGCAGCGGGCGCTCCGCGATGAACGTGCGGAGCAGGCCGCTCACCTCCGTGATCTCGCCGACGAGGAAACGGGCGAGGTCGATGACGTGCGAGCCGAGGTCGCCGAGCGCGCCGGAGCCCGCCGCCTCCCGGCGCAGCCGCCAGACCCGCGGAAAGTCCGGGTCCACGATCCAGTCCTGGAGGTACGTGCCGCGGAAGTGGCGGATCTCGCCGAGCCGGCCCTCCTCGATGAGCCGCTTCGCGAGCATGACGGCAGGCGCCCGGCGGTAGTTGTGGCAGACCATGTGGATGACGCCGGCCTCCTCCGCGGCGGCGAGCATGCGCTCTGCGCTCTCGACATCGTTGGCGAGCGGCTTCTCGCACAGCACGTGCTTGCCGGCGCGCGCGGCGGCGATCGCGATCTCGGCATGCGAGTCGCCGGGCGTGCAGATGTCGACGAGGTCGATGTCCGGCCGCGCGACGACCTCGCGCCAGTCGGTCGCGGCCTCCTCCCAGCCGTACGTGCGCGCCGCGGCCTCGACCTTCTCGCGCGTGCGGCCCGCGATGACCTTGAGCCGGGGCGCGAGCCGCGGCGCGAAGAACGGCGTGACCTGCCGCCACGCGTTGCTGTGGGCCTTGCCCATGAACGCGTAGCCGATCAGCGCGACGTTGAGGGTGGGCATGGGTGCCGGGATCGGGTTCGGGGAACGCGAGACGCGTGTAGGGTTCGGTCGGGCCGGGGGGGTGTCAAGGGTGGCGTCTCCCGCGCGTCGGCAGCCCCGCATCACGACCTGTCGCGCGGGCGCAGGGGCCGCACCACGGCGCGGGGCGGCCCGCGATCGCGCCGCCCCGCGCCCGGCGCTCAGTAATACACGACCGCCGCCGAGGCCCGGCCCGTCGTGCGGTTCGCGCCGCCCAGCACGATCACGTGCCCGTCGCCTGCCGAATTCACGAAGTAGACGGCCGCCTGGTTGTACAGCGCGTAGCCGGTCTCGGCCTGGATCGTCTCGGCGCCGGTGGCCCCCAGCCAGGACCCACTCGTACCGTCGGCGTTGATCGGCGCATACGTGTTCTCGCTGGAGCCGGGGTTGCCCGAGTAGACGCCCGACGTGGTGAACAGCACGCCGCCCCCGACGACGCTGGCGTGCTTGCTCCTCGCCTTCGCCATGACGCTGGGCAGCGTCGCCCAGCCGGTGGCATCCAGGTTGCCCGTACGCAGGTCGATCCGGGCATGGCGCACGCTCGCGGTCTCGCTGGTCGTGAGCGTGGACCGCGCCGGTGCGCTCGTCCCGGTCTCGCCGCCCACGAGGTACAGGTACGGCCCGAAGCCGATCAGCGGAGCGTACGCCGTGGGCTGGGGCAGCGAGGCGATCGGCTCCCACGGCCCCAGCGCACCGTCCGCGCCGATGCGCGCGCGGTAGGCGTCGGCCACGGCGGCGTCGAGCGTGTCCGCGCCGCCGGCCAGGTAGACGTAGCCGCGGAAGACCGCGACGCCTGCAGAGTGCAGGGGCTGCGGCAGCGGCGTCATCGGCTGCCACGCGGAGATGTCGCCGTCCAGCCCCACGCGCGCGGCGAGGACGCCCGAGACGGTCCGGTCGTTTGCGTCCTTCCCGCCCAGCACGTACACGACCGCCGCGGTCAGCGTGTCCAGCGGCGCGGTGAACGGCGTCGCGACGGCGGTGGCATGGTACGCGCGCGCTTCGGGCAGCGGCGGCCCGGCCGTCTCCCACGACTCGAGGGCGCCCGTCTCGAGCACACGCGCGCGCACGGTCGTCGTCGTGGCCACGCCCAGCGTATCCGCGCCGCCCAGCACGAAGACGTAATCGGCCGGCGCGGCGCCCGCCTCCACGCGGACGAACGCCGCGCCCGGGCCCGCGAGCGGTTGCGGCAGCGGCGTCGTCAGCGTCCAGTCGATGACGCTGGGGCTGAACGAGCCGGTCGTGATCAGCCGGAACTCCACGGAATCGCTCGCGCCCGTCGCCGTCTCGACCCAGATCAGCGAGGTATCAGCGGTCCCCGCCGGCACGGCTGTGACGATGAAGCCGTCCGCCCAGTCGCTCGCGGGGTTCGCGATGGTCGCCTGGATCGCCGAGCCGCCGGCGCCCCGGAAGAAGACGCGCCCCTCGGCCAGCGTCATGTCATCACCGAAGGCGGCGCCCTCGAGCAGGATCGTCATGCCCACGAGGCCCGTCGTCTTGCTCGCGCCGTTCACGCGCAGCACGGTGGGCGGCACGGCCGTGTACGCGGCCGCGAGCGTCTCCGCACCGCCGCCCACGCGTTCGACGCGCACGTCGTACGTGGTGCCGGCCTCGAGCCCGGCGGGTGCCAGCGCGTAGAGCTGCCCGCCCGCGCGCTGGACACGCGGAGACTCCAGCGTGTCAAAGAAGACCCGAAAGCTGTCCTCCGCCGCCAGGCCGCCGCCGTAGACGGTGATCTCCGTGCCGGCGGTGCCGGATTGCGGAGCGATGGAGTCGAGGGTGAACGTCGCCTCCTGGGGCCCGGAGCCGTCGTCGTCGCCGCAAGCCACCAGGACCAGGGAGAGGAGGAAGAGCCCGGCCACACGTCGCATTCTTGCATCACCTCGGATGTGCCGGGGAGAGCTCGCTGTCAATGACGACGGGGATCGGGCCGGCGTCACGTCGAGATGGACGGCGTCACAGCATCTCCGGCCGGAACCGTGACCGGCGGCTGATGATCTTGCCGGACACCATGAACACGCCGTCGCCCGTGTAGTGGAGCGTCTCGGGGTACTTCGGCGATGGGGCGACGTGCGCCTTCACGACCTCGAAGATGAAGAGGTTGTAGCGGTCGACGAGCGCGTCGTCGTGCAGCCGGCACTCGAAGTTCGCGTGGCACTCGCGGATCAGCGGCGCCCCGACCTCCTGCGCCTCGTCCGGCGTGAGCCCGAAGTGCTCGAACTTGTCGATCTCGGCGCCGGAGGTGTTGCCGATCCCGACGACCGCATCCGTGAGGGCCGTGGTCGGCAGGTTGATGACGCACTCGCCGCTCTCGCGGATCATGCGGAAGCTGTGGTTGGCCTCCGAGATGACGCAGCCCACCAGCGATGGCGTGAACTCCATCACGGTGTGCCAGCCGAGCGTCATGATGTTCGCCCGGCCCTTCCACCTTGACGAGACCAGGACGATGGGGCCGGGCTCCAGGTAGCGGCGGACCTGACTGACCGGGAAATCACGCTTTTTCGGGTACCTGGGCATGGGCGCACCCTCGCGGCAGTCGAACTGGTGGTGGGCGGGGCAGGGCAAGCTAGGGCGGGCGGCAGAAGCGGGGCAAGCGGCGGCGGCGCCGCTGGTGGGCCGCCGCCCGCCGGCCGCCACGGCGTCGAACGCCCGACCGCACGCGCGTCCGCCTCGCGCGACGCCGCCCGGCGGCGCATGCTTCCGACGCCGCCCTTGCACGGCGGCCGGCGCTGCCCCTATGCTCCACCCGAATTTCCCCCTACACGCGGAGGAACCGATGCGCACCGGTTTCCGGCACGCCGCACGCGCCGCCCTCGTCGCCCTCGCCACCGCGACCGCCACCCTGATCACCGCCGCGCCAGCCGCCGCGCAGCGCACGATGAAGCCGGTGCTGCACGGCCGGCACTGGGTCGCAATCACCGGCAAGCCGCTGGGCGCGACGGCCGGCGCCATGATCTTCCAGAAGGGCGGCAACGCGGTGGACGCCGCCGCCGCCATGCTCGCCGCGACCTGCACCATGTGGGACACGCTCGGCTGCGGCGGCGAGACGCAGGCGCTGATCTACAACCCGCACACGCGGAAGGTGATCGGCATCAACGCGCTTGGCGTCGCGCCCACCGGGGCGACGCCCGAGTTCTTCAAGAGCAAGGGCATGCGGTACCCGCCCGAGTACGGCCCCCTCGCCGCGGTCACGCCCGGCACGCCGGGCGGCCTGATGGTGATGCTCGCGGAGTTCGGCAAGCTGAGTCTGAAGGACGTGCTGGAGCCCGCGATCCAGATGGCGGAGGGCTACCCCATCGAGGAGCAGGCCGCGAACGCGATCGAGCGTCAGAAGAACTGGATCAAGCAGTGGCCGTACTCGAAGGCGGTCTTCCTGCCGCACCTGGGCGAGGAGCGCGAGGCCCCGGAGCCCGGCGAAATCTTCCGGCAGCCGGACCTGGCCGCGACGTGGCGCAAGCTCGTCGAGGCGGAGCAGGAGGCGCTGCGCCAGGGCAAGAGCCGCAAGGAGGCCATCTACGCGGCATACGATCGGTTCTACAAGGGTGACATCGCCCAGGAGATCGTGCGCTCGATGCAGGAGCAGGGCGGGCTCATCACGCTCCAGGACCTGGCGAACTGGAAGGTCCGCATCGAGGAGCCCGTATCCACCACCTACAAGGGGATCGAGGTCTACAAGCTCACGCACTGGACGCAGGGCCCCGCGATGCTCCAGGCGCTGAACATCCTGGAGAACGTGGACCTGAAGTCGATGGGCTACAACAGCGCCCGCTACATCCACACGGTCTACCAGGCGATGAGCATGGCGTTCGCGGACCGCGACTTCTACTACGGCGACCCGTACACGCCGCCCGAGGAGCCGATCCGCGGACTGCTCTCCAAGGAGTACGCGAAGGCCCGCTTCCAGCAGATCAACTGGGAGCGCAACGACCCGAACATCAAGCCGGGCGACCCCTACCCCTTCCAGGGGCAGACGAACCCGTTCCTGCACCTGCTGCGCGACTGGCCGCCGCCGGCGCCGGAGACGACGACGGCCGCGAGCAGCGCGCAGGCGCTGGATGGCAACCCTGTGCCCCGCCACGACCGTACGTTCGAGGAAGGCTTCACCGCCGGCACCACCTCGATCCAGGCCGCGGACGCCGAGGGCTGGGTCGTTTCGGTCACGCCGAGCGGCGGCTGGATCCCCGCCGTCATCGCGGGCCGGACCGGGATCGGCATGAGCCAGCGCATGCAGAGCTTCGTCCTGGACGAGCGCGAGAACCCGTTCAATGTCCTCGCGCCGGGAAAGTACCCGCGCGTCACGCTCACGCCCACCATCGCGCTGAAGGACGGCAAGCCGTTCCTCTCCTTCGCCGTGCAGGGCGGCGACACGCAGGAGCAGAACCTGCTCCAGTTCTTCCTCAACGTCGTCGAGTTCGGGATGAACGTGCAGGAGGCGGCGGAGGCGGCGAACTTCACCAGCTACCAGCTGCGCAGCTCGTTCGACGACCACGCCTCTCAGCCCGGGCGCATCACGCTGCACGAGGCCACGCCGCCCTGGGTGCGCGCCGAGCTGCGCCGCATGGGCTACCGTCTGGACTTCCAGCCGCTCACGTCCGGGCCGATCAACGCCATCTATTTCGACCACGAGCACGGCACGTTCTGGGGCGGCTCGAGCAACCACGGCGAGGATTACGGGATCGCGTGGTGACGACGACGTTGCCTCGCAGCGCCGCGAGCGCCCTCGCGCTCGTCGTGGCCTCGGTGCTCACGGTGGCGCCGGCGTGCGCGCGGCAGCAGGACGCGCGCGCGCCGCGCGAGTGGGCGCCCAACGACCCCCCGCGCCCGCGCCCGCCCATCGTCGACCCCGGCCGCCCGCTCGATGCGGACCCCGCCGGCCGCGTGCCCTCGGACGCCATCGTGCTGTTCGGCCGCGGCGACCTCTCGCGCTGGACGAGCAACGGCGAGGAGGCGAAGTGGAAGGTCGGCGACGGCTGGTTCGAGGTGGTCCCCGGCACCGGCGACCTGGCCACGCGCGACTCGTTCGGCGACGTGCAGCTCCACCTCGAGTGGGCCGCGCCCTCGCCGCCGCAGGGCACCGGCCAGGACCGCGGCAACAGCGGCGTCTTCTTCATGGGGCGCTACGAGGTGCAGATCCTCGACTCGTACATGAACGAGACGTACGCGGACGGGCAGGCCGCGTCGCTGTACGGGCAGCACCCG
>DATCLK010000208.1:0-2099 GCA_036563975.1 Longimicrobiales bacterium | reverse complement strand
GCTTCCTCCTTCGGTTGGGGAGCTCCGGGTCGAATGAGCGGCCGCCAATGCGGTCCGCGCGATCTGTGTTCGTGGGGAGAGTCTTAGTGTTAGGACGTCACCTCACCGCCCGCAAGTCGGGCCAGCCAGGGCGCGGCGCGTCGTGCGCGGCGTGGACGACCGCATGGCGGGACAGTGGTGGGATGTGGGCCGCCGCTGAACGTGCTGAGCTCGCCTCGCGCCGAGCGCGGCGCGGCTGGCTCGGCAACGGTCGCCGGTTCGGGGCCTCATGCCCCGGTTGCTCTTGTGCGTGCGGAAAGCGGAGTGCGGAGGGGAGGCGGCGTGCTCCGACTCAGAGCCACTGATCCAGGTACTCGAGCACGCCTTTGATCTTCTCGACCATGAAGATCAGCGCGATGGCGACGAGCCCCGCGACCACGCCGATCATCACCGCGTACTCGGAGAGCCCCTGCCCGGCTTCATCCCCGAGCAGCTTCGCGAGGGCACGGCCCCACGCTCCCATCCGAGGGGAATGGTGGGTCTCCCCGATCGCCGCGCCGGCACTTTGGCGCGCGTCGTCGCGACTATGCGGCTGCATGCGTCTCGTTAGGGGCCCGTGAGTGGAAACGTTGGCCGCGGGCCAAATCGGCAATGCAAGCGCCGTTCCAGCGCCTATCCATAGCGATGACCTGGCCCGAAGTCAACCATCTCGCGGATTCCGCTGGACCACGGGGCCAGGACGCGCGGCGGGTGTCGCTCTGGCGCTACGGCGGCGTTGCCCCGCTTGCGTCACCGGGTGCGGCAAGGCCGCCCCGGCGCCGCTACCGCCGCACCACAGCACGGCTGCCCTGGCGCTGCGGCAGAGCTGCCGCCGGCCCGAACGGTAGGGCCAGCGCGGCACGCCGGCCAAAGCCGCCCCGGCACCCCGGCAGGGCGGCCAGCCGCGAACCACGCCGGGGCTGCCCTGCCGCCCCATGGGCGGGGTGGCGGCAGGCCCGTCGGGTGGCCCGGCTCCCGTGGCCGGCGGCAGAGCGGCCCGTGAACCGCCGCCGGTTCTTTCTGACGGCGGGTCTCAGCGCCAGGTCACGCCGCCCGCCTGAGCCGGAGGAATTCCGCCACCTTCGCCCGGATCGCGTCCAGGGAGGCGGGCTTGGCCAGGTAGGCGTCACAGCACCCCGAGCGCAGGACCGCCTCCGCGTCGCCTGCGCCGGCCAGAGCGGTGAGGGCCAGGATCGCGGGGCTCGCGGGCGCCAGCTCCCGTTTGATCCACCGGCCCGCTTCGATCCCGTCCATGGATGGCAGTTGCAGGTCCAGGATGACGACGTCGGGCCGGAACGTCCTGGCCACCTCGATGGCCTCCTCGCCCCGCCTCGCCGTCGCGACCTCGTGCTCGGCCGAGAGCAGCTCTCGCAGGATCGTGAGCAGGTCCGGGTTGTCTTCCACCACCAGGACCCTGGCCATGGCCGGCCGCCTCACCCCAGGTTCGGGACGGATGCCGCGGGAGCGCGCAGCGCCGAGAGCGGCACCGAGACGTCGCCCTCCGCGGCCATGCGCAGGACATGGTCGATCCGCTGCGCGTCCAGCTCCCCGGTGTCGAGGCCCGCGTCCGCCAGCGCGGCCAGGACCTCCGCCTCGAGGGCGGCGCGGTCGCCGTGCGCGCCGGCGTACACCTCCAGCCGGCCGTCGACCACTTCTGCGCGGCGCGCTTCCACGCGGAACGGCACGGGGCGCTGCAACCAGATCGTGCGGGTCATGCGTGGATTCGCCACCAGCCGGTCGATGAGCGAGCGCGGCACGTTGGGCGAGCCGTGCTCGTGGACCAGCCTGGCCAGCTCGATGACATCCGCGTTCGCCATTCGCACGCAGCCGTGCGAGGCGGGCCTGCCCAGGCTGCGCCGGTACGGCGTGCCGTGGATGTAGTAGAGGTTCATGAAGTACAGCTTGACTCGACCCATCGGGTTGTTCGGCCCCGGCGGCATGGGCCGCTTGCCCCGCGCCCACGGGCGGTTCGGCGGGTGCCACCACGGGTTCCAGATCACGCGCGAGATGCGGTAGGAGCCCCGCGGCGTACGGTGCCCGGGCTTGCCCACCGCCACGCGATAGCTGCGGATGCGCTCGCC
>DATCLK010000207.1:0-2072 GCA_036563975.1 Longimicrobiales bacterium | reverse complement strand
CAGGGAGAAGCCACCGGCTGGACCCGGCTGGGGCCGGTCCGCCTGCACGCATCCGTCGCCGTGAGCGCGTTCGACGAGCGGTTCACCGTCGGGCGCGACAGTGTGCCTGTGCCGCCGGACAGCGCATCCGACTTCGGTCCGCGGGTGGTGACGAGCATCCGATCCCGCCGCTACGCCGACGGGGAGGTCGGCGCCGAGTGGCGGCCCGGCCGGCTGGTGGTGCGGGTCGTGTGGGGCGCCCGCCTCGGCGATGCGGCCACCGCCGCCGAGAGCTGGGGCAGCGTGGCCGCGGCCTACGCGCTGCGGGATGGGCTCGCGCTGACGGGCGCCGCGGGCGTGATGCCGACCGCCATCGAGCGTGGCCTCGCCCGCGCGCCGTTCGGCCGGATCGGGCTGAGGTTCGGCCTGCCGGCCAGCGCCGACCCGGTGCCGATCGCCGTACCGGCAGCGGCGGCGCCGTCGCTCGTGGTCCGCGACGCCGGCGGCGGCTACGCAACGCTCCGCGCGCACGTGCCGGGTGCGCGCCGCGTCGAGGTCAAGGGAGCCTTCACGGACTGGCAGCCGGTCGATCTCGCCGCGGTGGGCAGCGGCTTCTGGGAAGCGCGCCTGCGGATGACGCCGGGCGTCCATCGCGTCAACATGCGCGTGGACGGCGGCGCCTGGATCGTGCCGCCCGGCCTGCCGTCGCTCGTGGACGAGTTCGCGGGCGCGGTCGGCGTCGTCGTGGTGGAGTGAGCGGCGCCCGAGCCCGGGCGCGGAGCACGGCCCCGGCGTGCCGGCGCGTTACTCGGAGGCGAGCGGCTCGACGGGCGGGCGCGCGCCCACAGGGACGGGCGCGGCGCGGCCGGCACCCGCGAGGATGCGCACGGCCTTGAGGCCCAGGGAGACCACGTGGATGAAGAGCGACGCCGTCTGCGCACCCACCGGCGTGCCCTCGCGTAGCGCGCGCAGCAGGTCCGCGGCGCCATCGAACGCCGGCACCTCGGTGAAGGCGCGGCCGAGCTCGTGCGGGAAGTGCCCGTCCGACGAGGCCGCCTGGACGAGGCCGCGCTCGCGTGCGGCCGCGAGCGCCCGGCGGTTCCACGGCGGGTAGAACGCGCGCGAGTTGAACACCTCCACAATGTCCGCCACGGCGAGCGCACGCTCCGCGTGCCAGCGCGAGCGCAGGGCGTAAGCGAAGGGGTGCGGCGCGTAGACCAGGCCGCCCTGCGCACGGATGCGCTCGGCCGTCTCCTCGAGCGACAGGCCCGGCGGGATCCACTCCGTCAGGAACAGCCCGATCAGCTCCGTCCGACAGCGGCACCGGATCTCTTCACCCACGATCACGTGGGCCGGGGCGTAGGCGCGCGCCTCGAACGCGCCCTCGATCTCGCCGTGGTCCGTCACGGCGATGCGGTCCAGGCCCGCCTCGAGGGCGCGGTCCACCAGCTCGCGCGGGCGCATGGCCGCGTCCGCGGAGCGGCGCGTGTGGGCGTGGAGGTCGATCCGGAGCAGGCCAGACCGTTCCGTCGAGCGTGCAGTCATCGCCGGTCGGTATCGCGGGAAAGCGTGGTGTTCGTCTCTGGTCCGTTCGGGGTGGCCGGAGGCGGGAGCAGCCGCCGCACCGCAACCCAGCCCTGAGATCCACTGCAAGACCAGTGCTAGCGCGTCCGCCTCGCGGCGCGGCCCCCTTCGCCCGGCGCGCCCGGACCTCGGTGCGCGGCCGCGCGTACGGTTTTCCGGCGGCCCGGCCTTGCCCGCGTGTCCGGGCCGTGGCGCCGACGCAGGGCACGCGTGGCGCCACCGAGCGCCGTGCGGGCGCTGCGACCGCAGTGGCCGCGCCGGAACACGCGGCATAGATTGCGGGGCCGGGGCCTCCCGCACGTGGTACGGGCGGCATCCCGGAGTGTTCCGTCGCAGGACATGTGAGGCTGTCACGGTGATGGAGCGCGTTCCCGTCGGCCGCGTGGTGGGCACGGAGCGCCGGCCCAACACGCCGCACGAGTTCCACTTCTGGACGGCGGAGCAATCCGCGGTCGGGATCGGCGCGCTGGTCTGCGTGGACGTGGGCGGCCCGCAGCCGCGCCGGGTGT
>DATCLK010000206.1:0-39430 GCA_036563975.1 Longimicrobiales bacterium | reverse complement strand
CTGTTGCGGCGCGTGACCCGGGAGCACGGCGCGCTGCTGATCTTCGATGAGGTGATGACCGGCTTCCGCGTCGCGGCGGGCGGCGCGCAGGAGCGGTTCGGCATCGAGCCCGACCTGACGACGCTGGGCAAGGTGATCGGCGGCGGGCTGCCGGTCGGGGCATACGGCGGGAGGCGCGAGTTGATGGAACAGGTCGCGCCTGCAGGGCCTGTGTACCAGGCGGGCACGCTGTCCGGCAACCCGGCGGCCATGGCGGCTGGCCTCGCGCAGCTCCGGGTGATCGCGGAGCAGCGGCCGCACGCCGAGCTGGAGCGGCGCGCAATGCGGCTGGTCGAGGGGATGCTGGGGCACGCGCGGGAGTTGGGTGTGCCGATGTGGGGAGAGGCGGCAGGCGGGCTGTGGGGCGTCCACCTGACGGAAGGGCCGGTGCGCAACTTCGAGGATGCGCGGCGCGCGGACGCGGCGTTGTTCGCGCGCTTCTTCCGTGCCTGCCTCGCGCGCGGCGTCTACCTCCCTCCCTCGCCCTACGAGGCGTGTTTTCTGTCGCTGGCGCACACGGACGAGGACATCGACTTCACGCTGGAGCAGACGCGCGCGGCGCTCCGGGAGGCGGTGGGATGAGGGCACGCGCGTGGATGGGGCTCGTGGCGACATGCATGCTGGCGGCGGCGTGCCGGCCGGCGGGGCCCGCGCCGGCGCCCGCGCGGACGAGGATGCCGGCGGCGGAGCCTCTCGTGCGGGTGGGCATCGCCGTGAACACGGCCGAGGTGGTGGTCGGCGCAGACGGCCCCTACACGGTCCGCGTGGCCGGCGCGGAGACCGGGATCGCGGCGGAGCCGGGCGAGCGGTGGACGTTCACGGCGGATCAGGCGGGGCGGCTGGTGGGGAGGAGCGGGCGCGGGCGCAGTGTTGGGCCCACGCCAGCCGTGGTGAGCGTGGTGCCGCGCGGAGAGGGAGCGGTGGTGATCGGCCCGCGGCGGTACCGGGGCACGGCGCTGGTGCGAGCGGTGGGGCCGGGGCGCGTGACGGCCGTGAACGTGCTCGAGCTGGAGGCGTACCTGCTGGGCGTCGTGCCGGAGGAGATCGGCATCCGGCCCGAGGCGGAGATCGAGGCGGTCAAGGCCCAGGCGGTTGCAGCGCGCACGTACGCGATCGGCAACCTGGGCAACCGGGAGGCGCTGGGCTTCGACTTCTACGCGACGGTGGCGGACCAGGTCTACACCGGGCTCGAGCACGAGGCGCCGGTGATCGCGCGCGCGGTGCGGGAGACGCGCGGCGAGATCCTGACGTACGAGGGCGTGCCGATTCTCGCCTACTACCACTCGACGTGCGGCGGGCGCACCGCTGCGATCGAAGAGGTCTGGCCACGGGCGCCGTTGCCGTACCTGCGGTCCGTTTCGGATGCGATCCCGGGGACGAACCGCTACTACTGCGAGAGCTCTAATCGCTTCCGCTGGACGCAGACGTGGCGGGGCGACGAGCTGGCCGCCATCCTCCGGCAGACGCTGGTCGAGCACGCGGGCGCGCCGGCGGGACGCGTTGGGCGCATCCGCCGCCTGGCTCTGACGGGCCGGACCCCGTCGGGTCGAGCGGCGGGGCTGCGGGTGGAGACGGATGCAGGGACGTACGTGGTGCGCGGCGACTCGATCCGCTGGATCCTCCGGCCTCAGGCGGGGCGGCTGCTGAACAGCACGTTCATCGAGCTGGATGTCGCGGTGAACGGCGACGGCGTCCAGGGCGCATCGGTGGGCGGCGGCGGGTGGGGGCACGGGGTGGGCATGTGTCAGACGGGAGCGCTGGGCCGTGCCCGTGCCGGGCAGAGCTACCGGCAGATCCTCGCGGCGTACTATCCGGACACACGAATCGAGCGGATCTACTGACGACGCGGGGCCGACGGAGCGGCGCCAGGGCGAGCCGGGCGGCGCCGGCCGGCGGACCGCGCGAACGATGGAGCGAGGCCATGATGCGATGCTGGAGTGGAGCGTTGTTCGTGCTCGTGGCGCTGGTGCCGGCGACAGCCGCGGGGCAGACGCTCGCGGATTACGACTATGAGAATCTGGAGCTCCGCGGATTCGGCGTGGACGCGGGCTACATCTGGCCGAACATGGTCGAGCCGACGCTGTCGTACGGGATGCGAGTCGATCTCGGGTATCTCGGCCCTGGCGTGCGCATCGTGCCGTCGCTCACGTACTGGAGCTCGGCATTGAAGCGGCAGGAGCTGGATCGTCTCGCGGCGCAACTGAACAATCTGCCGGCGTTGCGAGACAACGGCGTGGTGGTGCAGGGTTCTGACCTGGGCGAGGTGGACTGGACCGGCCTTGCCTTCGGGCTGGATGGACAGTACGTGTGGGCGATGCCGCTCCGCCTCCTGACCTACCTGGGCCTGGGGCTCACCGCACACGCGCTGAACGCCCGGGGCGAGGTGATCGAGGGCACGTTCGTGGAGGACGCGCTGGATTCGTTCAGCGCGGGAGTGACAGGGCTCGCCGGGATCGAGTTCGAGCCGGTGCGCCGGCTGCGGCTGTTCGCCGAGGGGCGTTACACGGTGCTGAGCGACCTGCGTTACGCGGGCGTGCGGTTCGGGGCGTCACTGGTGGTCCCGGGCACGGGTGACGCGACGGCGGTGGGGATGGCGCCGGCCCGGGCGCGGGGTGGCGCGGGGCGTTAGGCGAGCACGAGAGGCACGGCGGTGTGAAGCGGAGCGGTGTGCGAGACAGGCGGAGGGGACGGCTGACATGAGCACGGATGGCGAAGTCCGGATCGGGCTCCTGGGGACGGGGGCCATCACGCAGGTGGTGCATCTCCCGGTGCTCACGCAACTGTCGGGGGTGCGCGTCGAGGCGGTGTGCGACGCGGACCACTCGAAGGCGGCAGCGATCGCCAGCCGATTCGGGATCCCGCGCGTCTACCGGCGAGACGAGGACGTGTTCGGCGCCGATGACCTGGACGCGGTCATCGTGTGCACGCCGAGCCACCTGCACCAGGAGCAGGCGATCGCGGCGCTGGAGTCCGGCAAGCACGTGCTGGTAGAGAAGCCCCTGGCGCTCGACCCGATGGGCGCGGCGCGGGTGGTGGAGGCGGCAGAGCAGGCGAGGCGGACGTTGATGGTGGCGATGAACACGCGCTACCGGCCGGACGCGCTCGCGGTCAAGCCGTTCCTCCAGGGTGGCGAGCTGGGCACGGTGTTCCTCGTGAAGTCCGCGTGGATGAACCGGAAGGTGCGGACCGTGCGGCCCACGTGGCGTCATCGGCGGGCGACCGCGGGGGGCGGCGCGCTCATGGATCTGGGCGTACAGGTGCTCGACCTCTGCCTGTGGTTGCTGGATTATCCGTCGGTGGCGCGGGTGACGGCGCACGCGCACCCGGGCGAGGGGATGGAGGTCGAGGACTCGGCGGTGGTGCTGCTCCGGTTGCGGGACGGGGCGGCCATCTCGGTGGCGGCGAGCTGGAGTCTCGTCGCAGAGCGTGATCGGCACTACCTGCGGCTGCTGGCGACCCGCGGCTCCGCATCGCTGGCGCCGCTCGCCGTCTACAAGGAGGTTGAGCACGGGCTCCTGGATGTGACGCCGCAGCTGCAGCCCGGGAACGAGAACCTCTACACGGCGTCATACCGCCGCTTGCTCACGCATTTCGTGGACTGCGTGCGGGGCTCCGCCGTCACGGATCTCCCGCGCGAGCAGATCGAGCTTATGCGGCTGGTGTCGCTGGCGTACCGGTCGGCGGAGGAGGGGAGGGAGATCGAGGCGTGAGCGGACGGCCGGTACGAGGCGAGCGTACCCTGCCTGTCCTGTCCGGCCTCCTCCTCGCCAGCGCGTTTCCGCCGTTCGATCTGCTCGTCCCCTCGTTCGTCGCGCTGGTCCCGCTGCTCGTCTACGTGGCGGAGCGCGAGCCCGGCCGCGAGGGGCGTTGGGCTGCCTTGCGGGCGGGCTTCATCACCGGCCTCATCTACTTCGGCATGCTGCTGTACTGGCTGGTGGTGGCGCTCGTCTTCTACTCCGCGCTCGCGATCCCCGCGTACATCCTGACGACGGTCGTTCTCGCCGGCCTCGTGGCCACATTCGCGTGGCTGCTCCACTACGCGACCGAACACACGCGGGCGCCGCTGGCGATCACGGCGCCCGTGCTGTGGACCGCGATGGAGTGGGTGCAGGCCGACCTGGGCGACCTGGCGTTCCCCTGGCTCGGCCTGGGGACTTCGCTTACGGGCTTCCCGGAGCTCGCTGGCGCCGCGGATCTGGTGGGCGCGCGGGGCCTGACGTTCTGGCTGGCGGCGGTCAACGCGCTCGTGGCCACCGCGGTGGTCCGCGCACGTGCGGGGCGGTCCGCGTGGGCGGCGGTGGCAGCCGCGGCCCTGGTGGCGGTGACGCCCGCCGCGTACGGCCTGTCGCGCGCCGCGACGCTGGTCGTGCGGCCCGCTGCGCGGGTGGCCGTCGTGCAGCCGAACATCCCGGAGGACATCAAGCTGGACCCGCAGCAGGCGATCGACTCCTCGCTCGCGTCGCTGCAGCGGCTCGTGGCGCGGATCGAGCCGGGCTCCGCGGACGTGGTGGTCTTTCCAGAGGTCGCGCTGCCCGTTGCCCTGCAGCATCCTTCGGGGGCGCCGCTGCTCGAAGCGGCCAGGGCGATGAGCGCCCGGGTCCGCGCCCCCGTCCTCGCCGGTGCGTACGGGTTGGGCAGCGGGCCGGGTCGGCCCGACATCTTCAATTCCGCGTTCCTGATCACCGGCGATGGGATCACCGGCCCGCCGTACGACAAGATCCGTCTGGTCCCGTTCGTGGAGCGCATCCCGTTCGTGGATCCGAGGCGGCTGGAGTGGCTGATCGGCCGCGTGCAGTACTTCGGAGGACTGGCGCGCGGCAGGGACACACGGGTGATGGTGGTCGGCGACGCGAGGTTCGGTGTCCTGATCTGTTACGAGTCGGCGTTCGCCGATCTCGCTCGCGAGTACCGGCGCGCGGGAGCGGATTACCTGGTCAACATCACCAACGATGCATGGTTCGGGCGGGAGGCGTGGTACGGGCGGACCAGCGCGTTGTGGCAGCATCCGGCGCATCTGGTGATGAGGGCGATCGAGCAGCGCGTGGGAATCGCGCGGGTGGCCAACACGGGGGTGTCGATGTTCGTCGATCCGCTTGGGCGCGTGTACGGCCGCACCGAACTCTTCGAGCCGGCTGTGCAGGTGGCGACCGTGTACACGACGGATGCCGTGACGCTCTACGCGCGCTGGGGGGATTGGGTGGGCACGGGCGCGGCGCTGCTCGCGGCGCTGCTGGTGGTGGCGGCGTGGTCGATCGACCGGGAGGGGGCGGCCGGGGCGCCACGGGCGGCGGGTCCCTGGCCGTGGCGCCGGCGGAGGTCGCCAGCGGGAAGCACGGCGAGTTCGGCCGGCGGGCCCTGAGCGCGGGGCGACGCATGCGGCAGCCTCGAGGGCGCGGCGCTGGCGCGGCAGGCCGACGTGGGCGAGCCCCGGAGAGCGCCGGGCGGCGCATGCGGCGCCCTACGGGGAGGGCCGGGCGCGGGGAGCCCTGATCCGGCAGGCATCTGCAGCGGGCGACCCGCGTCGTCCCGCGTCGGGTCGCGGATTCGGAGGCCGGCGTGGGTGATGGCAGGTGCGGCGAGCGGGCGGCGCCCGGGTGGCCCACGCCGGCGTGGGTTGGCTCGGCCGGTCCTGCGCCCGGACCGACCCGCTTCGAGACGCGGGCGGCGGCTTGATCCGGGGGCGAGACGGCGCTAAATTTCGATGATTCCGAGCCCCTCAGGGGCTTCCTTTTTTTCGGCGAGGGGGGGACGGCCATGAAGCAGGGAATCCATCCCGAATACCAGGTCGCGACGGTGCACTGCGCCTGCGGCAACACGTTCCAGACGCGGAGCACGTTGAAGGACATCCACGTGGAGATCTGCTCGGTCTGCCACCCGTTCTTCACGGGGCGGCAGAAGCTGGTGGACACGGCCGGGCGGGTCGAACGATTCCGGCAGAAGTGGGGCGAGGCGACCAGCGAGCAGAAGGGGGAGTGAGAGAGGAGAGCCGGGGCGGGACCCGGCTCTTTCGGCATTGGAGAAGCGAGCATGGGCTGGGAGGATCGGATCGCGGACGTGCTGCGGCGCTATGACGCGCTGACGGAGCAACTGGCGGACCCCGCCGTGCTCTCGGATGCGCAGCGGTTGAAGGCCGTGGCGCGGGAGCGTGCGGAGCTGGAACCGGCGGCCGAGGCGGCCCGCCAGCTGGTCCGGGTGCGCGCCCAGCTCGCAGAGGCGCGAGAGCTGGCTGAGCAGGGAGGGGACGCGGAGCTGGCGGCGCTCGCGGAGTCGGAGATCGCGGAGCTGAGCGAGGAGGCGAAGCGGCTGGAGGAGGAGCTGCGACGGGCGCTCGTGCCGAAGGATCCGCTGGCTGACCGGGCGGCCGTGGTGGAGATCCGCGCGGGGACCGGCGGCGACGAAGCGGGGCTGTTCGCGGCGGACCTGCTGCGGATGTACACGCGCTACGCGGAGTCGCGCGGCTGGGATGTGGAGTTCGTGAACGTCTCGGAAGGAGAGCTGGGCGGGTACAAAGAGGTGATCTTCGTCGTGCGCGGGCCGGATGCGTACGGGTCGTTGCGCCACGAATCCGGCGTGCACCGCGTGCAGCGGGTGCCGGTCACGGAGAGCCAGGGCCGGATTCACACCTCCGCGGCGACGGTGGCGGTGTTGCCCGAGGCGGAGGAGGTGGACGTCGAGATCCGTGACGAGGACCTGCGGATCGACGTCTACCGGTCCTCGGGGCCGGGCGGGCAATCGGTGAACACGACGGATTCGGCCGTGCGGATCACCCACCTGCCGACGGGGCTGGTGGTGACGTGCCAGGACGAGAAGTCGCAGCACAAGAACAAGGCGAAGGCGCTGAAGGTGCTGCGCAGCCGGCTGCTGGACATGAAGCTGGCCGAGCAGGAGGCGGCGCGGGCACGGGAAAGGAAGATGCAGGTCGGGACGGGTGATCGGTCGGCGAAGATCCGGACGTACAACTTCCCGCAGGGGCGAGTGACGGACCACCGGATCGGGCTGACGCTGTACCGGCTGCAGGAGATCCTGGACGGGGACCTGGACGAGTTGATCGGCGCGCTGCGCGAAGCGCGGGAGGCGGAGCAACGGACGGTACCCTCGACATCGGTGGCGTAATGGCTCCGGAGCCCCAAATGACGCGCGGGTCGCTGGCGAGGGCGGGGGCCGAACGCCTGCGCACGGCGGCGTGGGTGGAAGACCCGCGGCTGGAGGCGGAAATCCTGCTCGCCTGGGTGCTGGGCGTGAAGCGCCTGGAGCTCGCGCTCGAACCGGGCAAGCCGGTGAGCGAGGCGGCGGCCGCGGCGTTCGCCGAAGCGATCACGAGGCGGCTCGCGGGGGAGCCGGTCCAGTACATCACCGGCGAGGCGGCGTTCCGGGAGATCGAGCTACGGGTGGACCGGAGGGTGCTGATCCCGCGGCCGGAGACGGAGATCCTGGTGGGGGAGGTCCTGAAGTGGGCGGGCGCCCGGGCGGAGGCGAGCGGGCGCCGGCTGACGGCGGCGGACATCGGCACGGGCTCCGGCGCGATCGCGCTCAGTCTCCTCAAGGAGGGGCCGTTCGAGCGGGTCGTCGCAACCGACGTGTCCGCCGAGGCGCTGGAGGTGGCCCGGGAGAACGCGGCGCGACTCGGGCTGGAGGCAGGGCTCGATCTGCGGCAGGGCGCGCTGTTCGCGCCGCTCCGCGGGGAGCGCTTCGACGTCGTCGTCTCGAATCCGCCGTACGTCGCGGATGCGGACCGGAGCGTCCTGCCGCCGGACGTGCGGGACTGGGAGCCGGCAGGGGCCCTGTTCGCGGGGCCGACCGGGCTCGAGGTCCTCGCAGCGCTGATCGAAGGTGCGCCCCGACACATCGAGCCGGGCGGCCTGCTGGCGCTCGAGATCGGTGCGGGGCAGGCGGAGGAGGTGGCCTGGCGGATCGGGCGACGGGGGGCGTACGGCCCGCCGCGGATCGTCCCGGATCTGGGGGGCGTGGAGCGGGTGGTCCTGGCCGAGCGCCGCGGCTCTTGCTAAGAGAGGAAGAAAGAGCGACCATGCTTGAAGGTACGATGGAGAAGGCGCGGGAACTGGGCCGGCTGCTTGGGCAGACGGAGGAGTACCAGGCCCTGGCCCGCGCGCGGAAGCGGGTCGGCGAAGACCGCGAGCTGGTGCAACTGCTGAACCGACTCGGGGAGCTCGAGGGGCAAATGGCGCGCTCGCTCGAACGGGGCGAGGCGCCGGCCGCCGAGGTCCAGGAAGATTACGAGCGCAGCTTCGCGACGCTGCAGGCGAGCCCCGTATACCAGAGCCTCGTCGCCGCCCAAGCGAACTTCGAACGAGTGCTTGCGCGCGTGAACGGCGAGATCGCGAAGGGGATCGAGGCGGGAGCGCAGTCGCGGATCATCCTGCCCTCCTGAGGCCCACACATGGTCGGTCTGGAGTCGCTCCGGGGGTGGGCGTACCGGGTGCTGAGGCCGGTAACGGACATGCTGGCGAGGAACCGGGTGCACCCCAATCTGCTCACCACCTTGGGGTTCCTGGTGACGGTGAGTTCCGGGCTGGCCTTCCACCGGCACGAGGTTCGGCTGGCCGGCTTCCTGGTTCTGCTGGGCGGCCTTTTCGACATCCTGGACGGCCGGGTGGCCCGGCTGACGGAGCTGGGGAGCAAGTTCGGGGCGTTCTACGACTCGACGCTGGACCGGATCAGCGAGATCGTCGTCTACCTCGGGATCCTCTCGCTCTACAACGACTACCGCCTGGAGCTGGGCGACGTGGGCATGATCTACCTGATCATGCTCGCGATGGCGGGCTCGTTGATGATCAGCTACACGCGTGCGCGTGCGGAGGCGCTGGGGCTGGACTGCCGGGTGGGGCTCATGCCACGCGCGGAGCGAGTGGTGCTGATCGGGCTGTCCTCGCTACTCTTCGGCGAAGCGTGGGACGGCCTGGTCTTGAAGGGCGTGATTTTCATCCTTGCAATCCTGACCAACATCACGGCGTTCCAGCGGATCGTGTGGGTATACCAGCACGCGCGGGGTGTGCCCCTGAACGAGGAACTGGCGCCGGTTGGCACCCTAACGGAAGAGGAGAGCCGTGGCTCAAGGTAGTCGGATCGCGCCGGCGGAAGGCCGGCTGGGTGTGTTGCTGCCGGGTCTGGGTGCGGTGGCGACGACGTTCATCGCCGGTGTGGAAGCGGTGCGGCGCGGGATGGCGCAGCCGATCGGGTCGCTGACGCAGATGGCGCACATCCGGCTGGGACGGCGGACGGAAGGGCGGCAACCGAAGATCAAGGACTTCGTGCCGCTGGCGTCGCTGGAGCAGCTCACCTTCGGGGGCTGGGACCCGATCCCGGATGATGCGTACGAAAGCGCGATCAAGGCCGGCGTGCTGGAGCGCAAGGACATCGATCCGCTCGCGGATTTCCTCAAGAGCATCCGTCCGATGCCGGCCGTGTTCGACAAGGCGTACGTGCGCCGGCTGGACGGAGAGAACGTGAAGCGGGGGCGGACGAAGCGGGACCTCGCGGAGCAGTTGCGGGAGGACATCCGGCGGTTCAAGGAGGAGCAGGGCTGCGCGCGGCTGGTGATGGTGTGGTGCGGCTCGACGGAGATCTTCATGAGGCCGAGCGAGGCGCACGCGAGCGTGGAGTCGTTCGAGCGGGCGATGGAGCGGAACGACGAGGCGATCGCGCCATCGATGCTGTACGCATGGGCCGCGATCATGGAGGGAGTCCCGTACGCGAACGGCGCGCCGAATCTGACCGTGGACATCCCGGCGTTGCAGCAGCTCGCGCGGGAGCGCGGGGTGCCGATCGCGGGGAAGGACTTCAAGACGGGCCAGACGCTGATGAAGACGATCATCGCGCCTGGTCTGAAGGCACGGATGCTGGGCCTGAGGGGTTGGTTCAGCACGAACATCCTCGGGAACCGGGACGGGGCGGTGCTGGATGATCCGGACTCCTTCAAGACGAAGGAGGAGTCGAAGCTGGGCGTGTTGGAGTACATCCTCCAGCCGCAGCTCTACCCGGAGCTCTACGGCGAGGTCTACCACAAGGTGCGGATCAACTACTATCCGCCGCGCGGGGACAACAAGGAGGGCTGGGACAACCTGGACATCTTCGGTTGGCTCGGCTACCCGATGCAGATCAAGGTGGACTTCCTGTGCCGGGACTCGATCCTCGCGGCGCCGATCGTGCTGGACCTGGCGCTTTTCCTGGACCTCGCGGCGCGGGCGGGGATGAGCGGGATCCAGGAATGGTTGTCGTTCTACTTCAAGAGCCCGATGGTGGCGCCGGAGCTGTACCCGGAGCATGATCTGTTCATCCAGCACATGAAGCTGAAGAACACGTTGCGGCATCTAATGGGGGAGGAGCAGATCACGCACCTGGGTTTGGATTACTACGAGTGAGTGGGGAGGCGGGCGTCGAATCGCGGCGACCGATCGCAATCGGGACGTGAAGGATGCATCATCCGGGCGCGCGGAATTGCACGTGGGTCGGACGATGGTGACCGCGGGCAGGGCCGCGCGCCGCGGCATCTTCATCTGCTTCGAGGGGATCGAAGGCTCGGGCAAGAGCACGCAGGCGGCGCTGCTGGCGCAATGGTTGGCGGAGCGGGGCGTGCCGCACCGACTGGTGCGTGAGCCTGGAGGGACGGCGGTCGGCGAGGAGATCCGGCGGCTGATGCTGGAGGGTGAGGATCTTCCGGCGCGCGCCGAGCTGCTACTGGCGCTGGCCGCGCGTGCCGTCCACGTGGACGAGGTGCTCGCGCCGGCGCTGGCTGCGGGAGAGGTGGTGGTGGCGGACCGGTACGAGCTCTCCACGCTCGCGTACCAGGGCTACGGCCGGGGCCTGCCGCTGGAGGAGGTGCGGCGGGCGAACGAGTTCGCCACGGGCGGGCTGAAGCCCGACATCACGCTGCTGCTCGACGTGCCGCTGGCCGTCGGGGAGTCGCGACGCCGGCAGGCGGGGCGGGAGGTTGACCGGATCGAGCGGGCGGGGGAGGCGTTTCACCGGAGGGTGGCGGAGGCATACGCCTTGCTGGCCGAAACGGAGCCGGGCGTGGAGAGGGTGAGCGCGACGGCCGGGCCGGCCGAGGTGCATGCCGAGATCCTGCGTCGCCTGAGATCCAGGTTTCCGGAAACATTCTCTCTGGACGCGGGTTAGTCTACCGCGAGGACGATCGGTCTGCCGGGCGGCCGATCCCCAGGTCTTGGGAGGACGGATGAAGATCAAGCGTTCCATCCTGGCACCCCTGCTGGTCGCGGCGCTCGCACTGGTCAGTGGGGGCTGGCTGTTGCAGAGAGGGGCGAGCCAGGAACAGAACGTCTACTACCAGGCGCGGCTCTTCGAAGAGGTACTGCACCACGTCTCGGATCGGTTCGTCGACCCGAAGGATCCTGCGTCGTTGTATCGGATGGCGATCGACGGGCTCCTGCACGAGCTCGGCGATCCGCACACGAGCCTGATGACGCCGCAGGACTACGAGCGGTTGCGGGTCCAGACGCAGGGGGAGTACGGCGGGCTCGGCATCCAGATCGACATCCGCGATGGTTGGGTGACGGTGATCGCGCCGCTGCGGGACACGCCGGCGGAGCGTGCGGGGTTGCAGGCTGGAGACCGGATCGTGGAGGTGGACGGGCAGAGCACGCGGGGCTGGACGGTGGACGAGGCGGTCGAGCGGCTGCGGGGCCCGAAGGGGCAGCCGGTCAGCCTGCGCGTGGTGCGGAGCGGGGTGGACGAGCCGATCCCGTTCCGGATCGTGCGTGATGAGATCCGCGTGCCATCGGTGGCGGCGGCCTACATGCTGGATGACCGTGTCGGGTACGTGGAGCTGCGCGTCTTCAGCGAGACGTCCGCGCAGGACCTCAAGGCGGCGATCGACGGGTTGCGGGCGAAGGGGATGCGGGGGTTGGTGCTCGACCTGCGGCAGAACCCGGGCGGGCTGCTGGATCAGGGCGTCGCGGTGAGCGACCTGTTCCTGGAAGCGGGGCGGGCGGTGGTGGAGACGCGGAGCCGGATTCCCTCGCAGAACCAGGACTTCGTCGCGACGGGCGAGGACGCGTACCCGGGGATGCCGATCGTGGTGCTGGTGGACGAGGGTAGCGCGTCGGCATCGGAGATCGTGGCTGGCGCGCTCCAGGACAACGATCGCGCGCTGGTGGTGGGCCGGACGACGTTCGGGAAGGGCTCGGTGCAGACGCTGTTCCCGCTCTCGGGCGGCAACCACCTGAAGCTGACGACGGCGCGGTGGTACACGGCGTCCGGGCGGTCGATCCAGAAGCCGTACAGTGTCGCGGCGGCGAACGGCGGCGCGGGCGCCACGGATGCGGCGTCCAGCGACAGCGCCGGGGCCGGCGCGCGCGAGGTGTTCCGGACGGTGGGCGGGCGCGTGGTCTACGGTGGCGGCGGGATCCGGCCGGACGTGATCATGGAGCGGGACACGCTTTCGACGGCGGAGCAGACGTTCCTGAAGTCGCTGCAGCGGCACGGGTCGAAGTACCGGGATGCGGTGTTCCGCTACGCGGTGGAGTACGCGCGGGCGCATCCGAATCTGGAGCCGAGCTTCCCGGTGACACCGGCGATGCTGGATGGGCTGTACGCGGCGCTGCGTCAGGCGGGGATCGACGTGGACCGGTCCGAGTTCGACCAGGCGTCGCGCTGGGTGGCCCGGGACCTGGCCGTAGAGATCACGCACGCGAAGTGGGGAGACGCGGAGGCGCGGCGGCGCTGGAACGCGGAGGACCCGTGGATCGGGGTGGCGACGCAGCTGCTGCGGCAGTCGCGGAACATGGATGAGCTGTTCGCGGCTGCGGCGCGGTACACTTCGGCGCACGGCGCGGGCTCCGAGCCGCAGCAGGAGGAGCAGGGAGCGGAGCAGGAGCTGGAGGGCGCGCTCCGGTAGCGGCGGGCGGCGAGAGGCGATGGGGGCCGAAGTGGTGCTGGGGCTGGCGGCCGCCGGACTCGTCGTCGGCTTCGTCGCAGGGCTGGTCGGAATCGGAGGAGGGGTGCTGATGGTGCCCCTCCTCTATCTGTTCTACGGTCATCCCGAGTGGAGCGGCACCGGGATCTCGCCGGCGCTCGAGCCGGCGGTGGCCCACGCGACGAGCCTGTTCGTCATCATGCCGACGGCGCTGCTAGGCGTCTCCACGTATCGGCGAGCGGGGCTGGTGCCGTGGCGACTGGTGCTGCCCGTGGCGCTGGGGGCGACGCTCGGCGCAGTGGCGGGGGCACGCATCGCGATGGCGGTTCCCGGCCCAATCCTCAAGCTGGCGTTCGGCGTGCTCGTCGTGGCATCGGGCGTGCAGCTCGCGGTAGGGCGCCGGAGCGCCGTGGAGCGGCCCTGGCGGGCCGGGCGCGGCCTGCTGCTGGGGATCGGGTTGTTGGTGGGGTTGATATCGGCGCTCCTCGGCGTCGGCGGCGGTGTGATCGCGATCCCGCTGCTGGCGCACGTGGTGCGGCTGGACCTGCGACGCGTGACGGGCGTGTCCCTCGGTGTGATGGCGTTCGCCTCCCTGGCAGGGACGGCGAGCTACGTGATCGGCGGCGTGGGAGTCGAGGGGTTGCCCCCGGGAAGCCTGGGGTACGTCCACCTGTGGGCGGCCTTGCCGTTGCTCGCTGGCTCGCTGCTCTCCGTGGGCTGGGGCGCGCGGGTGAACCAGCGGTTGGGGGTTGGAAGGCTGCGCTGGGTGTTCGGCGCAGTGTTCCTGATCATCGGGATCAAGCTGGTGGTGGAGAACTCCTGGGTGTTGTTCCAGGCCTGATCTCACCCAGGAGTGCGCGGGCGGGCGTGCGGGGGCGGTCGAGCCGACCACGCGCGTGCGCGGGTGCGGTGCGCCGACGACGGATGGGAAGGGATGGGGTCTGATCGCCTGCTGGTGTTCGCGAGATGGCCTGCGGCCGAGATCGCGAAGACGCAGCTCACGCCGTCGCTGCCGCCGGACGAGGCGGTGTCGGTGTACGAGGCGTGCCTGCGGGATGTGCTGGCGCTGGCGGCGCGGGAGCGGGCACGGGTCGAGCTGTGGTACGAGGTGGAGGGGCGGGCGCGCGAGTACTTCGAGGCGCAGTTCGCGCATCTTCCGCGCGCGGCGCAGGTGCCGGGCGGAATCGGCGAGCGGTTGCACGACGCGTTCGCCTGGTCGTTCGCGGATGATGCGGGGCGGACCGTGATCGTGGCCAGCGATTCGCCGACGATCCCGGACGGAATCCTGACGGCCGCGTTCGCGGACCTGCGTGAGGTGGACATCGTGTTGGGACCGACGCGGACGGGCCGGCCGTACCTGCTCGGACTCAGGGCCGCCTCCTGGCCGCGGGCCGCCGGGCTCTTGCGGCGCGTCGCGTGGGGCGTGCCGGCGGCCGTCCGGGAGACCATCGAAGGGGCGGAAGCGGAGGGCCTGACGCTCCGCATGTTGCCGGGTTGGTACGGGATCGAGCGACCCGAAGACCTCGTCCGCGCGCGCGAGGACGCGCGACCGGAATCCCACCTTGCGCGCTGGCTCGACAGCGAGTCGGGGCGCCGCTACGTCGGACGGGTGGGCGGCAGCGCTGATCGCTGAGGCACGCGCACCCGGCCGGTCTCGCGATGTGGTGGCGCGTCGCGCGCTGCGCCGCCGCGCGGCCGGACGGATGGTGGCCCTCGTCTGCGGAAATCACGGCACAATCAGCCATGGACATGCCGCGGGATCAGGCTTTCATTGACGCGGGACGAACAGCCCCGCATCGGCG
This sequence comes from Longimicrobiales bacterium, assembly GCA_036563975.1. Classification (GTDB taxonomy): domain Bacteria; phylum Gemmatimonadota; class Gemmatimonadetes; order Longimicrobiales; family RSA9; genus RSA9. The sequence continues at coordinate 24,697 of DATCLK010000206.1, read as the reverse complement.
GGCGCGTGCACGCTGCCGGAGGCGCGGCGGAGAGAGGCGGACCGGGGATGGATGAGGCGACGCGCGCGCTGGTCACGCTGTCAGCGGCGATCGGCTCCGGGGAGCGGTCGGCCGTCGAGGCGGCGCTGGAGGGCGCGAGAGAGGCAGCGGCGCCAGAGGCGATCGAGGAGGCGCTGCTCCAGAGTTACCTTTTCGTGGGTTTCCCGGGCGCGCTGAACGCGATGGCGGCGTGGCGGGAACGGTCGGGCCGGCCGGCGGGCAGGGCGGCGGGAGGGAGTCGGGAGGAGTGGCGGGCCCGTGGGGAGGCGGTGTGCGCGCGGGTGTACGGGACGCAGTACGCGCGGCTGCGCGAACGCGTGGCGGAGCTACACCCCGACCTCGAAGCGTGGATGCTCGAGGAGGGCTACGGCAAGGTCCTGGCCCGGCCAGGACTGGCGCTGAGCGTGCGCGAGCTGTGCATCATTGCGCTGCTGGTGCCGCAGAACGCACCGGCGCAGCTCCACGCACACCTGCGCGGGGCGCTCAACGTGGGTGCGAGCGTGGAAGACGTGGCGGAGGCGCTGGAGATCGCGTGTGCGGCGGCGCCGCCGGCGCGGGCGCAGGCGGCGCGGGACGTTTGGGCCGCCGTGCGCGCGCGGTGGGAGGAGCGCGCGAGCGGCGGGCGGGGGGCGGCGGACCGGATCGAAGCGTGACGGCATCCGGTCCCGCTGCCTGCCTGGTGTCAGCCGGGCGGGCCGGCCGGGCAGGACGGGGATCCAGCGCTTACGGGAGCATTCGGGGAGATGTTCGTCGATTACGCGGTGATTCATGTCTACGGCGGAACGGGCGGGTCCGGGGCGGAAGCGTTCCGGCGGGAGAAAGGCGTGCCGCGAGGCGGCCCCTCGGGCGGGGATGGAGGCCGGGGCGGAGACGTGATCCTGCGTGCCGACCGGCAGCTCACCACGCTCCTGGATTACCGGTATCAGCAGCACTACCGCGCGGAGCGGGGGCAGCACGGCCAGGGGAAGAACCGGACGGGCCGCGATGGCGCGAGTCTGATCCTGCGCGTGCCGCCCGGAACGGTCGTGCGTGATGCGGACACAGGCGAGTTCCTCGGCGAGTTGGTCGAGCACGGGCAGGAGCTGGTGGTGGCGCGGGGTGGTCGGGGTGGCCGGGGCAACGCGGCGTTCGCGACGCCGACGAACCGGGCGCCGCGCCGCTGGGAGCCGGGGGAAGAGGGCGAGGAGCGCCGGATCGCGCTCGAGCTGAAGTTGATCGCGGACGTGGGACTCGTGGGTCGTCCGAACGCGGGGAAGTCGACGTTCCTGGCTGCGGTCTCCGCCGCCCGGCCGAAGATCGCGGACTACCCGTTCACCACGCTCACGCCGAACCTGGGCGTCGTGGAGCTGCCCGGCTCGCGATCGTACGTCGTGGCGGACATCCCCGGGATCATCGAGGGTGCGCACCAGGGCAAAGGGTTGGGCCTGCGGTTCCTCCGACACATCGAGCGGACGCGGACCCTGGCCTACCTGATCCCGGTGGACTCCGAGGATGCACAGGCCGAGTACTGCATGCTGCGGCAGGAACTCGCCGCGTACTCGCCCGAGCTGGCGAGCCGTCCGCATTGCGTGGTGCTGACGAAGGCAGACCTCCTGGCGCCGGGGCAGGAGCCGCCGCGCGTCGACGCGCCGGATGCGTGGGGCACGTTCACGATCTCGGCGGTCACCCGTCGCGGACTGGGCGAGCTCCTCGAGGCCCTGTGGGCGCGCGTGCAGGAGGCGGTGGAGGCGGCGGCGGAGGGGGAGCCGCCCGCGCCGACCTTCTGGCCGTGAGCTCTGCGCCGACGTTATCCACCGCCACCCGGAGCGGATCCGGTCGAGAGCCGCGTCATGATCAGCGAGTCGGAGCTCAGGGCGCTCCTCCACCTGTGCGTGTTGCCGGGGGTGGGGAACGGGGACCGGCTGCGCACGCTGCTCCGGCACTACGGCAGTGCGCCGGCCGCACTGTCCGCGCCGGCCGCGGCGATCGGAGAGGCGGCCGCACTGGTCCGCGACAGCGCCATCATTCGCCGCCGGGTAGAGTCGTCGCTGCGGACGGTGCTGCGCACCGGTGTGGAGGTCTTGCTCGACACGGACCCACGCTACCCCTCGCGGTTGCTGCACCTGCAGGATCCGCCGCCCGTGCTCTTCGCGCGGGGACGGCTGGAACTGCTGGAGCGGCCGGCGGTCGCCGTGGTCGGCGCCCGCCAGAGCACGGAGTACGGCGAATCGGCTGCGCGCCTGCTGGCCGGCGGGCTGTCGCGGGCGGGCGTCGTGGTCGTGAGCGGGCTCGCGCGAGGCATCGATGCGCACGCGCACGCGGCGGCGCTGGAGGGCGGCACGATCGCCGTGCTGGCGGGAGGGATCGACGTCGCCTACCCGGTGCAGAACACGTGGCTGTACGAGCGCATCGCGCGTGAGGGGTTGCTGCTCAGCGAAACGGCGCCGGGAACGCCCGCGCTGAAGCACCTCTTCCCGCGACGCAACCGGCTGATCGCGGCGCTGGCGCTCGGCGTGACGGTCGTCGAGGCATCGGCCCGGAGCGGCGCACTCATCACGGTACGCCACGCGCTGGATCTCGGCCGTGAGGTGCTGGCGGTGCCGGGACCGATCGGCCGGAAGACGAGCGTCGGGACCAATGCGCTGCTGCGAGACGGCGCCACTCCGGCGATCGAGGTGCGGGACATCCTGGAGGCCGTGGGGCTCGGGGAGCTGGCCAGCCGGAGCGCGGCGCTGGATGCGGAACACGGCGAGAGCGCCCCGGTGCCAGTCGGGCTGAGTCCCGCCGCGCGCGCAGTGTGGGATGCGCTCGGGCACGACCCGATGCACGTGGACGACCTCGCGGACGTCTGCGATGCGCCGCCGTCAGTCCTGCTGAACGCGCTGCTCGAGCTCGAGCTGGCGGGCCATGCTCGCCAGGTTTCCGGCGGACGGTACACGCGGGCGTGAGGAGCCGGGATCGCGCGACCGCGCGGCCCACTGCGGAGCCTTCGGATCGACACCCGCGAGTCGTTTGAGGAGACGCGTCGGCCGGGGCGTCCCGGGCGGCGCCCCGGCGGAGCGTCGGCGTCCGGGCGGCGCGCCGCGTCCGCGGAGAGCGGGGCGCAGGCGGCCTCTCGCGTCGGTCCGGGTGGCGCGTGCGGGCCGTGGCGGCGGACGGCGGGCGGCAACTGGCCGGTCGCGTGGGGGTACCAGGATCCGGGTAGATCCGGTTCGATCCCCTGGCAGGAGGCGACACCACGCGCGTAGCGCCGTCCCACGGCACGCCGCCCCGTGCGCTGTACGTGCACGTCCCGTTCTGCGCACGCCGGTGCAGCTATTGCGACTTCGCGGTTCAGGCGGTGCGGCGCGCACCGACGGCGGAGTGGCTGACCGCGGTGGAGGCGGAGCTGGAGCTGGTGTTGGCCCGCGAGGGGCTGGGGCGGCTGGAGCTGGACACGATCTACGTGGGCGGCGGGACGCCGTCGCTGCTGGGCGTCGGCGCGCTGCCGGCCTTGCTGGAGCGAATCGGGCGCCACGCGACGATCTCCCCGAGCGCGGAGATCACGGCGGAAGCGAACCCGGAGAGCTTCACGGTGGAGCTGGCGCGGGACTGGCGGAGCGCGGGGGTGAACCGCGTCAGCCTTGGGGTGCAGACGTTCCACGCGGCAGCGCTCGCCTGGATGGGCCGGCTGCACGGGCCGGACGGGCCGGCGCGGGCGATCGACGCTGCGCGGGCGGCGGGGTTCGGGAACGTCAGCGTGGATCTGATCTTCGCCCTGCCCGAACGCCTGGGGCGGGACTGGGCGCGGGATCTGGAGTGCGCGCTCGCGCTGGAGCCGGAGCACGTGTCGCTCTACGGGCTCACCGCCGAGGCGCGTGCGCCGCTGGGGCGCTGGGTGGCGGAGGGCCGCGAGCGGCTGCCGGGCGAGGAGACCTACCGGGCCGAGTACCTGCTGGCCGCGAAGCGGCTTGCGGCGGCGGGGTTCCTGCACTACGAGGTGTCGAACTTCGCGCGGCCGGGGTTCGAGTCGCGGCACAACGCGGTCTACTGGTCCGGCGCGCCGTACCTCGGGTTGGGGCCGGGGGCGCATTCGTACCTGCCGCCGAAGCGCCGCTGGAACCTGCGGGACTGGAGCGCGTACGCGGCGACGGTGGGGCGGGGCGAGCTGCCGGCGGAAGGCGAGGAGGAGGTTGCGGGCGAGGCGGCGCGGCTGGAGCGCACGTGGCTGGCGTTGCGCACCGCAGAAGGGTTGCCGCTGGAGGAGATGACGCCGCGGCAGCGGCGACTCGCTGCGGACTGGGCGGGGCGGGGGTGGGCGGAGCTCACGACGGACGCGCTGCGTCTCACGCCGGACGGCTGGCTCCTCCTGGACCACCTGGCGGTGGAGCTCGACGCCGCGGCGTAGGGGCGCGACGCCCGCGGCGCGGAGGCGCGATCCCCAGGCGGCGCTGGGCGCAGGGAGAGGCCCCCGGCGCAGTCCGAGCGGCGCGGCTTGACTCGGATCCGCCGCTGGGGCGACATTTTTCGCAGGATGCATGGGCCTTGACCTGACCGCTGGTAAATCGATGAGCGGCGACGTGCTCACGGAACGGGAGCGGCGAGTGCTCGAGGCGGTGATCCGCACGTACGTCGAGACGGCGGAGCCCGCCGGTAGCCGGGTCGTGGCCAGGAAGTTCGCGCTGGGCGTTTCGCCCGCGACCGTGCGCAACACGATGGCCGACCTGGAGGAGAAGGGTTTCCTGTATCATCCGCACACGTCGGCCGGACGGGTGCCCACGGATCGGGCCTACCGGTACTACGTCGACACGCTGATGCGGCCGGTGAAGCTGACCGCTGCGGAGCAGCGGCGGCTGCGGCGCGAGCTGGGGGAGGAGGAGCGGAGCACGGCGCTGGAGTGGCTCATCCGCCGGGCGACGCAGGCGTTGGGGCTCCTGACGGGCGAGCTCGGCATCGCGATCGCGCCCCGGCTGGAAGACGCGGTACTGGAAAAGCTGGAGCTGGTCTCGCTCACCAGCGAGAAGGTGCTGCTGGTGCTGACGCTCGGCGGCGGGCGCGTGCGCACGGTCTACGTGGACCTGCCCGGGGCGGTGCCACCGCAGTCGCTGGTGGCGGTGACGATGGTGCTGAACGAGCGGCTGGCCGGGCAGACGCTGGCGCAGATCCGGCAGACGCTGCCGGAGCGCCTGCGGGATTCGGTTCCCGGGGATGATGCGGCCGCGACGGAGCTGCTCAACATCTTCCTCCAGGCGGCGGACGACCTGTTCGACCGGAGCGGCGCGGACGGCCTGCACCTGGGGAACGCGAGCGTGCTGGCGAGCCAGCCGGAGTTCGCGAGCGAGAGCAGCCTCAAGGGCTTGATCGAGCTGACGGAGCGGCGCGACCTGCTGGCCTCGGTGCTGGGCGAGCGGGTGCGGGACGTCTCGGTCCAGATCACCATCGGCGGCGAGAACGCAGATCCGTTGCTCACTCCCTTCACGCTCGTGACGTCGCCCTACCGCAGCGGTGGACTGACGGGGGTGGTCGGCGTGATCGGCCCCACCCGGATGTCCTACGAGAAGGTGGCGGCGATCGTGCGGTACACGAGCTCGTTGCTCTCGGAGCTGATGGGAGGCGAGCCGGAGCCGCGAGTGGAAGCATGAGAGACTACTACGAGATTCTGGGTGTCCCGCGCGACGCTGACACCGAGACGATCAAGAAGGCCTACCGGAAGCTCGCGCTGAAGTACCATCCGGACCGGAACGGCGGCTCGAAGGAAGCGGAGGAGCTCTTCAAGGAGGCGACGGAGGCCTACGAGGTCCTCCGCGATCCGGAGAAGCGAGCCGCCTACGACCGGTACGGGCATGCGGGCGTGAAGGGCGCGGCTGCGGGCCAAGCCGGGTATGGCGGCTTCGATTTCGCGGACGCGCTCGAGATCTTCATGCGCGAGTTCGGCGGCTTCGGCTTCGGCGACCTGTTCGGCACGCGCGCCACGGGCCGGCGGGCGCGGAGCAGCCAGCGGCGGGGCGCGGACATCACCGTGCGGGTCCCGCTGACGCTCGGCGAAGTGGCCGACGGCGCGCGGAAGACGTTCGAGGTGCAGGTCCTCGACCCGTGCGACGCCTGCCGCGGCATCGGATCCGAGAACGGAGCGCCGCCGGTGCGCTGCAGCACGTGCGGTGGAGCGGGCGAGGTGCGGAGGGTACAGCGCTCGATGCTGGGCCAGCTCGTGAGCGTGACCGCCTGCCCGGACTGCGACGGCGAGGGGCAGCGCATCGAGCAGCTGTGCGGGGCGTGCGGCGGGCGCGGCGTCCGGCCCGTCAGGCGGACGTTCGCCGTGGAAGTGCCGGCCGGCGTCTCGACGGGCGACTATCTCACGCTGCGTGGGCAGGGCAACGCAGGTGCCCGCGGCGGGCCGCGCGGGGACATCATGGTGGTGCTGGAGGTGCAGGAGGATCCGCGCTTCGTGCGGGAGGGCGCGGACCTGTACACCACGGTCGCGATCACGTTCAGCCAGGCCGCGCTCGGCGCGGAGGTCGAGGTGCCGACGATCCACGGCGTGGCACGGCTGAAGATCCCCGCCGGAACGCAATCTGGCCGGCTCCTGCGTATGACGGGGCGCGGCTTGCCGAAGCTCCGCGGCCAGGGCCGCGGCGACCAGATCGTTCGCATCGTGGTTTGGACGCCGACCGAGCTCACGCGGGAACAGGAGGCGCTGTTCAGGAAGCTCGCGAAGATCGAGGCGCCTCCGCCTGCGAACCCCGAGCAGAGCGAACAGGACCGCAGCTTTTGGAGCCGGGTCCGCAGCGCGTTCAGCGCGTGACGGCTCCGGCACACCACGGACCCCGCCGACTCCGCCTCCGTCGCCCCCGGGGTGCCAGCGGCGCCTCGCGGGATCCTCACCGACGACACCGATCGCTTCCGCCGGCGCTCCGTTGAGTCACACCCCAGCGGAGCGCCGTTGCCGTTCCCGCCTACCCCTGCCGCAGGCACGAGGACTCCCACCCGCCAGGTATTCCCTCGCGGCCGTGTGCTTTGAGCCGGCCCTGCCCCGTCGTTAGATTGGCGGCCTTGCACGAGCATGTGGGCGTGAGGCCTCGGGCCCGGCCGCCGCGGGCGCGCCGGGAGCGCGGATGCGGCGTGCCGTGCCGAGAACCGAGAAGCGAAGTCCTGGAGGCAATGGACCCGGACCGTTGGCTGGTGCTGTGCGCTGCGGCCGAAGCACCGGAGGAACGGGCGGCCGTGGCGGAGGCCCTGATCGGGCTCGGCGGCGCGGCTGTCGAAGAGCGAGACGAAAGTCTGGTGACGTACGTCTACCCGCCGCGGGATCTCGAAGCGTTCATCCAGCAGGCGCGGGAGGTGCTGGATGAGGCCGCCCCGGGGACGGGGGAGCGGCTCTCGTGGGCCTGGCAGGAGAACGAAGATTGGGCGGAGCGCTGGCGCCGCGGCCTCGGGCCGCGACGGGTGGGGCGGCGGCTGGTGATCACGCCATCCTGGGTGCAGCCGCGCCTGCGACGCGGCGACATCAAGATCGTCATCGATCCAGAGATGGCGTTCGGGACTGGCGAGCACGCGACCACCCGGGGAGCGCTGCGACTGCTCGAGGCCGTGCTGGAACCCGGGGACCGCGTGCTCGACGTGGGCACGGGCAGCGGGATCCTGGCCATCGCCGCGGCGCGGCTGGGCGCCCGCGAGGTGTTGGCCGTCGAGAGCGATCCCGACGCGGTGGCGACCGCGGCGCGCAACCTCGAGCGCAACGGCGTGGCCGCGAGCGTGGAGCTGCGTTGCGACCTCGTGGACGCGGCGTACCTGCGCGCCCTGGGTCCGCAGCGGTTCGACGTGATCGCCGCGAACATCCTGAGCAGCGTGCTGGTGCCGCTGCTGCCGGCGTTCCGGGAGGCGCTGGACACCCGCGGCCGCGCGATCCTGGGCGGGATCCTGGTCGAGGAGGCTCAGGAGGTCGCGGACGCGGCGCGAGCGGCGGGGTTGGAGGTCGCGACGGTGGACGAGGAGGAGGGGTGGTGGAGCGCCGTGCTCCGGCGCGGGGGCTGAGGGGCCCCGATCAGCGGGTCGGAACAGCCGGCCGGCGGCGCGCGGGATGAGCGGCGGCTGCCGCTGGGCCGAGCGGCCGCGATGATGGCGGGGGCGCCGGGCTCGTCGGCCTCAGCCGGCGTCGCGCTCAAGCGCGTCGGGAGCCGAGGCGCGCCCGGTGACGTGGGATTCGAGCACGTCAGGGGCCGAGGCGCGGCCGCTGACGTGGGATTCGAGCACCCGCCGGACCTCTTCGGCCTGGCCGAGCGCTTCGACGACCTCGGGCTGGAGCTGCGGGTCGCCCGCGGCGGCGGCCCAGAGCTGGACGAGGGAGGCCTGGAGCGCGCGGAGCACGGGCGCGGCGCCGGGTGCAGGGGCGGCGAGCCCGAGCGGGCCGTCGTCGGACCCGGCGATGGCAACGCGGGGCCCTGCATCGAGCCCGGCCTCGCGCAGGGCGCGCTCGTACTCGCCCCTGAGCTCGGCCGGCCAGGAGTCGTCGGACCAGGGCGTGGGCAGCGGCTCGATGAGGAGGAAGAGGTCAGGCCGGCGGCGGATGCGCTCGCGGAGCTGGGCGTACGTTCCGGAGCGCGGTCCGAGCTCGGCCACCAGAGCGGCGTGGAGCCGGCTCAGCGGAACCATCGGATCGGGGTCGCTGCGAAGCAGCGTCAGGATACGCTGCTCGATCTCGCTCATCATCGGCCGGCGCCTCCTCGGGGACGGGGTGCGCAGGATGGTGTGACCACAGGGGCAAGGCCATAGCGAGTTGGGGTGCTCGGGCCGAGCGGGCCTACCGCCCGGCCGCCCTGGGCCGCGGCCGGCGGATGGGGCTCGCGCCCGGTCGCGTCGGTGGCTCTGGAGCGCCGGATGAGGGCATGGCGCCCTGCCGCCCTGGAGGTCTGCGCGAGCGGGGTTGGGGGCCGCGGGCCGGCGGCTGAGACCCGGGTTCGCCGGGGCGCCGGGCTCGCCGGCCGCCTCAAGAGCAGGGGGCACTGGGCGGCTCGCCGGCCGCCTCAACAGCAGGGGGCACTGGGCCGCTGGCCGGCCGCCCGAGAGCCGGGGGCCGCCGCCCACAACCCGCGGCTGCTTCGAGGGCGGTGTGGCGGGCGACCACGGCGCTGTCCGGCTGCCCCGAGGGCGGGGGGTGGGGGTGGGCCGTCCGGCTCCCCGGCCCCCGGAGGACCGGGCGTTGGGTTGGACCGCACGGCTCGCTGGCCGCCCCGAGAGCCGGGCGGAGCTGGCCCGCCGCTCCGCCGGCTCCACCCCGGCGGCCGCCGCGCCTCGCCGCCGGTGGGCGCACCGCGGGTGACGGCCCGGGTTGCCGGGCGATGCCGGAACGGCTCGATCTTGGGGAACGACTCAGGAGGCACGCATGGCGACGACGGAATGCATCTTCTGCAAGATCGTGGCTGGGGAGCTGCCGGCCGCGGTGGTGCGGCAGGACGAGCACACGGTCGCGTTCAGGGACATCAACCCGCAGGCGCCGACGCACGTGCTGGTCGTTCCGAAGCGCCACATCCCGGCAGTGGACGCGCTGGAGGAGGTGGACGCCGAGTTGATCGGGCGCCTCGTGTTGGCGGCGAGGGCGGTCGCACGGCAGGAGGGCATCTCGGGCGCGGGATACCGGCTCGTGCTGAACAACGGGCCCGCAGCGGGCCAGACCGTCGACCACATCCATCTGCACGTGCTGGGCGGACGCCAGATGCACTGGCCACCGGGATGAGTGGCGAGAGCGCGGACGAGCCGCGCGGCGCGCCCACGCCGCGCGGCGGACTTGGACAGGGAGGCAGGAGCCCATGGCAGCGGAGCTGAAGGAACGGATCCGGGCGGATCTCAACGCCGCGCGGCGGGAACGGGACCGGCTGCGCACCGAGTTGCTCACGACGACCCTCTCGGACATCCGCAACCGGGAGATCGAGCTGGGACACGAGCTGAGCGACGAGGAAACGATCGAGGTGATCAGTCGCGCGATCAAACGCCGGCAGGAAGCGGCGGAGCAGATGCGCGCGGGCAAGCGCGAGGAGCTGGCGGAGAAGGAAGAGCGCGAAGCGGCGCTGCTGTCGGCGTATCTTCCGCCGCCGCTGGATGAGGCGGAGGTGCGCGCACTCGTGCGCGAGGCGATCGCTGGTGGAGCGAAGTCGATCGGGGAGGTGATGGGCCGGATCATGCCGCGGATCAAGGGTCGCTTCGACGGGCGCGAGGCGAACCGCATCGTGCGAGAAGAGTTGGGCTGAGATCCGCCGGCAGCAGGATGTAGCCGGAAGGGAGCAGGGCGAAGGACATGAACGCGCACGCGCTGCAGGTGCTGCAGTTCCCGGAGGCGCTCGAGCTGGTGGCGAAATTCGCCGCGAGCCCGCTGGGCGCGGAGGCGGTGCGCGCGTTGGAACCCTCTGACGCCCACGTGTGGGTGGACGAGGAGCTCCGCCGTGTGGACCAGATGGCGGCGTTCCTCCTCGCCAGTCAGGACTGGGTGGCGCCGGCGGTGCCGGACCTCCGCGCGCCGTTGCGGATGCTGGCCGTGGAGGGGGCGGTGTGGGACGGCGTGGCGTTGCGCGACGCGGGAGAACTGCTGCGGTCGGCGCGCGCCGCACGGCGCGCGTTGCTGCGCTTCGCGAGCGACTATCCGCTGCTGGCGGAGCTCGCGAACCGACTCCTGACCGGTGGCGGCGAGGAGGGCGGAGCGGAAGCGGAGGAGGCGCGTGCGCGGCGGCGCCTGCTCGAGGCGGAGGAGCAGGCGATTCGCAAGGCGATCGACGACGCGGGCCAGGTGCGCGACGACGCGACGCCCGAGCTGGCACGGCTGCGGAGAGAGATACGGGCGGCTCGGCTGCGCATCGTGGAACGCCTCGAGCAGTACATGGCATCGCTGCCGGAGCGGATCCGCGTGCCGGACGCGTCCGTGAGCGTGCGCGACGGCCGGTACGTGATCCCGGTGCGGCGCGAGGGCCGGAGCGAGGTCGGCGGCATCGTGCATGACGAGTCCGCGAGCGGCAACACGCTGTTCGTGGAGCCGCCGGTCGCGATCGAGCTGATGAACCGCCTGCGCGAGCTGGAGCTAGCCGAAGCGCGCGAGGTGCAGCGTATCCTGCGCGAGCTCACGCAGCGGCTGAGGCCGCACCGCGAGGTGCTCCAGATCACGCTCGACACGCTGATCACGATCGACTCGCTGTACGCCCGAGCGCGCTATGCGGTGGAGTACAACGGGCGACGACCGGAGATCCTGCCGCGTGGCTCGGGCGAGTACGTCGTCGTCCGAGGCTACCATCCACTGCTGCTCGCGGGGCCGGATCCGGTGGTGCCGTTCGACCTGACGCTGGAGCCGGATGAGCGGACGCTGCTGGTCTCCGGTCCCAACACGGGCGGCAAGACGGTGCTGCTGAAGGCGATCGGGCTGATCAGCGTGATGGCGCAGGCGGGGATCATCCCGCCGGTGGGTGCGGGGACGCGGCTGCCGCTGTTCGGCAACGTGTTCGCGGACATCGGCGACGAGCAATCCATCGAGGCGAGCCTCTCCACCTTCTCCGCGCACCTGAAGAACCTGCGGGAGATCGTGGAGCACGCGGACTCGGATTCGCTCGTGCTGATCGACGAGGTCGGCAGCGGGACGGACCCGGTGGAGGGGGCCGCGCTGGCCCGCGCGATCCTGGTGGAGCTGACGCAGCGCGGGACGCGCACCTTCGCCACGACGCACCTGGGTCAGCTCAAGCTGCTGGCGAGCGCGGAACGGGGAGTGGTCAACGCGTCGTTGCAGTTCGACTCGCGGGAGCTGAAGCCGACGTACCGGCTGGTGAAGGGGATCCCGGGCCGCAGCTACGGGCTCGCGATCGCGCGGGGACTGGGCTTCCCGGCGCACGTGCTGGAGCGCGCGGAGTCCTACCAGCCGGAGTCGGAGCGCGAGGTCGGACAGCTCCTGATCGAGCTGGAGGAGAAGGAGCGGCGCGCGGCGGAGGCGCTTGCGGAGGCGGAAGCGGCGAGGGAGGAGCTGGTGGCGCTGCGACGGCAGGTCGAGCAGCGCGAGCACGAGGTGCGCAAGCGAGAGCGGGACGCCGAGCGGCGCGCGCGGCAGCAGGCGCGTGACCTGCTCCTCGGCGCGCGCGAGGAAGTGGAGGCGGCGATCCGGGAGCTGCGCGAGGCGGTGGGCGCCGCACTGGATGCGGCTGCGTTCGAGGAGGCGGCGCGCACGGCGCGGCGAAGGGTCGAGCAGGCCGCGCGGAAGCAGCTCGAGCGGACCCCGGAGCTGGCCGCCGAAATGGGGCCGGCGGGCCTCGAGCCGACCCGCGCGCCGGAACCGGGCGACCGCGTTCGCATCGCAGCCACGGGCGCGATCGGCACCGTGGTCGAGATCCGGGACAGCCGCGCGACGGTGGAGACGGGCGGCGTCCGGCTGCAGGTCCCGCTCACGGGCCTCGTCACGCTGGAGCCGGAGGAGGCCGAAGCGCAGGCGCGTCGGAGGCCGATTCCCGGGCTCGCTGCGGGCTGGAGCGCGCCGGAGGTGGAGGCCCGGCCGGAAGTGGACCTGCGCGGGCTGCGCGCGGACGAGGCGGCAGCCGAGGTCGAGCGCGCGGTGGACGCTGCGGCGCGCGCGGAGCTGACGACGCTGCGCATCATCCACGGCAAGGGCACGGGCGCACTTCGCGAGGTGGTCGCGCAGACGCTGCGCGCGGATCGGCGAGTCAAGGCGTTCCGGCCAGGAGCGCCGGCCGAAGGGGGCACCGGCGTGACGATCGCGGAGCTGGAATGATCCCCGACGAGATCGTAGAGGAGGTCCGGTCGCGGGCCGACATCGTCGAGCTCGTGGGCGAGCACGTGGCGCTGAAGCGCGCGGGCAAGGACTTCCGTGCGCTGTGCCCGTTCCATCAGGAGAGGACGCCCTCGTTCTACGTCGTCCCGGCCAAGGGCTTCTACAAGTGCTTCGGCTGCGGCGAAGCGGGGGACGTGTTCTCGTTCCTGATGAAGCGGCTCGGGTTGAGCTTCAACGATGCGGTGAGACACGTCGCGGAACGGGTGGGTGTGGTGATCCCGGAGGCCGGCCGCGGGCGAGAGGGGGATGAGCGGCACCGGCCGCTGTACGAAGCCGTGGCGTTCGCGGCGGAGTTCTTCCAGCGGCAGCTCCGCGACGAACCCGCCGGCGAGGTGGCGCGGCGGTACCTCGAGCGGCGTGGCATCCCGCGGGATGCGGTCGAGCGGTTCCTGCTGGGCTACGCGCCGGACGAGTGGGAAGCGCTGCGCACGGCGGCTGCGCGCCACGGGATCACGGACGCGGTGCTGCTGGAAGCGGGTCTGATCAAGCAGGGCGAGCACCGGCCGGAGCCGTACGATCGCTTCCGTCACCGGCTGATGTTTCCGATCACGGACGCATCGGGCCGCGTGATCGGGTTCGGTGGACGCATCCTGGGGACGGCGGCGGAGGGCGCGCCGAAGTACCTGAACTCGCCGGAGACGCCGATCTTCGAGAAGGGGCAGGTGCTGTACGGCCTGGCGTGGTCGAAGCAGGCGATCCGGCGGGAGGGAGAAGCCCTCGTGGTCGAGGGCTACATGGACTACGTGTCGCTGGCGGCGCGCGGCGTGGAGAACGTGGTCGCGCCGCTCGGCACGGCGATGACGGAAGAGCAGGCGAAGCTCCTCTCGCGCTACACCCGCAGGGCGTTGCTGCTCTACGACAGCGACGCGGCGGGCCTGCGGGCCACGTTCCGCACGGGGGATGCGCTGCTCGCGGCCGGCGTGCACCCGATGGTCGTGACGCTGCCGCCGGGCGAGGATCCGGATTCGCTGGTGCGGGGCGGGGGCACGGCCGCGCTGCAGCCGCTGCTCGATGGGGCGATCGACGTACTGGAGCGGAAGCTCCAGATCCTGGAGGAGCGCCGCTACTTCGACGATGTGGAGCACATCCGCACCGCGCTGGACAAGTTGCTGCCGACGCTGCGGGCCGTCTCGGACGCGAAGCTGCGAGACATCTACGTGGCGCGGGTGTCGGAGCGGACCGGCGTGAGGCGCGACACGCTGGAGCGCGAGCTGGCGCTGGAGCGGCCGGCGGCCCACCGGCGGGCGATGCGCGAGGCGCAACGCGAGACGGTGATGCAGCGGGACGCAACGGAGCGCATGCTGCTGTTGCTGCTGCTGCGCGATCGGGCACGGATCCGCGCAGCGGCGGAGGTGCTCGCGCCAGAAGACCTGACGGATGGCCCTGCCCGGGAGCTGTACGCCGCGCTGCTGGCGGCGGGAGATGGGGCGGGGGAGGACCCCGCGACGTGGACGCTCTCCGCGCCAGCGCGGCGGCTGCTCGAGGAACTGCTCGGTGATCCGCAGGACCTCGCCGACGGAGACCGCGTCTTCCGGGACACGATCGGTGACCTGCGCGCGCGCGCGCTGTTCCAGCGGCTGGACGAGCTCGAGATGGAGTCGCTGCGTGCGGACCCGGCGCGCGAGGAGGCGATCTGGCGGGAGCGGCTCGCGATCGCCGCGGAGCTGAAGGAGCTTGGATCGGAGCTCTCCGATCTGGGGTTTAAGCTCAGTCGGAGATACCGGACCTACCCCAGACGGGCGCGGGTCCGGAGATCGGGATCCTCAACCACGGAAGGGTGAATGGAAGATCTCTACCGATCGCTGTTGCAGCTTCAGGAGATGGACCGGGAGATCGCGGGCGCGGAACAACGGCTCGCGGAGTACGCGCCGAAGCTGGAATCGGTGGAAGCGCCGGCGCTGGCGCTGGAGCGCGAGCTGGCGGCGCTGCGGGCACAGGTCGCCGAGTTGAGGGAACAGGCGCGGCGGCTCGAGCGTGGGGCGGAGGAGAAGCAGGAGCGGTTGCGGCGCTACCGCGAGCGGCTGGAACGGGTGAGGAATCCACGGGAGGAGGCGGCGGCGCGGACTGAGCTGGACCTGGTTCGGCGGGCGGCGGAGGCGGATGAGCAGGAGGCGCTCGAGGTGATGGAGCGGGTGACGCGCACGGAGCTGAAGGTGGACGAGCTCGAGCGGGAGCTGGCGAAGGTGCGCGCCGAGGTGGAGCCGAAGAAGGAGGCGCTCCAGGTGGAGCGTGCGGATGCGGAGGCAGCGCTGGCGATCCTGCGCGACCGGCGGGAGAACCACGCGCAGCGGCTGGCGCCAGATGCGTTGCGACTGTACGAGCGGGTCCGCGCTGGCAAGACGCGGGTGGTGCTGGCGCAGCTCCTGCCGGATGGAGCTTGCGGGTACTGCTTCAGCATGGTGCCGAT
Organism: Longimicrobiales bacterium; assembly: GCA_036563975.1. GTDB lineage: Bacteria > Gemmatimonadota > Gemmatimonadetes > Longimicrobiales > RSA9 > RSA9. The sequence goes on along the minus strand of DATCLK010000206.1, from coordinate 9,485 downwards.
CCAGCAACAGGTCGAGATCCGGCGGGGGGAATCGCTGCTACGCTGCGAAGCGTGCGGCGTGATCCTGTATCCGGGCGAATGAGGGCCGCGTTCTGCGAGGGAACGCGGCCCGTTTTTCTCTTGCCCCCGTCCCGGAAGAGCCGCTAGCTTTGCCGCCATGATGCCATCGGTGGCGGTGCCGGCCCCGCCGCGGCGCTGGGTGCAGCGGGGAGGGGCGGTGGACGAGCGTGCCGTGGGGGAGCTCGTGCGCGCGCTTCGGTTGCCGGAGCCGCTCTGCCGGCTCCTCGTCCTGCGCGGTTACTCGACGATCGACGGGGCCAAGTCGTTCCTGCGGCCGCGGCTGGAGGGCCTGGGCGACCCGTGGGCGATGGCGGGCATGGAGGCCGCCGTCGAGCGCGTTTCACGCGCGCTGGAGCGCGGCGAGACCATCCTGGTCCACGGGGACTACGACGTGGACGGGATCTGCGCGACGGCGCTGTACACCCGGGTGCTGCGGCTGCTGGGTGGCCGGGTGAGGCCGTTCGTGCCGCGGCGGCTAGTGGACGGCTACGACCTCGGCGCCGCGGGCGTGGCCGCCGCAGTCGAGGCCGGCGCCACGCTGATCCTGACGGCCGATTGCGGGATCGTGGCGCACGAGGCGATCGCGGCCGCGGCTGCGGCCGGGATCGACGTCGTCGTCACCGACCATCACACGCCGGGGCCCGAGTTGCCGGCCGCGGCGGGCGTGCTCAACCCGAATCGGCCGGATTGCCCGTATCCCGACAAGACGCTCTCGGGCACGGGCGTGGCGTTCAAGCTGTGCCAGGCACTCTGGGCAGCGCGGGGCATGCCGGCGGAGGATCTGTGGTACTTCCTCGACCTGGTCGCGATCGCGACGATCGCGGACCTGGCCCCGCTCACGGGAGAGAACCGGATCCTGACGCGGTACGGGCTGCGCGTGCTCCCCGTCACGCGGAACGCCGGGCTGCGCGCGCTGCTGCGGCGGACGGGGCTCGCGGACAAGCCGCGCATCGTCGCGGGTCACGTCAGCCACGTGCTGGGGCCGCGGCTCAACGCGGTCGGCCGCATGGGCGAGGCTGCATGGGGCGTGCGGCTGCTGCTCGCGGAATCGGAGGCGGAGGCCGAGCCGCTCGCGGAACGGCTCGAATCGGACAACCGGGAACGCCAGATCGCGGATCGGGAGACCCTGCGGGAGGCCTTGGAGCTCCTCGAGCGGAGCTACGACCCGGAGCGGGACCACGCGGTGGTGCTGGCGGCGCCGGGCTGGCACGCGGGAGTGATCGGCATCGTGGCGTCTCGCGTGGTGGAGCGGATCCACCGGCCGACGATCCTCATCGCGATCGCCGAGGCCGGACGGCCGGCGCGGGGCAGCGCGCGTTCCATCCCGGCCTTCCATCTGTACGAGGCGCTACGCGCGTGCGCGCACTACCTGGAGCGCTACGGCGGCCACAAGTACGCGGCGGGCCTCGAGATCCGGCCGGAACGGATCGACGCGTTCCGGGAGGCGTTCAACGCGCACGCGTGCGCCACGCTGACGGCCGACGACCTGGTGGCGGAGGTGGAGGTGGACGTCGAGCTCCGCCTGGCCGATGCGAATGCGGAGCTCTTCCGATACCTGCGCCACCTGGGGCCATTCGGCGTGGGGAACCCGGAACCGGTGTTCGCGGCGCGCGGGGTGTCGGTGGCGGGATACCCCCGCGTGGTGGGAGACGGGCACCTGAAGCTCGACCTCGTGCAGGACGGGGTGCGGCTGGACGCGATCGGCTTCCGTATGGCGGAGCGGATGCGGGAGGTGGACGTGAATCGAGGCGCGATCGACGTGGCGTTCCAGCTCCAGGAGGACCGCTGGGGAAATCAGGTCTCGCTGCAAGCTCGCCTGGTGGACCTGCGGCCGGCGGAGGGATCCGCGAGGGGATGAGCGGCGCCACGCCGCTCGAGCGCCGATGCCGCGCCGCCGCGGCCCGTTCCCTGGCCGCGGCATGAGAATCATCGCGGGGCGGTGGCGCGGCCATCGCATCGAGGCGCCGCCGGGACGGCAGACGCGCCCGACCGCGGACCGGGTGCGCGAAGCGTGGATGAGCGCGCTGCAGTCGGATCTGCCTGGGGCCAAGGTGCTCGACCTGTTCGCGGGCTCGGGCGCCCTGGGACTCGAGGCGCTCTCGCGTGGGGCGGCGCGGGTGACGTTCGTGGAGAATGCAGGTCCGGCGCTACGCACACTGAAGGCCAACATCACGAGGCTCGGGGCAGAAGAACAGACCGAGGTGGTGCGTGCGGACGCACTGGCGTACGTGGCGGCGCTCGAACCGCTCGCGTTCGACCTCGCCCTCGCGGATCCGCCGTACGGGCGCGAGTTAGCGGCCCAGCTGGTCCGCCTGTTCGTGCGCCGGCCGTTCGCGCGGCGACTCTGGATCGAGCACAGCGCAAAAGAGACGTTGCCGGAGGTGCCGGGGATGCGGACACGGCGCTACGGCGACACGGCGCTCACCATGATCCCGGCACCGGAATGAGCGACAGGAACGCACGGCTCGCGATCTACCCGGGGTCGTTCGACCCGATCACCAACGGGCACGAGGACATCGTACGGCGAGCACTGCGCTTCGTTGACCGCGTCATCGTGGCGGTCGCGCATCGCTCGACGCAGGCGAAGCAAGGGCTCTTCTCGGTACAGGAGCGGGTCGACATGATCCGGGAGGTCTTCGCCGGAGAGCCGCGCGTCGAAGTCATGGCGTTCGAAGGGCTGCTCGTCGAGTTCGCCCAACAGCAGCAGGCCCGCATCATCATCCGCGGGCTGCGCGCGGTCTCGGACTTCGAGTACGAGTTCCAGATGGCCCTGATGAACCGGCAGCTCTGGCCCGAGGTGGAAACCCTGTTCCTCGCGCCGGACGTGCAATACTCCTTCCTGTCCGCTTCGCTCGTGCGGGAGATCGCATCGCTCGGCGGGGACGTGAGCGGGCTCGTCGCGCCGGCTGTCCACGCACGACTGAGCGAGAAATACGCGGCCGCACGGCAAGGCCGATGAGCGACTTCCTGGATCAGCTCCCGGTGCGGGCGGCGGCGCTGAAGCGCCGAATCGTGTTCGCCGAAGGGCACGACGACCGGACGATCCACGCGGTGGCCCGGCTGCAGCGGGCCGGCGTGATGGACATCATCCTGCTGGGCTCGCCGGCCGATGACCTGCGGCGCGCGGTGGATGCAGCCGAGGGAGACGGGGACGGCGTGCTGGTCCTGGACCCGACGCGCGATGGGCGGCGCGAGCGGTTCGCGGCGGAGCTCGCCGAGCGCCGCAAGCACCGTGGAATGACCCGCGCGGAGGCGCTGGAGTACGTCGCCAACCCGCTCTACTTCGGGGCGATGCTCGTCTGTACGGGAGAGGCGGACGGCGCCGTCGCCGGGGCCGCACACACGACCGCGGACGTGCTGCGCGCGGCCCTCTGGTGCATAGGGCCGGCACCGGGGATCGAAACCATCTCGTCTTCCTTCTACATGGTGGTGCCGCCCTTCCGGGGTACGGACGGACCCGAGGTCCTGACCTTCACGGACGCCGGCGTGGTCCCCGAGCCGGGAGCGAAACAGCTCGCCGACATCGCGCAGGCTGCGGTCGAAGCACGGCGCAGGATCGTCGGGGACGAGCCGCGCGTGGCTTTCCTCTCGTACTCGACGCATGGGAGCGCGCCGGGACCCAGCGTGGATCGGGTGCGGGCCGCGCTCACGCTGTTCCGAGAACGGATGCCGGAGGTGCCGGCAGATGGCGAGCTTCAGGCGGATGCCGCACTCATCCCCGACGTCGCGGTGCGGAAGGCCGCGCGTTCGACCGTCGCCGGGCGTGCGAACGTGCTGGTCTTCCCCAACCTGGACGCGGGGAACATCGCGTACAAGCTCGTCCAGCGGCTGGCGCGGGCGGAAGCGCTCGGGCCGATCGTGCAGGGGCTCGCCCGGCCCTACAACGACCTGTCGCGCGGCGCGAGCGTCGAAGACATCGTCCACGTCGCATGCATCACGGCGCTGCTGGCGTGAAGCGTCGGCGCGGTCGCGCCGTCCACACGCGGCACCGAACTTGCCCATCCGGCGGGTGTCCGCCGACCCCCGAGATCGCGTGAGGGAGCCATGAACTTCCAGATCAAGAAAGAGAACGATGTCGTGGCGATCGACGTCGAGGGCCAGCTCATCGTCGGAAACCGGCAGGAGCTGAAGCAAAAGGTGCTTCAGGAGCTGGAGGGCGGGGCCCGTAAGTTCCTCATCGACTTCGCGCGCACGGGCTACATCGACTCCTCCGGCCTGGGCGTGCTCGTCAGCCTGTCCAAGAAGATCCGGGAGCAGGGCGGCGAGCTGCGCCTGGCGAACCTGAACGAGGACCTGCGGACGCTCTTCGAGTTGACGAAATTGGATACACTGTTCCACATCGCGAACAGCAGGGAAGAGGCCCTCGCATCCTTCTGAACCTGTCCCTCTGGCGTTTTCTGCGCTAAATTGAAGGGACCCGGCGATCCACGCCGGGCCCACGGGCGGCCCCGCGGCAAGGGGGGCGCGGGCGACGGTGGCCGGCGCAACGGATCGGCGACAATCGGCCCGCGCCGACGCCGCCGCGCTGTGGCGCGGCCCCCGCCGGGCGGCCGCCAGGAGCACCAGGACGCCATGAACGTCGATTACAGCGTAGAGCTGCCGAACGACCTGCGCGCGATCGGGCGGGCAGTGCAGCAGCTCGTGAACCGTTGCCGGGAGGTGGGCTTCGACGATGCGCGGCTGCGACTGAACCTGCGGGTTGGCGTGACCGAAGCGTTGTCGAATGCGATGCTGTACGGCAACGGGCGAGACCCTGCCAAGCGCGTGCGGATGGAGGCGAACGTCACCCCGAGCGAGGTGACCGTGCGGGTGACGGACGAGGGCCGGGGATTCGATCCGCGCGCGCTGTCGGATCCGACGCTGCCGGGCAACCGGACGCGGCCGAGCGGGAGGGGGATCTTCCTGATCCGGAAGCTGATGGACCGGGTCGAGTTCAACGAGCAAGGGAACTCGATCACGATGGTCCTGGTTTCCGGCAACCGGCACGGGCCGACGCGAGCGCGGCGGTGAGCACCGTGCGGGCGGTCGCCCCGGCCCTCGCGGCGAGCGGCGTGAGCGGGCTGCTGGACGTGTTCCGCCGCATCCACGAGGGCGTGGAGGTCCGCCTGTGGACGCCAGGGCCGGAGGGGTGGACGTGCGTCTACCCCGGCGGGCCGGTGGTCGGCGCGGGGCCCGGGCCTGGCGCGCGCCGCCTGCCAGGTGGGGACGGCGTCTTCGAGCTGGAGGTGGAGGGCGGCGCGGTCACGGAGCGCGAGATCGAGTTCCTGGCCGAGGCGCTTGCGCAGGTCCTGAGCTACGAGACCGAGGCCCGCCTCGCCGCGGAAGAGCTGGCCGAGCGCTACGAGGAGATCAACCTCCTCTACTCGATCAGTGAGACGCTCGGATCGGTTCTGTCCGTGGAGGAGGCGGGCCGACGCATTCTGGCCGAGGTGGCGGACGTGCTGGCGGCGCGGCGTGCATCCCTCTGGGTCTACGAGCCGGAGGACGGGTACCTGCACCTTGCCGCTGCCGTGGGCGAGGAGGGGATGACCGGGCCGATCTCACCGGACGACCCGGAGTCGATCACCGCGCAGGTCTTCCGCGAACGCCGGGCGCGCAACATCGAGCGGGCCGTGGCGCGGCCGCGCGGCCCGCGACTGGAGCCGCCACCGCGCCGGCGCGGGGAGCCGTTCCTCTCGGTCCCGATCCCGTACACGCCGCCCGAGGGTCCGACCCGGACGGTGGGCGTGATCAATCTGGTGGGGCGGTGGACGAGCGAGGCGTTCGATGCGGGTGACGCGCGGCTGCTGGCTGCGATCGCGAGCCAGATCGGCGCGGCGCTCGAGATGCAGCGCCTGGTGCGGGAGAGCCTGCGGCGGGAGCGGCTCGAGCGGGAGCTCGAGCTGGCGCATGACCTCCAGCTCAAGCTGTTGCCGGACATCTCGAAGCTGGCGACGCCGGCAGAGATCGCGGCCCGCTGCGCGCCGGCCGACTCCGTGGGCGGAGACTTCTACCACCTCTTCCCCCTCGCCGGGGATCGGCTCGGGGTGCTGATCGGGGATGTCTCGGGCCACGGCTTCCCGGCCTCGCTGATCATGGCGCTGACGATCAGTGCGGTCGCGATCTACGCTTTGGAGGCGCGGCCGCCGGGAGAGGTGGTCGCCCGCGTGCACGCGGCGATCATCGACGAGCTGGAGACCACGGAAATGTACGTCTCGTTGTTCTACGGCGTGCTCGACGCGCGCGGCGGGCGCATCGTGTACGCGAACGCGGGACACCCGCAAGCATTCCGCATCTGCTCGGACGGCTCGGCGCACCGTCTGGGCGCGACGAACCCGGCATTGGGGACGGTTGCGCTGCCGGAGTACGGCGAGGCGGCGAGCGAGTGGGGGAGCGGGCGCGACCTGCTGTGCCTGTTCACGGACGGGTTGTCGGATGCGTTCGCGGGCGGTGGGCGCGCCGGCGAAGCCGCGCTGCTGACCGAGGTGGCGCGGCTGCGGGACCGCCCGCCCGCTGAGATCCTCGAGCACATCTTCGACCTCACCGGGAACGCCGAGACGGCTGTGCCGCCCGACGACCGCACGGCCGTGCTCGTGCGCATCTGAGGCGGCCGTGCGCGCCAAGCGGTCGCTGGGCCAGAACTTCCTGGTCGACCCCAACATTCAGCGCAAGATCGTGGCAGCGCTCGAGGCCGGACCCGAGGACGAGGTGCTCGAGATCGGCCCCGGCACCGGGGCACTGACGCGCCACCTCGCGGCCCAGGCGGGACGCCTCGTCGCCATCGAGAAGGACGACGACCTCGCCGCTGCGCTCCGGGAAGAATTCGCAGGTGCGCCGAACGTCGAGGTGGTTCATGGGGACGTCATGGAGGCGGACCTGACCGCACTCGTGCGGGAGCCCGATCGCGTCAAGGTGGTGGGCAACATCCCCTACAACATCACCTCGCCGCTCCTCTTCCGCCTCCTCGAGTCGGGGCTGGAGCCGGAGCGCATTGTGGTGATGGTGCAGCGCGAGGTCGCCGATCGGATCCTCGCCGAGCCGGGCGAGAAGAACTACGGCGCGCTCAGCGTGGGGATGCGCGCGGTGGCGCGGGTGAAGCGGTTGTTCCACGTCGGTCGGCACGCCTTCCGCCCGGTTCCGGACGTGGACTCGACGGTCGTGCTCATCGTGCCGGACCGTCCCCCGCGGTTGACGCGCGAAGAGCGGGCAGACCTCCGCACCCTCACGCGCGTCGCCTTCGGCTGGCGACGGAAGCAACTCCAGAAGATCCTGCGCACCGCCGATGCGTATCGGCTCGACACAGAGGAGCTCGAGGCCGTTGCCCGCGAGAGCGGGATCGATCCAGAGCGTCGGCCCGAGACGCTCTCACCGGAGGAGTTCGTGGAGCTCATGCGGGTGCTGAAGAGGCGAGGGTATCCGCGTGGAGGGGCGTCGGGCGGTGCGCCGGGAACGGAGGAGGAGGTGTGATGGAGGCGGACGTCGTACGCGACGGGGGGCGCGTCAGGCCTCGCGTGCCCACTGCGGCGAGGAGCCGACCGTGAAGCCGCCGGCCACCAAGCCCGGAGGCCGGCTGTCGCGCCGGCTGGCGACCCTGGGGCTCGACCGCAAGGAGCTGTGGAGCTGGGCACTCTACGACTGGGGCAACTCGGCCTTCATCACCACGATCGGCGCCGCGGTCCTGCCGATCTACTACGGTCGCGTGGCGGCGGCGGACCTGGAGCCGTTCCGCGCGACGGCATACTGGAGCTACACGAACTCGATCGCGCTCGCGCTGGTCGCGGTCGCTGCGCCGGTCCTGGGCGCAATGGCCGACTACCTCGGCGCCAAGAAGCGCTTCCTCGCCACGTTCATGCTGGTGGGCGTCATTGCGAGCGCGGGTTTGTTCTTCGTGCAACGCGGGGACTGGCTGCTGGCGTCTGCCCTGTACCTGGCCGGCAGCGTCGGGTTCACCGGCTCGCTCGTCTTCTCGGATTCGCTGCTCCCCCACATCGCGCGGGAAGAAGAGAGGGACCGCGTCTCCACGGCAGGGTACGCGCTCGGGTACCTGGGCGGCGGGCTCCTCCTCGCGCTGAACGCGTTGATGATCGCGCAGCCCGCGCTGTTCGGCCTCTCGGATGCCGCCGCTGCGAGCCGGGTGTCCTTCCTCACCGTTGCGGTCTGGTGGCTCGTCTTCTCCATCCCCGTGCTGCGCAACGTTCCGGAGCCGCCGCGGCGCACGCGGGCCGGCGAGTTGCCCGGCGGCAACCCGTTCGCGGCGGCCTTCGGGCGGTTGAGGGAGACGCTGGGAGAGGTCCGGCAGTACCGCGAGACGGTGAAGTTCCTGCTGGCGTTCTGGCTCTACATCGACGGGATCCACACCATCCAGCGGCTGGCCACGATCTACGGCGTGGAGCTGGGGCTGGGGCAGGGCACGCTCATCGGAGCGCTCCTGCTCGTCCAGTTCCTCGGGATCCCCTTCACCTTCCTCTTCGGCGCCCTGGCGGACCGCATCGGCACGCGCCGGGGCATCTATCTCGCGCTGGGCGTCTACACCCTGATTGCCATCTTCGGGTACTTCGTCAGCCGTGCCTGGCACTTCTGGGCCCTTGCCTTCCTGGTCGGCCTCGTCCAGGGCGGCGCGCAAGGACTCAGCCGCTCGTTTTACGCCGGAATGATCCCGCGCGCCAAATCTTCCGAGTTCTTCGGCTTTTTCGGCGTCTTTGAGCGCTTCGCCGGGATCGTGGGACCGGCGCTGTTCGGGCTCGTGGCCCAGCTCACCGGGACGAGCCGCTTCGCCATCGTCGCCCTCGTCGCATTCTTCCTCGGCGGGCTTTTCCTCCTGAGCCGCGTGGATGAGGAGGCCGGTCGCCGGGCCGCGGCCGCGGAGGACGCGACGCTCACGCCGGCCACGCGGAGCTGAGCCGCCGAGCCCCTGGTCGCGTCGCAGGCGCCCGGCCGGGGCCGCGGCGTCGGGGAACGCGGCGGGGCCGTGCGGGTCCGAGTGGGGCGGAGGCGCCGATGCCGCGAGGCGGGTTCGGCGCGCCCCGGGATCGATCGCTCGGCATTGACGCGAGCGGGGATTCCGGGGTAGGTTAGTTTGTGAAACTGTTCACAAGATGCCGGTGAGCTGGGATTCCCGCACGATGAAGAAGGTCTCGGACCCCACCGTCAGTCGCCTGTCGCTTTACCTCCGCATCCTGACCGAGCTGCAAGAGCAGGGGCAGAGCACCGTGTCGAGCGAGGAGCTGGCGCGGCGCGGCGGGACGACGGCGGCGCAGGTTCGGAAGGACCTTTCGTTTTTTGGAACGTTTGGCAAGAGGGGTCTGGGGTACGGGGTTCCGGACCTGTTGGCGAAGCTGCGGTCGATCCTGGGTTTGGAGCGGCGCTGGCAGGTGGCGCTGGTGGGGTTGGGGAAGATCGGGGCCGCGCTGCTCGGGTACCAGGACTTCAGGCGGCAGGGGTTCCAC
>DATCLK010000205.1:0-3115 GCA_036563975.1 Longimicrobiales bacterium | reverse complement strand
CTTCCGCGACTGGGGCTACCAGCTCGCCAGGGAGGAGTTCGGCGCCACCGAGCTCGACGGCGGCCCCTGGCTCAAGACGCCCGACGGCATCGTCATCAAGGACGTCATCGCCGACGCGTTCCTGCAGCAAATCCTGCTCCGGCCGGCCGAGTACGATGTCATTGCCACGATGAACCTGAACGGCGACTACATCTCGGACGCGCTGGCCGCGCAGGTCGGCGGGATCGGGATCGCGCCGGGCGCGAACATCAACTACGACACCGGCCACGCCGTCTTCGAGGCAACGCACGGCACCGCGCCCAAGTACGCCGGGCAGGACAAGGTCAACCCCGGCTCCGTGATCCTCTCTGGCGAGATGATGTTCCGCTACATGGGCTGGGACGAGGCGGCCGACCTCATCGTCTCGTCCCTCGAGAAGACCATCGCCCAGAAGACCGTCACCTACGACTTCGCGCGGCTCATGGAGGGCGCGAAGGAGGTGAAGACCAGCGAGTTCGCCGAGGCGATGGTCCGCAACATGTGAGGACCGCGGATGCGAAACGGCGGGAGGGCGCTCTCCTCCCGCCGTTCGCCTTTCCCGCCCTTCCTGCCACGGCGCCGTTCTGCGCCCGGTTGCACCGGCGCATCCGCGCCGCGATCGTGAACGGAGCGCCCGGCCCGGCGTACGCCTGCCTTCTGCGCATCCTCGCCGCGGGCGCGGTCGTTCATGCATACGACGATTGCACCGGACCGATCCGGGCGAGTCTGCCCGCCGTCTCCTCGACGGCGGCCCGCCTCCGGCGACGCCGGAAAACCGGGCGCTCCCCCACCCGCGGTCCCCGTCCCTCACTTCGTGGTGATCCGGAGCACGCCCCCGGCCGCCTCCTCCCCGTACCGCTCCACCGCCACCGGCCCCTTGACCACCTCGATCGACCGGATCTCTGAAGGATCGACATTTTCCAGCGCCGCCGCATCCGCCCTGCTCCCGTCGACGAACAGGAGCGGCGCCGGCCTCGTAGCCTCCCTCGTCCGGACGACCGCCTTCCACTTCTGATCGCCGTTCGCGATCTCCACGCCGTCGATGGACAGCCTCCGCGCCCTGATTATGTAAACGGGCGTCCCGTAGCCCGTCCCTTCACCCCTGGCCCCCACGCCCCATTCCTCCCGCGCCTCCCTCGGTAGTGGGGAGGCGCGGCCGTCCGGACCCGCCGCGGGTCCAGCCTCTCCACCGTTCGGTGCAGCCGTCGTCTCGATCCGGATCCGGCCGATAGACTCGGTCCCCGGCCGATGCTCGACCTTGATCGAGGCGATCCGCTCGGCCGGAATGGCCCGCGCCTCTTCGGCACCCACGACCACGCCATCGACGATGTACTCCACGCTGTCCTCGGCGCTCCTGAGGACCGGCAAGAGGAGACGCGGTGCAGGTCGCTCCAGCGCAGCAATGTCCGCCGACTCGATTTCCGCGGCCGTGGGGATCGACGCCTCGCAGGCGGCCAAGAGCGTGACGGCCGCCAGCACGCCGGGCCCGCACGCACGCACGAGGGAGAACCTGCGCGATCCAGGCATCATGGCACGTAACCTCCGTTCCAGGTGAGAAGGAAAACCGAGCAGCGCCGCCGCGCCGGCGCGAGCGCCCGCCCGCCGCCCGGCGACGGCGATCAGGAGTCTCCCGTACTCGAGCGGCTCGACGCCGCGACGCAGCACGCGGGCATCGCAGTCCAGCTCGGCGGCGAGGCGAAGGCGGGAAACCATCCACCAGATGGCCGGGTGCCAGGGGACCAGCGCCACGGCGATCCAGCCGGCGGCGAGCAGCAGCGGGTCACGCGCCCGGCAGTGTTCCTCCTCGTGCGCGAGGATCCAGCGCTGCTGCTCGACCGGCAAGCCCAGCACCCACCGGGGCACCACGATCTCGTGGCGGAGCAGCCCGACCGCCACGGGTCCGACCGCATCCGATACGCGCACCTCCGTGCCATGCAGGCGCGCGAGTGCCGACCGCCGACGGATCGCACGCACGCGGAAGCTGGTCCACGAGAACGCCAGCAGCGCGAACGTGCTGAGGGCGACCCACGCCCCCAGGAGCGCCCGGTCCCAGGCCCGCCCGGACAGAGCCCGGGCGGCCGCGGACGCGCGCCCGAGCGGCACCGCGGTCACAGCCGCGAACGCCGCGCGCACGCCGCCCACGAGTCGCTCCGCGAGCGACGGCTGGACCGCAATGGCCGCAAAGTCGCTCGGGGCGCCCTCCACCACCTCCACCGGCGCCGGCGCCCGCCGCTCCGCCGTTCCGGCAAGGACGAGCGTCAACAGCAAAGCCCCGGCCCAGATCCAGCGGATCGGCCGGCCCAGGACCCGGCCGACCTCTTCGGCGCCTCTCGCAGCGACCGCCACCAGACCGCCCACCGCGAGCGTGTAGAGGATCCAGGAGATCACTTTGCCTCCTTCAGCCGCTGGTTCAGCAGCTCCTGCATCCGCTCCAGCTCCTCGCGCGACAGCCGCTCCCCGGCGACGAACTGCGCGAACATGCGCTCGACGGAGCCCTGGAAGATCGCATCGCGGATGCGGGCCAGCGCGCTCTTGCCGGCGCGCTCCGGCTCCACCACGGGGTAGTACCGGTACGCCCGGCCTTCCAGCTCGTGGCGGACGTGTCCCTTCTCCTCGAGCGTCTGCAGCACCGAGAGCACGGACGTGTAGGCGAGCTCCTCTCCGAGCGCCTCACGCACCTCGGCGACGGTCGCCGACCCGGCCCGCCAGAGGATGCTCATGACGTCGAGCTCCCGGGGGGTGAAGTAGATCTCTTCCATGCCTGCCTCTCACCTACGGGTTTTTCCGTAGTCTAAGACGGACGCCGCGGATTGTCAACGGGTTTTTCCGTAGATGACGACGTGGAACCGCCGTCCTCAGCGGGACGGCTGAAATGGGAAGATGAGATAAGGAGTATCCGGGATGGCTCCCGGCTCGCGAACTCCGGCAGGGCCAGCCCTCCGCGAGCCGCCCTGCCGGAGTGATGGAGGTTCGGATAGAGCCGATCTGGTCGGGGCTCGCGCTCAGACCACCTTCCTGAGCGCCACCGCCACGGGCTCCCTGGCCGCGCGCCGCGCCGGCAGCCACCCGCCGAGCACGCCCATCACCGCCGCGAAGA
>DATCLK010000204.1:0-2006 GCA_036563975.1 Longimicrobiales bacterium | reverse complement strand
AAGAAATCGCCGTGCAGCACCATCGTCTTGTCCGGCAGGTCCGACGGAGCGAAGGACGGGGTGAACACCCCCCTGTAGTTGATCGAGCCGGCCGCGTTGGCCGGGGTCGGGTACGGCTGGAGGTCCACCTGGACCGGCCCGAACGCCGGGGCGCCTTCGGCGAAGGTGATCACGCCGTCGCCGTCGGTGTCATGCGCGGCCGTCGGGCACGTGGACTCCACGCCCGGATCGAACCCGTGGATGTGCTGCGGGTGGAGCTGCGCCGGCGCATGGCCCGCGGCGTTCAGCGTGACGACCAGCTCCCCATTCTTCACGAGCAGCGTCGCCGTCCCGCGCACGCCGGACCCGTTCAGCTCATCCAGCTTGACGCGGAAGACCTGCACCGCGGGCGAATTGCCGTTGTGCGAGAACGACGGGGTCGACGCCGGATCCACGGAGCCGGTGGGCACGTCCGCGCACGCCGCGAGCACGATGGCGGCGAGGGCCGGGGCGGCCGGGAGCAGCCTGGCCATGAGCGCCTCCTGGTGGGAAGGGTTTGTTAAGAAGATGCACGACAATCTGCTCAATTCCCACGGAGGCGCAACCCGACGGGCCGCCGAAGCTCTGCCGGCCCGATCGGCTAACCTGTTGTGAACATCTGGGCACGCGGCGGCGGGTGGAGGCCCGGCTGACGGCGCGACCGGCGCGCCGTGGTCGTCCCGCGCTTCACCGCACCGTGATCGTGCCGCGCATGTACGGGTGCGGGCCGCAGTGGTAGGAGTAGATGCCCGGCTCGTCGAACCTCGCGGCCCAGCTCGCGCCCGGCTCGATCCCGCCCGAGTTCCACGAGCCGTCATCCGACGTCGCGGTGTGCACCACGGCGTCGCGGTTCACCCACTCGACCGTCGTGCCGCGCGCGATCTCGAGCCGCTGCTCGATGAACGCGAACTCGCGGATCTCCACGCGCACGACGCGGCGCTCCTCCCGAGCCGTATCCTCGGCCGCTGGCGGCGCCGGCTGCACCGAGCGCGCCGCGACCTCGCGCGGCACGAACACGCCGAGCTGCTCGCCGATCGGCGACTCGACCGTGAGCTGGAGCCCCACGCGCACGCGGGAGAAGCCGAGCGAGCGGCCCTCCAGCGTGCCCGAGGTCGCGTTGGTCGCGTACACCGCTACGGTCGCCGTCGAGACCGGCAGCCCCGCGCTCACGCCCGCCGACCACACCAGCGTCTCGCCCCGGTCCTCGCCCAGCAGCGCGCCGAGGTCCGCGGCCAGCGCGACCGGCACGCGTCCTCGCAGCGGCTGCCAGACGATGCCGGCCGCCGGCGCGAATGCGAGGCCATCCGAGTAGCCGTCCAGGAAGAGGCGCAGCGCGCCGAGCAACCGCGTCCCGCCCCGCCGATACGCCGCCTCTACCTCGCCGTCGATGCTGACCGACGCGGTGTTCAGCGCCAGCATCGCCGCGAGCTGCAGCGGCTGGTCCGGCCGCTCCCGCGTCGGCGCCCAGCGCACGAACGGCTCGAACTCGGTGGACTGCCCGATCGCGACCGGCGACTGCGTGGCGAACGTCGCGCCCGCCAGCAGGTTCGCGGGTAGGCCGTAGGCGGCGATGACGGTGGGGAGGCCGACCAGCTCGAGGCCGTCCACGCTCCGGTAGCGGTTGGACGCGTCGAGCACCAGCGTGCCCGGCGTCGCGACCCAGCCGCCCGTCATGTTGGGCGTGCGCTGGAGCAGGGACTGGGCGGCGGCGGATGCCGGCCCGATGGCGATGGCGAGCGCGCCGGCGAGGATCCGCATCAGGGCGATGCGCCGGCCGGCTCTGAAGACTGGCGGCACAGGGCTCCTCCTTGCGACGTCCGGACCGGGCGACAGGGGCTGGGCGGGACGGGGCAAGCGGCATGCCTCACGGGCCGTCGCCGAGGCCCGCGGCTCGGACCCGCGCCGGGCTCCGCACCGGCGCCCTTGACTATCCGCCATGATAGATATACAGTCATACCTATGACAGCGACGAACGAATTCCTGCCGCT
>DATCLK010000203.1:0-5067 GCA_036563975.1 Longimicrobiales bacterium | reverse complement strand
TCGAGATCCTCGCCGCGCTGGTGAACGGCGCGGCGCTCATCGTCATCGCGCTCGGCATCTTCTACGGCGCCTACCAGCGCCTCCGCTCGCCCGAGCCGGTCGAGGGCGGCCTGATGCTCGCCGTCGCCGCGGTGGGCCTCGGCGTCAACATCGCGGCCGCGTTGCTGCTGCACCGGTCCGCCGGCGAGAACCTGAACGTGCGCGGAGCCTACCTGCACGTGCTGGGCGACCTGCTCGGCTCCGTCGGCGCGATCGTCGCGGCGTTCATCATCCTGGCGACGGGTTGGGTCGCGGTAGACCCGCTCATCTCGGTGCTGATCGGCCTGCTGATCCTCATCAGCAGTTGGAAGCTGGTCCGCGAGTCGGTGGACGTGCTGCTCGAGGCCGTGCCCTCGCACATCGACCTGAACGAGGTGCGCCGCGCGATCCACGACATCCCTGGGGTCGACGAGGTGCACGACCTGCACGTCTGGACGGTCACCAGCGGGTTCTTCGCCATGAGCGGCCACGCCGTCGTGCGCGACCCCACGCAGTACCAGCGGGTGCTGGCGGAGATCCACGACCGCATGCACGACCAGTTCGGGATCCGCCACGTGACCGTGCAGCTCGAGCCGCGCACCCTCTACACCATCGAGGGGCAGTTGAGACACGACCACGAGAGCCGGCAGAGACACGATCATGGCTGAGCGGATCCGGGTCCGAACGCGGGAACGCGAGGAGCTCGTGGACATCACGGGTCAGGTCCGGGAGGCGGTGCGGGCGAGCGGCATCGCGGACGGGGTGGTGCACCTGTGGGCGCTGCACACCACCTGCGCGCTGACGGTCAACGAGGGCGCGGACCCGGACGTCGCGCGAGATGTCGTGCAGGCGCTGCGGCGGCTGGTGCCGCGGCAGGGCGACTACCGGCACGGCGAGGGGAACTCGGACTCGCACATCAAGACGTCCCTCTTCGGGCCGGGGCTCACGCTGCTGGTCGAGGACGGCGAGCTGCTGCTGGGCACGTGGCAGCGCGTCTTCCTGGCGGAGTGGGACGGGCCGCGGTCGCGGGAGATCGCGGTGGTCGTGCGGGGTTGAGGCAACGCCGGAAGCCGCCGGGGGCCCGGGCGCCATCGTTCGGAAGCCGCTGGCGTAGCACCGGGCGCGTTCGGCAGGCAGGAAGGACGCGCGCCGTGCGCGATCACGCCCCGAAGGAGCCCTTCATGAGCGTGTGCGCACCGGCGCGTCGGGCGAAGCCCCTGTCCGGCGAGGCGGCTGTCCACCACCGGTCGGAGCGAGGAGGACGGCCACCACCGCTCAGCGCCCCCGGCGGGCTGCCCCGCCCGCTGGTCGTTCTCCCCCCGAGGTCTCCCCGGAGCAAATCGGCGAACGGAAACGCGCTTAGCCGGGGAACCCGGCAGGCACACCTGCCGGCTCGGCCGCCGGCGCCCGCTTGCGTTCGAGCCACGCGGCAACGCCTGCAAGCGCGCCGTAGGCGACCAGGCCGGTGGCCGCCAGCGCGGACGGCGAGCCAGGCGGGGGGCCGAAGAAGATGAGTGGCTGGATCAGCACGAGGCCGATACCGAACAGGATGGGCGCGTACGTGCCATTTGGGGCAGCCCGACGGGTTACGCGCAGGTAGAGGAGGAGGCCGCCAAAGAGAACGGCTGCTTCCAGGGCGAGCGCGACGGCGGGAAAGTTCCAGAGCCCGAAGCCCATCTTGAACCGGTCCCCGACGAGGGGGAGATCGGGGCGATGGACCAGCAGGTCCAGGACCCAGTGCGAGAACGCGGCCGTGCCGATGATCACACCGGCCCGCGAACCGGCCCGCCTCCCGCGCCACACGTGATACGCGGCGCCACCGGCCACCGACCAGAACAGCGCACCGACAAGGCTGTGCGTGTAGGGCACGTGGTAGAGGTCCAGCGGGCTCGCGGCCGTGATCCCGGGGACGATGCGTACGTGTGTTCGACCCCGAGGAGGACGAAGAGGCCCCAGAGCACGTCGAGGAACTGGACTGCGATGAACAGGTGCCAGAGTGGAATCGGCCGGGCGAGCGACTTGCCCGCGTAACTCACAGCGTAGTGCCCAACGAACACGTTTCACGCCTCCGGTCGGTCATGCCTGGCCTGCGGCCGACGGGGGCGGGGACGATGGCTGCAGAACCGTGTTTTCGCAACACGCGAGGCGCTGCGGTGTGGAATGAAAATGGACGGCCCGCCGCGCCGCGAGGGCGGGAGCCGCGATCCGCGACCAGGGGGCGCCGCAGGCGAGCACGGCATCGTCGAATGGCCTTGAAGTAGCGTCTGGAATCTGCTAACTTATGTGGCTGTCCGGGTCGCCCGCGGCCCGGCTTTTTTTGTGCCGAACCGAGCGGCCCTGGCCGGCGCCGGGCCGAGCCGAAATACGCAGCATGATCCGCAACGTCGCCATCATCGCCCACGTCGACCACGGCAAGACCACGCTGGTGGACCAGATGCTCCGGCAGGCCGGAGCATTCCGGGAGAACCAGGTCGTGGCCGAGCGTGTCATGGACTCGAACCCGCTGGAGCGGGAGCGCGGGATCACGATCCTGTCCAAGAACACGTCCGTTCGCTGGGCGGGCCACAAGATCAACATCGTGGACACGCCGGGCCACGCGGACTTCGGCGGCGAGGTCGAGCGCATCCTGCGGATGGTGGACGGGGTGCTGCTGCTCGTGGACGCGTTCGAGGGCCCGATGCCCCAGACGCGGTTCGTGACGCGGAAGGCGCTGGCGCTGGGGCTCTCGCCCATCGTCGTCATCAACAAGATCGATCGGCCGGACGCGGAGCCGCTCCGGGTGCATGAGGAGGTGCTGGAGCTGTTCCTGGAGCTCGAGGCGGGCGAGGAGCAGCTCGACGCGCCGTTCCTGTACGCGTCGGCGCGGGAGGGCTACGCGGTGCGGGACCTGGCGGACGAGCGGCGGGACCTGACGCCGCTGTTCGAGACCATCCTCGAGGCGGTGCCGGCGCCGCCCGGCGACGTGGCGGGCCCGTTCCAGATGCTGGTGTCGACGATCGACTACTCGCCGTACCTGGGGCGGCTGGCGATCGGCCGGATCGAGCGCGGGACGGTCAGGGTGGGCGATGCGGTGGCGCTGCTCAGCCCCCGCAGCGAGGCGCCGCGGGCGGAGGCGGAGGAGGGCGGGGGAGACGCCGCCGGGCGGCAGGGCCGGGTGGCCCGGCTGTACACCTTCGAGGGCCTGCAGCGCGTGGAGGTGGAGGAGGCTGCGGCCGGGGACATCGTGGCGCTCGCCGGGCTCGAGGGCGTGGAGATCGGCGCGACGGTCGCGGACGCGGCGCGCCCGGAGGCGCTGGAGGGCATCGCGGTCGAGGAGCCGACGGTCTCGGTGGACTTCAGCGTCAACACCTCACCCTTCGCGGGCCGGGAGGGGAAGTTCGTGACGAGCCGGCAGGTGCGCGAGCGCCTGTACCGGGAGCTGGAGCGCAACGTCGCGCTGCGCGTCGAGGAGACGGACTCGCCGGACACGCTGACGGTCTCCGGCCGCGGGGAGCTGCACCTGGCGATCCTGATGGAGACCATGCGGCGGGAGGGCTACGAGTTCGCGGTCTCCCGCCCGCGCGTGATCACGCGGCGGGGGCCGGACGGCGAGCTGCTCGAGCCCTACGAGGAGCTCACGATCGACGTGCCCGAGTCCTACATCGGCGTGGTCATCGAGAAGCTGGGGCAGCGCAAGGGCGAGCTGCTGGAGATGCGGAGCGTGGGCACGCGCGCGGCGGGCATGGTCCGGCTCGTCTACCGCATCCCCGCCCGTACGCTCTTCGGTTACCGGAGCGAGTTCCTGACGGACACGCGGGGCGAAGGCGTGATGCACCACCGGTTCCACGGGTACGGCCCCTGGGCTGGCCCGGTGCGGAGCCGGGAGCGGGGCGTCATGGTCAGCATGACCGACACCGTGTCCGTGGCGTACGCGCTGTTCAACCTCCAGGAGCGCGGCACGCTGTTCATCGGCCCGGGGGTCGAGGTGTACGAGGGCATGATCGTGGGGGAGAACGCCCGGCCCGGGGACATGGAGGTCAACGTCGGCAAGGGCAAGAAGCTGACGAACATCCGAGCGGCTGGGGCCGACGAGAACGTGATCCTCGAGCCGCCGCGGCGGATGACGCTGGAAGCGGCGCTCGAGTTCATCGCCGAGGACGAGCTCGTGGAGGTCACGCCGACGGCGATCCGGCTGCGGAAGCGGCTGCTGAAGGCCCACGAGCGCAAGAAGGCCGGCCGCCGGGCGGGCTGAGCGGCCGGTCCCGGGCGGAAAAAGCGCGGAAACCCTTGACAGGACGCCGTTGGCTTTTACCTTGGGCGCGCGTTCTGGTACCCTGGCATCCGGTCGCGGCGGCCTGTGGACGGAGAGGGAAGGCAGGTCGTCGAAACCGCCTCGCAAGGAGGGGCTCCAATGCACGTGCTGGCGCGGCGCGAGAGCGCCGGCTGGGAGGAGGATGTCCTGGTCTACCTCGCGTTCGACGACGACGAGGACGAGGAGGACTGGGACGAAGACGACTGGGAGGACGAGGAGGAGGATTGGGACGAAGACTGGGATGAGGACGAGGACTGGGAAGAGGATGAGTGGGAAGACGAGGAATGGGAAGAGGAGTTTGACGAAGACGAGGAAGGCATAGGGAGGCGGCCGAGGCGCCAGGATTGGGAGTGAGCGGCTGCGAGTGAGCGCCGCTGGCGCGGACGAGGATCGGGGCGAATCACCCCGGACGAGGCCGGGTCTGGTGGGGTTGACGGTCCGGGGCCGTTTCATTAGCTTATCGATCTGCCTCCGCCAAGATCGGAGCGAATCGGCTGTTTGACAACCGGGGTCATGGATGTCCGTTGTGGGCCCCGCTCGTGGATATACCTTTCCGCGAGCAGGCGCCTGCGCCGGCTGGCTATGGCCTGACGGTGCGGGCGCAAGGGGAACCAAAGGTAGATTCCGAACGGCGTCATTTGGGACGCGTTCGAGTGAGCGGTTCAGACTTTCTGTTGGAGAGTTTGATCCTGGCTCAGGACGAACGCTGGCGGCGTGCCTAACACATGCAAGTCGTGCGAGGACGGGTCTTCGGACCC
>DATCLK010000202.1:0-20429 GCA_036563975.1 Longimicrobiales bacterium | reverse complement strand
CCGCTCCGTCCAGCGCGGCGCTTCCGGGTCCGTCGCGATGCGATGGCCCAGGTAGAACACGAGCCGCGTGACTCGCGCCGCCTTGTCCGCGTCGAGCCTCTCGACCTCGTCCGACGGGCGGTGGTAATCCTCGTGCAGCCCCGCGAAGAAGAAGATCGCCGGGATCTCCTTCGCCGCGAAGTTGAAGTGGTCGCTCCGGAAGAACAGCCGCTCCTCGGGCCAGAGGTCCGGCGCGACCGTGAGCCCGAGCTCCTCCGCGTGCGCCCGCGCGACCTCCTGCGCCAGCGGGCCCAGGCTCGAGTAGTCCAGCCCCACCGCAGCGATCGAGTCCGGCGAGTTGCGGCCGATCATGTCCAGGTTGATGTTGGCCACGATGCTCCGGATCGGGACGGGCGGGTGATCGACGAAGTGGCGCGATCCGAGCAGCCCCTTCTCCTCTCCGCTCACGGCCAGGAAGATCAGCGAACGCGCAGGCCGCTCCGGCAACGCGGCGAACGCCTCCGCCACTTCCACGAGCGCAGAGGTGCCCGAGGCGTCGTCGTCCGCCCCGTTGTAGATGGAATCGCCGGACGCGTCCGGCACGCCGATGCCGACGTGGTCCATGTGCGCGCTGAAGACCACGTAGGTTTCCCGCAGGACCGGGTCGCTCCCGCGCAGGAGCGCGACGACGTTCGGCGCGCGCACTTCCACTTCCCGGAGCGCCGGGGGCGTCGCCGCGCCTCCGCCTGCCGCCGTGTCGCGGACCAGCACGCCCAGCGGGTAGCGGTGGATGAACCCCTCACCCCCGGCGATGGGCTCGAGCCCCGCCGCCTCGAACGCGCGGGCGAGGTACCGAGCGGCCAGCTCGAGGCCGGGGCTCGGCGTGGCCCGCCCACCCAGCTCGTCGCTGGCCAGGTACGCGATCCGCGACCGCATCTCCTCCGCCGTGATCGTCGCCGCCGCGGCCTCGAGCACGCCCGCTCGGGCCGCGATCTGCGCCTCCGCCTGCGGGTTAGACCCTGCGCCCGAGCAGGCGGCCGCCACCAGTGGCAGCACGAGCAAGCGTGCCTTCATCAATCGCATCTCCTCCATCCTGCGCCGCCGGGGCCCGCGGCTTGCGCCCGCCGGCCGCCGGGGTCGGCGCCAAGTTAGCCTTGCCCGGCGGGCGGCACCACGCCGGAGCGACCTTCAGGCGGCCTGCGGTGTAGTGAGCCCGGGCGCGGCCCTCACAGGGCCGAGCAGGCCGATTGACCACGGCGCAGAGCGCCGCTAAGTTGTTGTGTTTTATGAGCGGAAACCCGGTCAGGCCGATCGGGCGGCAGCGCCGCCCGGACCTCCTGGAGCCGCGCGAGCTCGCAGCGCTCGGCGGCCTCGAGTTCGTCGCCCACCACGTCGTCGAAGGATTTCTCGCCGGGTTACACCGCTCGCCGCACCGCGGTTTCTCGGTCGAGTTCGCCGAGCATCGCATGTACCAGCCCGGCGATGACCTCCGGTACATCGATTGGCGCATGTACGGCCGTTCGGACCGCTTCTACATCAAGCAGTTCGAGGAGGAGACCAACCTGAGGGCCTACCTGCTGGTCGATACGAGCGCCTCGATGGCCTGGACGTCCATGCCCGGGCAGCTCCCCAGCAAGCTCTGGTACGCCAAGCAGCTCGCCGCGAGTCTCGCGCTCCTGCTGCTCCGCCAGGGCGATGCCGTCGGGCTGGTCGGCTTCGACGAGCAGGTGCGCGCGCACGTCGCGCCGCGCGGCGGGCGGCGCCACTGGCACGAGGTCCTCGAGGCGCTCGGGCCGCTCGAAGCCAGCGGCCGCACGGAGGCCGGGACGGCGCTACGGGACATTGCCGGGCGGCTGCGCCGGCGCGGGCTGGTCATCCTGTTCTCGGACCTGCTGGTGGACCCGGACTCCACGCGCCTCGCGCTCCGCTTCCTCCGGCACCGTGGCCATGAGGTGCTGGTCTTCCACCTGCTGGATCCGGGCGAGCGCGAGCTGCCCTCGCTGGGCGATGCACGCTTCGTCGATCCCGAGACAGGCGAGGAGGTCCCCGTCAGCGTCGCGGACCTGCGGGCTGAGTACCGGGCCGCCGTGGAGAACGCGCTCGAGGAGTGGCGCCAGGCGCTGGAGCCACACGGGATGGATTACACGCTGATCGAGACGGACCAGGCGATGGCGCGCGCGCTGCGCGCGTATCTCCGCAAACGCGAACGGCTGGGTTAATGGGATTCCTCAGTCCACTCCTGCTCCTGCTCGGCCTCGCGGTCGCGGTGCCTCTGGTGCTGCACCTGTTCCAGCGCCAGCAAGGGCCGCGGGTCGTGTTCCCCGCCCTGCGCTACCTGCGCCGCGCCGAGAAGGAGAACGCGCGCCGCATCAAGCTGCGGCAGCTCCTGCTGCTCGCCCTGCGCGTAGCCATGCTCCTGCTCCTCGCCCTGGGCGCGGCGCGGCCCTTCCTGCGGCAGGGCGGTGGCGGCCACGAGCCCACCGCCGTCGCGATCGTGCTGGACAACTCGCTGAGCACCGGCCTGGTGGTCGGCGAGCGCCGCGTGCTCGATCTCCTGAAGGAGCGCGCGCTGGAGACGCTCGAGCGCGCAGGCCCGGATGACCGCTTCTGGCTCGTTCGCGCGGCGACGCCGTGGAAGGCCGCGGTGCCCGGCGACGCTGCCTCGACGGCCGCGCGCGTGCGCGAGACCGACGTCGCTTCTGCTGCCGCGGACCTGAACGCCGCGATCGCGCGCGCCCGGGCGCTCGTGACCGCAGGCGCCGAGGGGCGCGCTGCCGAGATCCACGTGTTGACCGACCTCCAGGCGTCGGCGTTCCCGGGCGCGCCGCCGGCTCCGGGCACTGATCCTCCGCCCGTGTTCGTCTGGGCGCCGGACGCCGACCCGCCTCCCAACGCCGCGATCGCGTCAGTCGAGATCGGCGGCGGCCTCGCGCCGCGCGCGGGCGAGCGTTCCATGATCGGCGTCCAGGTCACGGGCAAGCGCGAGCAGGATTCGGTGACGGTACGCCTCGCGCTGGACGGCCGCATGAGCGCGGCCGGCCACACGGCCGTGCCCGGCGTGGCGCAGCTCGCGCTTCCCGCGCGCAGCGCCGGATTCGTCCCGGGGTGGGTCGAGCTCGACCCGGACGCATTGCGCGGCGACGACCGTCGCTACTTCGTCGTGCACGTGCAGCCGCCGCCGGTCGTGCGCGTGATGCAGCGTCTGCCGTTCGTGGATGAGGCGCTCGGCGTCCTCGCGGATGCGGGGCGGATCCGCCTGGCGGGGGCCGCCCGCGGCGACGCGAGCCCGGGCGAGACGGAGATCGTGGTCGCGCCGGCCGCCATCGGCGCCGAAGCCGTACGCTCCGGCCGCACGGTGATCGTCCTGCCGCCCGAATCGCCGCTCGAGCTGCCCGGGGTGAACAACCGCCTCGCGCAGGCCGGAATCCCGTGGCGCTACGCCCGCGCCGAAACCGAGGGCGAGGGGCGTTTCGCCCCCGTCGAGGGCGGCGACGAGCTGCTGCGTGCGCTCGAGGACGCCCGCATCCGGCAGTTCTACCGCCTGGAACGCACCGTGGCCGACCCCGCGACGGCCGGCGATGTCGGCGCAGGCGCGGACTCCACGTTGCTGCGCCTGCGGGACGGCTCCGCCTGGGCCGTGCGCGGGGACCTCGCCGGCGGCGGCCGGTACGTGCTCCTGGCCTCGCCCTTCTCCGTCGAGGCGAGCACGCTCCCCACGTCCGCTGCCATGCTGCCCCTGCTCGACCGGATCCTCGGGGCGTGGGCCGCGGCCGAGCCGGCCAGGCCCCAGGCGAGCCCCGGCGAGCCGCTCGTCATGCCCTCGCGCGCGGACGCGGTCGAGCGCCCGGACGGCGTTCGCGACTCCGTGGAGGGCGGCGCGCGCTACCGTCCGCCCGCCTTGCCGGGCATTTATCGCGTCCTCGAAGGCAACCGGGTCGTGGACGCGTTCGCGGTGAACCCACCGGCGGTCGAATCCGACCTCGAGCGCATCGAGCGGCGACAGCTCATGGCCGCGCTGGACGGTTGGCGCGTCCGCATCACCGACGACCCGGGCGACTGGCTGCGCCTGATCTACCACCGCCGCCTCGGCCGCGAGGTGTGGAGGCCGCTCCTCCTGCTCGCGCTGGCGTTCATGCTGGTCGAGGCGCTCGTCGCGGCGGCAGGCCGCACCCGCGTGAGCCGCGCGGGCGGCGGCGCGGCGGCCCCCGCGCGCCCGCCGCGCGTCGCGGCCGGGCACGCGGGCCCGGCCACCGCATCCAGCGTCGCAGGGAATCGCGCGCACGGCACGTCCTGACCGTGGCTCACCCGCTCCTGCTCGACGCGATGCGGCGCCAGGCCGCGTTCCGCCGCCTGACGGCAGACCTGCCGGGGCCTGGCCGCGCCCTCACGCTCGCCGGGCTGCCCGGCTCGGCGCCTTCGCTCCTGGTCGCAACCCTGGCGGAGGACGCGCCGACGCGGCTCTGGGTCATGCTGGCGCCGAGTCCGCCCGATGCGGAAGCGGTCGAGGCGGACCTGCGCGCGTTGCTCGGCGGCGGGCGGACCGCCCTCTACGCGCAACGCGAAACGCTGCCCTACGAGCCGGAGGCGCCGCACCTCGAGATCAGAGGCCTGCGCGTCGAGACGCTCGAATCGCTGCTCGCGGGCCGCACGCGCATCCTGATCACCACCCCGCGCGCGCTGCAGGAACGCGCGCCCATCCCCGTGAGTCTCGCGGAGATCCGGCTGACCGTGGCCGTGGGCCAGGCGGTGCGACCGCACGAGATCGCCGCCCGCCTGGAGGAGATGGGCTTCGCGCGCGTGCCGCTCGTGGAGGGCGTGGGCGAGTACGCCTTGCGCGGCGGCATCGTGGACCTCTTCGGCTTCGGCGCCCCCGACCCGATCCGCATCGAGTTCTGGGGCGACGAGGTCGTCTCCATCCGCCGGTTCGACATCCTGGACCAGCGTTCCACGGGCGAGCTCGACCGCGTCGAGGTGCTGCCCGTGGACCTGCGCGCCGCGCAGGCCGGCCCGGAGGGAGCCGAGGCCACCGTGAGCCGCTCCCTGCTCGACGTGCTGCCGCGGGACGCGATCATCGTCGAGCTCGACCCGGATGCGGCGCCGCGCGAGTTCGCGCACACGTGGGACGAAGTCCGACGGCTCCACCACGCCGCCCGGCAGGCGGGGGACGACCCGGAGCCGCCGGAGGCGCTCTTCCTCCCCCCCGAGGAGGCGAGCCGCAGGCTTGCGGACTTCGGCCGTCTCCGCATCGGCGCCGGCCCGGTTGCGGACGTGCGCTTCGACATCCGCCACGCGGAGCCGATCGAACGGGACATGGACCGGCTGGCAGCGCTGTTGCGCGCCGGCGCCGCGCGTGGCGAGGAGACGCTGATCCTGTGTGACAATACCGGGCAGCTCGAGCGGCTGGAGGAGCTCCTCGGCGGGCGGGACGCTCTGCCGCCCCGCACCACCCTCGCGCTGGAGACGCTGGCTTCCGGCTTCGTGCTCGAAGGCGCGGCCCCGCCGGTCCGGGTGCTCACGGACCACGAGATC
Organism: Longimicrobiales bacterium; assembly: GCA_036563975.1. Taxonomy (GTDB): domain Bacteria; phylum Gemmatimonadota; class Gemmatimonadetes; order Longimicrobiales; family RSA9; genus RSA9. The sequence continues at coordinate 14,921 of DATCLK010000202.1, read as the reverse complement.
TTCCGCCGCACACGGTACGTCCGCCGCCAGCGCCGCTTCCGCGGCGCCGTCGCCCTGGAGAGTCTCTCCCAGCTCCGGCCCGGCGACTACGTGGTGCACCTCGACCACGGCGTCGGCCGGTTCCTCGGCCTGGAGCGCGTGCGCCTGGCCGCGGCGCCCGGGCTGCACGGCGAGGGGTCGGAGATCGAGGCCCTGGCCATCGAGTACGCCGGCGGCGAGATCCTGCGCGTGCCCGTCTACCGGCTGGATCTCGTGGAACGGTGGGTGCCCGACCGCGAGGAAGCCGAGCCCCCGCGGCTGCACAAGATCGGCGGCAAGGCCTGGAAGACGCTGCGGAGCAGGACCGAGCGGGCGATCCAGGAGATGGCGACGGAGCTGCTCGAGCTCTACGCCGCCCGCAAGATGGCCGAGCGCCCGCCCTTCTCGCCGGACACGCGCTGGCAGAAGGAAATGGAATCGAGCTTCATCTACGAGGACACGCCGGATCAGCGCCGCGCCACCGAAGAGGTCAAGCGGGACATGGAGTCCCGCCATCCGATGGACCGCCTCCTGTGCGGCGACGTCGGATACGGCAAGACGGAAGTCGCGATCCGCGCTGCGTTCAAGGCCGTGCAGGATGGTCGGCAAGTCGCGGTGCTGGCACCCACGACGGTCCTCGTCGAGCAGCACCTGGCCACCTTCCGCCAGCGCCTCGCCGGCTACCCCGTGCGCATCGAATCCCTCTCCCGGTTCCGTTCGGCGAGCGAGCAGCAGCGCACGCTCGCCGGCCTGGCCGACGGCACGGTGGACATCGTCATCGGGACGCACCGGTTGCTCGAGCCGGATGTCGTGTTCAAGAACCTCGGCCTGCTGATCGTGGACGAGGAGCAGCGCTTCGGGGTCAAGCAGAAGGAGCGCTTCAAGCAGCTCAAGCACGACCTGGACGTGCTCGCCATGACGGCGACGCCGATCCCGCGCACGCTCCACCTCGCGCTCGCGGGCCTGCGCGACCTCTCTCTGATCCAGACGCCGCCGCGGGACCGCATGCCGATCATCACGCACGTCATCCCGTGGGTCGACGACATCATCGAGGATGCGCTGCGGCGGGAGCTGGACCGTGGCGGGCAGGTCTTCTTCGTGCACAACCGCATCCAGACCATCCATGCGGTGGCTGAGCGTGTGCGAGCGCTTGTCCCCGAGGCGGAGGTCGCCGTGGCGCACGGCCAGCTCCCTTCGGCGGAGCTGGATGCGACCATGCGGCGCTTCCTCGCGCGCGAGGTCCAGATCCTGGTCACCACCGCGATCATCGAGAACGGGCTGGATGTCCCGACGGCCAACACGCTCATCGTGGACCGTGCGGACCAGTTCGGCCTCGCGCAGCTCTACCAGCTCCGCGGCCGCGTCGGCCGCTCACACCACCGCGCGTACTGCTACCTGCTGCTGCCCGAGAACGCGGACGTGGAGGCGGAGCGGCGCCTGCGCATCCTCGAGCATTACACCGAGCTGGGGAGCGGCTACGCCATCGCGTTGAAGGACCTGGAGCTCCGGGGAGCCGGAAACATTCTCGGCGCCGAGCAGTCGGGCTTCGTGCACGCCGTAGGCCTCGAGACCTACACCCGTTTGCTCGAGGACACCGTCCGTCGGCTGCGGGAAGCGCCGAAGGAGTCGTATCCCGCGCCGGAGGTCTCGCTGGAGGGCGCTGCCTACTTGCCGGATTCGTACGTCGCCGACCCCGCGCAGAAGCTGCACCTCTACCGGCGGCTCTCGCGCATGGAGCGTCCCGAGGAGGTCGCGGCGCTGCGTGCCGAGCTCCGGGACCGCTTCGGGCCGCCGCCAGACGAGGTGGAGCGCCTGCTTGCCGGGGCCACGCTCCGGCTGCTCGGCGCCCGGCTGGGCGTCGAGCGCATCCACGTCCGCGGACGGGAGGCACGGGTCAATTTCCGTGCGGACGCCGTGCCGCGGCTCGTGGCGCTCAAGACGGTATTCAGCGACCAGCAGCTCGAGCTCGAGGTGCGGCGAGCTGTGCCGCTCTCCCTCGTGCTCCGGCGGCACGACACGCGGCCGCTGGTCGAAACCCTGGCTCGCGCGCTCGAGGCGCTGGATGCGAGCCGTGCGCGTGCGGCCTAGCGGCCTGAGGGCCGCACGGGACCGGTCGGCGGGGGCCGCCGCTGGCGGCGGACCCGTTCGGCATCTAATTTTTCAGTTTGGCGTTCCAACGGCTCCCCATAAGGAGAACCCGATGAGAAAGCTGATCGCGCTCGTGAGCCTGGCCGCCGCGATGGTCAGCGCGGCGTGCGAGGGCCTCGGACAGGCCATGACCGCCCACACCGACGTCGTCGCCCGTGCGGCAGGCCACGAGCTCACCGTGGACCATGTCGCCGCGATCATGCGACTGAACCCCCGCCTGCCCGCGCAGCCCGAGGTCGTCGAAGCGATCGCGAGCCTGTGGATCGATTATGTGCTGCTCGCGACGGCGGTGGCGGAGGACTCGTCGCTCAGGTCCGTGGACCTCACGCCCGTCGTGCAGCCCGAGATCGACCAGGCCATCCTGTTCAAGCTGCGCGACAAGGTGATCCAGGTGGACACCGCGTTCACCGATGAGGAGCTGCGGGCGCTGTACGAGAAGGAGCAGCCGGGGCTCCAGATCCGTGCCCGCCACATCCTGCTCCGCCTGCCGCCGGACGCCACGCCGGCGCAGCGGGATAGCGTGATGGCGCTGGCGAAGGAGCTGCAGCAGCGGGCTGCGGCAGGCGCCGACTTCGCCGCTCTCGCCACCGAGTACAGCCAGGATCCGGGCAGCGCCCGGCAGGGCGGCGACCTCGGCATGTTCGTGCGGGGGCAGATGGTGCCCGCGTTCGAGGAAGCGGCTTTCGCCCTGGACGTGGGCGAGGTGAGTGATGTCGTCGAGACGCCGTTCGGCCTGCACATCATCAAGGTCGAGGAGCGCCAGCTCCCGGACTTCGAGCAGGTCAAGGAGGGCTTCCGGGTGCAGGCCAAGGGGACCGTCACCCTCGAAGCGGAAGAGGCCTACGTCCGGAACCTGACCGAGCCGCTCGGCATCAAGGTCGAGGAGGACGCATACGAGGTCGCCCGCGAGCTCGCTCGCAGGCCGGACACGAAGCTGAGCAGCCGGGCCGCTTCCCGCGCCCTGGTCTCGTACAAGGGCGGTGAGTTCAACGCCGGCGAGTTCCGCCAGGAGGTCATCCGGCGCTTCGACGCGAGCCGGCGCGCCGCGCTGGCGCAGCTCGGGGACGCGCAGATGGCGGAGTTCCTGACCATGCTGACGCGCTTCGAGATCCTGCTCGCGGAAGCGCGCCGCCTCGGCATCGAGCTCGAGCCGGCGGAGCGTGACTCGATCATCGACACGGCAGTGCGGCGGCTCACGGCGCTGGCAGCGGCGACCGGCCTGAGGAACGTCGAGCCGAAGCAAGGCGAGAGCGTGGGCCAGGCGATCAATCGCACCGTCCGCGAGCTGCTCGAGGGGATCGCCACGGGCGAGCGCAACGCGTTGCCCCTCGGCCCGGTCAGCTACTCGCTGCGCGAGCAGTACGGCGCCGTCGTGTTCGAGCGCTCGTTCCCGGCGGTGGTCGCCGCGGTGCAGGCCACCCGGCCTACCCAGGCGCCGCCTTCGCTCCCGCCCTCGCAGCCCCAGGCGCAGCCGCAGCAGGACGCCAGCGGTTCGCGCTAGGCGCCAGGAACATCCGTGGGGAGGAAGCATACTAACGGGGGGCCGGCGCGGGACGCTGGCCCCTCCCGTTTTCGCGAACCCGAGATGAACCGGACTCCTCGCCGCATCACGATTCCGCTCCTGGTTCCGACACTGCTCCTCGCGCTCGCCGCGGTACCGGCCCGCGCCCAGGACGCGGCGCGGCCCCAACTGGTGGACCGCGTGGTCGCCGTCGTGGGGGACAGCATGATCCTCCAGAGCGAGTTGGAGGAGGAGATCCTCACACGCTTCGCCGCCATCGGCCGGCCACTCCCCCCGCGGGAGGACACCGCCGCGTGGAGGTCGCTGATGCGCCAGGCGCTGGATGAGCGGATCAGCGAATTGCTCTTCGTCCAGGCCGCGCTGCGTGATTCGATCACGGCCCCCGAGGAGGAGGTGCAGCGCCGTGCCGATGCCGACATCGCACAGCGCCAGCGGATGATGGGCGGAGAAGCCGCGTTCGCGAACGCCCTCGCCCAGCAACGGCTCACCCTCGCCGAGTACCGCGACATGGTCGTGCGCGGCCTGCGCCGCCAGGCCCTCATCGAGCAGTACATCGGCTCGCTCCAGCGCCAGCGGCGCCCGCCGCCGGTGACCGAGGACGAGGTGCGGGCCTTCTTCGCGGCGCAGAAGGACGTGCTGGGGCGGCGGCCGGCGTCGCTCACGTTCGAGCAGGTCGTCGTCGCGCCGCAGCCCAGCGACTCGGCCCGCACGGCGGCCCGGGAGCGGGCGCTGGAGATCCTGCGCGAGTTGCGCGAGGGCGCCGACTTCGCGGCGCTCGCCCGGCGCCACTCCGACGATCCCGGCACGCGCGAGCAGGGCGGCGACCTGGGCTGGTTCCGGCGCGGCGACATGGTGCCGCAGTTCGACTCGGCCGCCTTCGCCCTCCGGCCCGGCGAGCTGAGCGGCGTCGTCGAGAGCGCCTTCGGGTTCCACATCATCCGCGTGGACCGGGTCCGCGGCGCCGAGCGCCAGGCCCGTCACATCCTGATCCGGCCCGACCTGACCGACGCGGACCTGGAGCGGGCGCCGGAGATCGCCCGGCAGGTGGCGGAACGCGCGCGCGCGGGCGAGTCCATGAAGGCGCTGGCCGAGCAGTTCGGCGCGCCGGACGAGCAGGTGCGCGTCGAGGTCGCCCGCAACCAGTTGCCCAGCCCGTACGACACGGAGCTGGCGAACGCTGAGCCGGGGTCGGTGATCGGGCCGTTCCGCCTCCCCGGCCGCGGCGGGCCGGATCGGTGGGCCGTCGTCAAGGTCCTCGAGGTGGTGCCGGAGGGCGAGTACTCGCTGGACGACCCGCGCGTCCACGCCTTGATCCGCCAGCAGCTCGAGCAGCAGAAGCTGCTCGATGAGGTGCTCGAGGAGCTGCGGCGGCGCATGCACGTCGAAGTCCGGCTCTAGCGGGAGCGCGGCCCTTGGGGCGACGTCGCGTGCGTTTGGCCGTGACTCTCGGCGACTGCCGGGGCATCGGACCCGAGGTCGCCGTGGCCGCCGCCCGCGCACTGGCCGCCGAGCCGGAGCGCCCGCGACTCATCTTCGTCGGCCCGGAGGGGACGGGGGCGGAGGCCGCGGCCGACGAGTTCGTCCCTGTCGGACGCTGGGAGGCCGGCGCCACCGCGGCGCGGGCGGGCGAGCTGGCCGGCCGCGCCATCGAGCGCGCGACCGCCATGGCCCTCGACGGCGCCGTGGATGGACTGACGACGGCGCCGATCGACAAGGCGGCACTCAACGCGGGCGGGTACCGGTATCCCGGCCACACCGAGATGCTGGCCGCGCTCGCCGGCGTCCGGGATGTCGTCATGATGCTGGCCGCCGAGGAGACGGTGCGGGGCGGCCCGCTCCGGGTCGCCCTGGCTACCACGCACCTCCCTCTCTCCCGGGTGCCGGCGGCCCTCTCCCAAGAGACGGTGATGACGACGACGCGGATCACCCACGCGGCCCTCCGCGACGGCTGGGGCATCGAGCGTCCCCGGATCGCGCTGTGCGCCGTGAACCCGCACGCCTCGGATGGCGGCCTCTTCGGGGACGAGGAGGCGCGCATCCTCGAGCCGGCGCGGAGCCGCCTCGTCGAGGAGGGCATCGACGCACGCGGTCCGATCCCGGCCGACACCGTGTTCGTCCGCGCCATTGCCGGCGAGTTCGATGCCGTGATCGCGCCCTATCACGACGTGGGCATGGCCGCCTTCAAGACCGCCGCGTTCGGCCACGGCGTCAACGTCACCCTCGGATTGCCGTTCGTCCGCACGTCGCCGGATCACGGGACGGCGCTGGACATCGCGGGCCAGGGCCGCGCCGACCCGTCCTCGATGATCGAGGCCATCCGGCTCGCCGCGCGACTCGCGGCGGGCGGCGGCGAAACGATCCTCAGGCGCGAATGATCCGTTTCGACCACGTCTTCAAAGAGTACCCGCGCGTCGGGCTCGCGCTCAACGATGTCTCGTTCGAGCTGCGCAAGGGCGAGTTCTGCTTCCTGACGGGACACAGCGGCGCCGGGAAGTCGACGATCCTGCGGCTGATCCACATGGCGGACCGGCCGAGCGCCGGGGAGGTCCGCGTCAGCGGCTTCTCATCGGCGACCATCCGGCCGCGGGAGATCGCGGTCCTGCGCCGCAAGGTCAGCTTCATCTTCCAGGACTTCCGCCTGCTACCGGACCGCACCGCCGCGGAGAACGTTGCGTTCGCGCTCGAGGTCACGGGCGCACACCGCTCCGTGATCCACGCCAAGGTCGGGCGCCTGCTCGGCCAGGTCGGCCTCTCGACCAAGGCGGGTGCGTACCCGAACGAGCTGTCCGGCGGCGAGCGCCAGCGCGTGGCCATCGCCCGCGCCCTGGCCAACGACCCGATCGTGCTGCTCGCGGACGAGCCGACGGGCAACCTCGACGAGCGCGCCAAGCGCGGCATCTTCGAGCTGCTCCGGGACCTCAACGCCGCTGGCATGGCCGTGCTCTTCGCCACGCACGACCTCGAGCTCGTCCGCGCGAACCCGCACATCCGTGTGCTGGAGATGGAGCACGGCGTGCTGGTGCGGGACTCGGCGAGGGAGGCGCGGTAACGATGTTGCCCTACGCGCTGCGCGAGGCGCTGGCGTCGTTCCGGCGGGCGCCGCTGCTCATCGGACTCTCGGCCGCGATGATCGCGCTCTCCCTGTTCGTCGTCGGCCTCTTCGGCATCGCGGCCTACAACGTGGGCCGCGTCCTCGAACGCGTCGAGGAGCGCGTCGAGATCGTCGCTTACCTGAGGGACGGCGCGCGCCCGAACGCCGTCGAGCTCGCGCGCAACGAGATCGCCGCCTACCCCGAGGTCCTGGACGTGATCTACGTCTCGCGCGAGCAGGCCCTCGAGATCGCGCGGCGGGAACTCGGCGAGCTCCACGAGCTGGTCGCCGAGCTGGATGTCAATCCCCTGCCCGCGTCTCTCGAGGTCCGCTTGCGGCCGGGGCTGCGCGACGAGCGCGCGGTCCGAGACGTCGCGGACCGCATCGCCGCATACCCCATCGTGGACGAGGTCCTCTACGGCCAGGACTGGCTGGACAAGATCTTCCTCCTGCGCCGCATCGCCGGCGCGGCGGCCGGCGTGCTGGGCGCGGCGTTCGCGGTCGTCGCCGCCCTGATCATCGGCGCGGCCGTGCGCATGGCGATCTTCGCGCGCCGGGACGAGATCGCCATCATGCGGCTGGTCGGCGCCACCGAGGCCTTCATTCAGGGTCCGTTCCTCATCGAGGGGATGCTCACGGGCCTCCTCGGCGGCCTGATCGCGCTGCCCGCCCTATTCCTCACCCACCGCCAGCTCTCTGGCTCCGTCTTCCAGCTCGAGTGGCTGCCGGACCTGTGGATCGTCGGCGGCATCGTCGGCGGCGCGGTCGTTGGCCTCGCCGCCAGCGCCCTCGCGGTGCACCGCCACCTGCGCGAGGTATGAGCGCGCGCCGACTGCTGCCCCTCGCCCTCGCCACGGCCGTCCTGGCGCCCGGCACCGCCGCCGCCCAGCAGGACTCGCTGCGCAGCCAGATCCGCGCGAGCCAGGAGCGGCTCGAGCAGATCCGCATCGAACGCCAGCAGCTCCAGGCGGAGATGGAGGAGCTCCGGTCCCGAGTCCACGACATTGCCAGCGAGCTGGTCAACATCGAACGGCAGGTCGCTGCTTCCACGCGCGCCCTGCGCGAGCTGGACTTCCAGGCCGCGGCCCTGGACAGCTCCGTCGCCGCCACCACCCGCGAGCTGATCGCCACCCGCGACCGGCTGCGCGAGCGGACCGTCCTGCTGCACGAGCGCCTCCGTGCCATCTACAAGCGCGGTCCGCTCCACACCGTCCGGGTGTTGCTGAGCGCCGAGAGCTTCAGCGACATGCTCAGCCGGTACAAGTACCTGCACCTCATCGCCGCGTACGATCGCCGCCTGGTCGAGCACGTCCGCCGCCTCGAGGCCAATCTCGTCCTGCAGGAGCGCAATCTGCGAGAGGACCAGCAACAGCTCGAGCGGCTGCGCCGCGAGAAGAACGAGGAGCTCGCCCGCCTGCGCGAGCTGGAGGCCCGTCACCAGGCGACGCTCGCCCGCTATCGCTCGCGCGAGCGCGAGGCCGCGGACCGGCTCGCCCAGCTCGCCCTGGACGAGGCGCGCCTCACCGACGTCATCGCCGAGCTGGAACGCCGTCGCCTCGCGGCCGAGCGGCGGCGCGTCGTCGCCGGCGGCGCGCCGGCGGGCGAGGGCACCATCACCACGGCCGACCTGGGATCGCTCGCCTGGCCCGTCGAGGGCTCGCTCGTCTACCGCTTCGGTCCGGAGCGCCGGCCGAACGGCGTGGTGCTGCGCTGGAACGGCATCGGGATCGCCGCGCCTGCCGGCACGCCGGTGCGCGCGGTCGAGACCGGCACCGTGGTCATGGCCCGCCCGTTCGAGGGCTACGGCCCCAGCGTCATGCTGAGCCACGGCGGGGGGTATTACACGCTGTACCTGTATCTCGGATCGATCAGCGTGAAGGAAGGCGACCTGGTCACGCGCGGTCAGGTGATCGGCACCGTCGGCGGCGAGCGCACCCCCGAGGGCCCGCACATCGAGTTCCAGGTCCGGGTCCCGGTCCTCGGCGGCGCCCCGCAGCCGACCGACCCCCTCGAGTGGCTCCGCCGCCGGCCGGAGACATGAGCGGTCTGCGCGCGCTCAGGGGCCACGAGGCCGCCCGGCGACTCCTCGCGCGTGCGGCCCTCCGTGGGGAGCTGCCGGGCTCCATCCTCCTGCACGGCCCGGCCGGCATCGGCAAGCAACGCTTCGGCCTCTGGCTCGGCCAGCTCCTGCTCTGCGACCGCCCCGGGGAGAACGGGCCGTGCGGGCAGTGCCAGTCCTGCCGCTTCGCGCTCCGCCTGGAGCACCCAGACCTCCAGTGGTTCTTTCCGCTGGCCCGGCCCAAGGTTTCCGGCGGCCCGGACAAGCTCGCCTCCGCCCTCGAGGAGGCGCGGGCCGCGGAGCTCGCGGCCCGGGCCGCGAGCGGAACCTGGATCGCGGCGCCCGGAGAGCCGGTCGGCCTGTTCCTCGCCCAGGTCCGGACGCTCTGCCGCATGGCCGCGAGCCGCCCTGCCCTGGCCCACCGCCGAGTCTTCCTGATCGGGCAGGCCGAGTACCTGGCCTCCCAGGAAGCCAGTCAGGAGGCGGCCAACGCTCTGCTCAAGATCCTCGAGGAGCCACCCCCGGCCGTGACGCTCATCCTCACCGCGTCCGACCCCGACGACCTGCTCCCGACCATCCGGTCCCGCCTGGTGCCGGTCGCGCTGCGTCCTCTGCCCGACGCGGAGGTCGCCGCCTTCCTCGTGGAGGAGCTCGGGATCGCCGAGGAGCAGGCCCGCAAGGCCGCCGCCCTCGCTCAAGGCGCCATCGGCCGAGCCCTCGGCTTCCTGCCGAGCGAGGACGGCGAGCTCGGCCCGCTGGAGGCCGTCCGCCAGCGCGCCCGGGCGCTGCTCGTCGCTGCGATCGCCCCGCAGCCGCAGCAGCGCTACGCCGCGGCCCTCGCCACCTCCCCCACGGGCGCGCGCGGCGCCTTCGCCGAAGTGCTCGACGCCCTCGCCGCCTGGCTCCGCGACCTCGCCAGCACCGCGTGTGGCGCCGAGGAGCGCCTCGTCAACCCCGACGCGCGGGACTTCTTGGCGGACCTCGCCCGCCGGCTCCCGAATGCGGCGGCCGCCTGCCCCGCGGCCATTCAACTGGTCGGCCGCGCCGCCGCGCTCGCGCACGGCAACGTCAACCCGCAGTTGACGCTGGCCTGGCTTCTCGGCGCCCTCCATCGCACCCTTACGGGCCGGTAGGGCTCCGACCCGCCCCCTGCCCTCTCCAGGAGACGGCCCATGGCACCAGAACTCACGCACCAGGACGAGGCCGGCCGGCCCCGCATGGTGGATGTCTCCCACAAGGAGCCCACCCTCCGGACCGCCCTGGCCGAGGGGTTCCTCCGCACCGCACCGGCGACCCTCGAGGCGTTGCACGCTCGCACCACCCCCAAGGGCGACCCCCTCGTCGTCGCCCGGATCGCCGGGATCCAGGGCGCCAAGCGCACGGCCGACCTCATCCCGCTCTGCCACCCCCTGCCGCTGTCCTCGGTAGAGGTCACCATCGAGGTGGACCCCGAGCTGCCCGGCCTGCGCGCCGCCGCCACCGCGCGCGCCCATGGCCGGACCGGGGTCGAGATGGAGGCGCTGACCGCTGTAACCGTTTGTCTCCTAACAGCTTACGACATGCTCAAAGCCATCGACCGGGGGATGCGGATCGAGGGGGTGCGGTTGCTCCGAAAGACCGGCGGCCGGTCCGGGGACTGGGTAGCCCCCGCCTCAGATCGCGGCAGCGACGGGACGCCGGCGGGGGGGCGTGCCAGGAGCCGGGGCCGGCGCTAGATTCGGGCGACTGCCCGTTTTTTCCAGTCCCGGCGGGGAAAAACGCCCCGCCGACAGGGCCCTGGTCCGGCTCTGGCATGGGGGTTGCAACTGGAGGGCCGGCGTTCCTGGACCAAATTGCGGGCAGTTGCCTTGAACTGGTCAACAGACAGGAGATAAGTGCATGCCATCTGCCGTTTGGCAGTGGGAGTCGGCGCGACGGCGCGCCTTGCGAGCCGCGAGGGCCGCATTGCCGCCGCCCACCGGCCTGCCTTCGCCGCTCCGGCAGTGGGAAGAAGAACACGTCCATGGCTGGAAGCGGCGGCTGGCCGAGCGGCTGGCCGCGCTGAAGCGGCCGGCCCGTGGACTGTTGATCGGGGTTTCGGCGTTCGCCCTCGGCACGCAAGTCGCTCCGGGCGGCGAGTCGACGCTGGCGACACTCCAGCTCCGGCAACGGCTGGCGTCGGCCGAAGCGGCGGTCAAGGCGCGGGAAGGCGAGCTCGAGCTGGCGCGCCAGGAGATCACGCGCCTGAACGCGATCATCGACAACTCGGCGAAGTACAAGATTCCCGCGGACCTCTCGGCGGACATCTACGACATCGCCCTCGCCGAAGGGTTGGATCCTGACCTCGCGTACCGGCTGGTGCGCGTGGAGAGCGGGTTCGTGAGCCGTGCCGTGAGCCCGATGGGAGCGGTGGGGCTCACACAAGTGATGCCCGCGACCGCCGAGGAGCTCTCGCCCGGCATCGCGTACCACGAGTTGTTCGATCGCGAGACGAACCTGCGGCTCGGGTTCCGTTACCTGCGCCAGTTACTGGAGAAGTACAATGGCGATCTCCATCTGGCGTTGACGGCGTACAACCGGGGGCCGGGGAAGGTCGATCGGGTGACGCGGGCCGGCGGCGATCCGTTCAACGGGTACGCCCGCGCGGTGCTCGGCCTGCCGGATTGAGCCGAAGCTGTGATGCAACGAGAGGGGGTGGGCTCGCCACGAGCCCACCCCCTCTCACTCTATCACGCGGCCTCCTTTCCCTTGCCCGTCGGCCGCAGCCGGCCTGGCCATCGGGCCACCCAATGCTCCGGCGGCTCGTCCACCGCCTCGATCTCGTCCTCCGTCACGCCGACGATCTCACGATCCGGGAACTCCACGAGGTATCCCCGGCGGCCGTGAGCGCTGTTCTCGGGGCCCCAGGCGCCGACCACCTCGCCGACCTGGCCATCGTAGCGCCGCGACTGCTCGTATCGTGGGCGGGTCACCCTGATCCAGTGCATGCGCTGCCCCCTTCCGTGCGGCGGACCACGCCGCCGCCCCATTACGCAGGAGCCGCGCCACGCCGGACCATCAGAACGAAACGCGGAGGACCTGGCCCGGATAGATCCGGGTGCTGTGTCCGAGCCCGTTCCAGCGCTGGAGCTGCCGGATCGTCACGCCGTAGCGCCGGGCGAGGGCCCAGAGCGTGTCGCCCCGCCGCACGCGGTGCGTGCGTGGAGCCGCCGCCACGGCCCGCTGTGAGCGCCACTGCGTGGGCACCCGCAGCCGCTGCCCGACGAGCAGGCGGCGCGGATTGAGCCAGCCGTTCGCGGCCCGCAGCGCCTCGACCGTCGTGCCGTAGCGCAGGGCGATGTGACTCAGCGTCTCTCCCCGCCGCACCGTGTGGTGCACCATGGCCAGCCGCTCCTCCCGCGGCATGCGCGAGAAGTTCTGCACGAACACGTCCCGCCGCCCTCGCGGGATCCGCAGCGTCCAGGCGCGGCCGGGCGGGGTCATCTGCCTGACCAGGTGAGGGTTCAGCTCCCGCATCATCCCGACATCCACCCCGGCGGCCCGGGCGGCGGTCTTGAGCGAGACGCCGCCTGGCACGCGCACCGTGTCGAACTCGAGCGGGGGATGGTAATTCAGGTTCCTGAACCCGTACTTGTGCGGCTCCTTCGCGACGTGCGCCGCGGCGAGCATGAGGGGGACGTAATCCCTCGTCTCGCGGGGCAGGTACTGGTCGATCTTCCAGAACAGCGAGTCGTGCCCTCGGGCGCCGCCCAGCCGCTGGCGCAGGATGCGCTCGACCCGGTTCTCGCCCGTGTTGTACGCCGCAGCCGCCAGGTACCAGCTCCCGAACCGGCGGTACAGGTCCTGGAGGTAGTCGAGCGCCGCGCGCGTCGCCGCGACCGGGTCCCGCCGCTCATCCACGTACGGCGAGATCTCCAGGCCGTAGCGCCGCCCTGTCTCCGCGATGAACTGCCAGATCCCCACGGCATGGGCGCGGGAGTAGGCGCGAGGCGAGAATCCGCTCTCGATCAGGGCGAGGTAGACGAGGTCCTGGGGCATGTTCCGGGCGCGGAGCTCGCGGCGGATCAGCGGCTCGTAGCGGCCGGAGCGCTCCAACCACAGGCGGGTCCTGGCGCGGTTCTTCGTCCGGAGGTACCGGATCCAGTACTCGACGCGCTCGTTGCGCGTCATGGTGATGTCCCAGGGCACGCCTGCGTCGACCTCCGGGGCGGCGACGCTCTGGACGAGGAGCTCCTCGACAGGCGGCACCTCGACGTTCTCGGGCCGGCGGCGGAGCGCCCAGGCGACGGACAGCGCGAGGCTGGCGAGGAGTAGGCCCGCGGACAGCATTCGAGCGTACTGGCGTAGGCGCATGGTGTCGCGATTGAAAGGGGTGGCGGACTCGACGCCGAGGCCGGCGCGTTGGACCGGGGCGTCATACGCGGCCCGGAAAACATATGTTCCTGAGGGCGCGCAGAAAAGGGCTCCGGCTTCCAGACGCCGGAGCCCCCCGCCTCCGCCGGCCCCGCGCCGGCTCGCGCCGGCGCGCCCCGGGCCGCCCCCTCAGTCCGTGACCCCGCGCAGGTACATGCCCACCAGCCGGTTCAGGGCGTCCAGCACCGCCGCGGCCGCCGCGTGCAGCGGGTCGGATCCCACGATCACCGTCCCGATATAGCGTGCCGGGGGCGAGCCGGGCTTCGAGAACGCCACGGCCATGATCTCCGAGTCGAACACCCGGAGGGGCTTCACGCCGGCGAGCCGCAGCCCGAGGGGCTGCCCCACCAGGAGCTCGAGCGCCTGGAGGGTGGCCAGGGCCGCGGTTCGCAGCTCGACCTGGACGCCCGGCTCCCCCGCCACCTCGGCGCTCGTCGGCTGGCCCTCCCATTCCAGGGTCACGCGGACGCGGACCACGGTCTCGCTCACCTGCATCCGCTCCACCGCCTGGAGCCGGATGCGGCGAGGCGACCCGGTATCGCCCTGGATGGCGATGGACACGGGCACGTCCCCCGGATCGAGGCCGAAGGAGGCGAGCGTGCTGCGCACGTTGGCGTTGACCTGCTCTGTTTCCGCACCGGGCTTGCAGATGACCCACATGCGCCCGGCTCGTTCATCGGTGAGGACCCGATGGACCTCGTCGAGTGCCTCCAAGTTCGCGCTCAGGACCTGGCGCGCATGGGCGTGCGTGAGGCTGCTGGGGAGCACGATCGTGGATTCCTGTAAAGGGATTCGAGACGGCCCGGGCGAGAGCTGCGGACGGGAACTACCGAGTCGAAATATCCCGGCCCTGCCGCGGCTTGTCAAGCGAAGCGAGCGAGGCCCACGCGGGGTGCCCCCGCTCCGGCGGTCAGAACCTGAGCAGCGCCGCCACGCCGCCGAGGTCCGCCAGCGCGGGGGGCGACACGAACTGGAGCGGCACTTCCCGCTCTGCGGCAAGGCGGACGATCGCCTCGGCGAGGTCCACGCCCTGGCGCAGCGAGCCGCCGCAGTAGGGGCACTCGGCGGCGGTCCCCGCGAGGTAGAACCCGCAGCGCGTGCAACGCGCGCCCGGCCGCTCGATGTCCCGCGCGAGGATCACGCGCTCCACCCTGCCCTCCTGGAGCTGCTCGAGCGTCGGGGCGAAGCCGGAGACGGCCCGATGACCCTGCCGGACGCGCTCGTGGACCAGGCCCGCGGCGGCTTGTTCGCGGCGCTCGGTCTGCTCGTCGAACCAGGGGCGGAGGCGCTGAATGACTTCGGCAGCCGGCGCGTCGATGGGCGCGTGGTCCGTATGGACGACCTTCGCGTGGACGGCGGGCGACAGGAACTCGAGGAAGTTCTTCACGTTCTCGTCCGTGCCGACGAGGACCAGGTCGTCCGGCTGGTACCGCCGGTCGAACTCGGCGACCTCGAGGGCGAACTCGCGGAAGAAGTGCCGCGTCTCCTCCGCCTTGCGCCGCTGGAAGTCCGGCGCGGAGTAGCCCCCGCGCTGCACATCGTGTGGGACCGGGTAGGGATCGGTCTTCACCTCGTGCTCGTGCAAGGGCTCGCCCAGGTACACGCTCATCATGCGCAGGTGCTCCCGGTCCACCATCACGACGCCGTGGTGGTGGGCGGTTTCGAGGATCTGCGCCAGGGGGGTGATGCAG
>DATCLK010000201.1:0-2233 GCA_036563975.1 Longimicrobiales bacterium | reverse complement strand
GAACCATCGTGACGACGATTTCGACGCCGATCCCCGCCCCGCTGGAGCCGGCGCGGTTGATCGACCGTCCCAACCGGTTCGTGGTCCGTTGCCGTCTCGAGGCGGCGGGCGACGTGATCGAGGCGCACATCCGCGACCCGGGGCGACTCGAGGCCGTCCTCGTGCCCGGCCGACGGATCTGGGTGAGGCCGTCCGCAGATCGGGCGAGGCGGACGGCGTGGACCATGCTCCTCGCCGAGAGCCCCGCGGGTGAGGGGTGGGTCTCGGTGGACTCGACGCTGCCGAACCGCCTGCTCCAGCGAGCCCTCGAAGCCGGTGCGTTGCCCGAGCTGGACGGCTGGCGGCTTGAGCGAGCCGAGTGGCGCCATGGCGCCTCGCGCTTCGACTTCCTCCTCGCCCGGCCTTGTGGCCGGCGACTCGTGCTCGAGGTCAAGAGTGTGAACCTGGTCGACGACGGCATCGCGCTGTTCCCGGACGCGCCGACGGCGCGCGGCGCACGGCACCTCCGCGAGCTCGCTGAGATCGCCGCACAGGACGGATGGGAGGCCGGGGTCTGCTTCATCGTGCAGCGGAACGATGCGCACGCGTTCCGCGCAGCGGCCCACATCGACCCGCACTTCGCCGCGGCGCTGGACGACGCCGCGCGGGCCGGCGTACGCGTCATGGCCCGCCGCTGCGACGTCGCGCTGGACCGCGTGACGCTCGGCCCGCCGCTGCCGTGGGCGGATGCACCGATCGCGGCGCCGTAGGACCGGCCCGCCCTCGCCTTATCCACCCCCCTCGCCCTAGATTCGAACCGGTCCCCACGCCGCATGGGATCGGCGCCCGTGGCTATGGGCGGGCCGGGCCGCATCCGCGATCTTCAATCCGGGAGAGATCCAATGAACGAGCCGACGTCGCGCTACACCTGGACCTATGCCGAGTACGCGCGCTTCCCGGACGACGGAAACCGCTACGAGGTCATCGACGGCGAGGTGCTCGTGACACCGGCGCCGTCGCCGCGGCATCAGTACGTCATGAGCAATCTGCTGATCGCGCTGCGGCAGTACGTGGAGCGGCACGGGCTCGGCGTGTTGCTGCCGGATGTCGACCTGCTGTTCGTGACGGGCCAGTTCCTGAGGCCGGACCTGGTGTTCGTGCCGGAGGCGGCGCGGGACGGCATCACGGACCGTGGCGTGGAGAAGGCGCCGGGCCTGGTCGTGGAGGTGCTCTCGCCGACGTCGTCGTCCATCGACCTCGTGAAGAAGCCGCGCCGTTACGGCGACTTCGGGGTGCCCGAGTACTGGGTGGCGGACCCGGAGGAGCGCGTGGTCTGGGTCTGGCGGTTCGCGGAGCAGGCGCGCGAGCCGGAGCGGGTGACAGAACGGCTCGCCTGGCACCCCGCGGGCGCCGGCGAGCCGCTGGTCCTCGAGCTGGACGAAGTGTTCCGGCCGCTGTGATGCCTCGCTACCAGCCCTTCATCTTCTCCAGCACCGTGTAGGTCGGCCGGATGTCGACGGGCACGGTGTCGAGCCGGTCGAGCGCCGCACGCATCTCGGGGCGCATGGTGCCGTACCGCTCGAGCAGCTCGCCGGCGCGCGCGTAGTCGCCCTTCGCCTGGAGCGTGAGCAGCTCGGTGGCGAGGGAACGGAAGCCCTCGACGAGCGCGTCCACGTCGGCGCTGAAGCGGCCGGTCTCCGGGTCGTAGCGGATGACGCCCTTCTCCCACAGCCAGTTGAATTGCATCAGGTTTGCGCGCCCGTGCGCCTCGTTCGCGCCGAAGCGCGTGGCGCGGAAGATGTCCGCCAGGTGGCTGACGTAGGCGCGGCGGACGAAATCGGCGTCGTAGACGCCATCGCCCTGGAGCACGGTCAGGCTGTGCAGCCCCGTGACGTCCGCCTTCGCCTCCTCGATCGCGGAGTAGTGCTCCTTGAGCGCCTGGTTCACCGTGATGCGCGCGCCGGATTCCGTCGTGATGAAGCCGGGGCCCAGGCCGTGGGCGAGCTCGTGCATCAGCACGCCGGTGAACCACGGCTGGAAGTCGATCTCCGCGGCGAGTGCAGGGTCGAGCACCTCCTGCGCGATCGGCGTGAGGATGCGCTCGAACTTGGCGCGCGCGACGTTGCGCAGCATCACCTTCTTCGAGCCCTTCGCCTCGCGCACGCGCTCGTCGTTCGGCAGGTTGAACGCGATGGTCTGCACGCCGGCGCGCGTGTCGCCCGCGGTGTAGACCACGTCGACGACGCGGATCGGG
>DATCLK010000200.1:0-6887 GCA_036563975.1 Longimicrobiales bacterium | reverse complement strand
CGACTGGAACCACACGGTCGACACCACCGACCCGCGCTACTACAAGTGGACGCAGTGGCTCTTCGTCAAGCTCTTCAAGGCCGGCCTCGTGGAGCGCCGCAAGGCGCCCGTCAACTGGTGCCCGGGCTGCCACACCGTGCTAGCGAACGAGCAGGTCATCGCGGGCGCCTGTGAGCGTTGCGGCACGCCCGTCGAGCAGCGCTTCCTGGCGCAGTGGTTCTTCAAGATCACCAACTACGCGCAGCGGCTGCTGGACAACCTCTCCTGGATCGACTGGTCCGAGACCACCAAGCGCGCCCAGGAGAACTGGATCGGCAGGAGCGAGGGCGCGGAGATCGCGTTCCCGATCGCGCGGCGTCGCGTCGCGCCCGACCGCCACGAGCCGGCGCAGCTCCACGCCGAGCGCCCCGTGATCCGCGTCTTCACCACGCGGCCGGACACGATCTTCGGGGCGACCTTCTTGGTCCTCGCCCCCGAGCACCCGCTGGTCGATAAGGTCACGACGGACGAGCAGCGCGCCGCGGTCGACGAGTACCGCCGCCGGGTCGCCTCGTTCGACCTCGTTACACGCAAGAAGACGGACAAGGAGAAGACGGGCGTCTTCACCGGCGGCTACGCGATCAATCCCGCCACGGGTGAGGAGATCCCGATCTGGATCGCGGATTACGTGCTCATGGAGTACGGCACGGGCGCGATCATGGCCGTGCCCGGCCACGACGAGCGCGACTTCGAGTTCGCCGAGAAGTTCTCGTTGCCGATCCGTCGCGTCATCGCGGGCGAAGGCGACCACGAGGGCACGCCGCTGCATCAGGCCTACGTCGGCGCGGGCGTGCTGGTCAACTCCGGGCAGTTCAACGGCCTGTCCTGGGAGGAGGGGAAGCGGGCCATCACCGAGTGGCTGGCGGAGCGCGGCCTCGCCGAGGCGCGCGTCCAGTACCGGCTGCACGACTGGTGCGTCTCGCGGCAGCGCTACTGGGGGCCGCCGATCCCGATCATCTACTGCGACGAGTGCGGCGCCGTGCCGGTGCCCGAGGAGGACCTGCCGGTCGTGCTGCCGTACGTCGAGGATTACAAGCCGGATGAGAGCGGCGTCAGCCCGCTCGCGCGCGTCGAGGAGTGGTACCGGGTGCCGTGCCCGCAGTGCGGGCGCGAGGGCCGGCGGGAGACGGACGTGAGCGACACGTTCCTGGACAGCGCGTGGTACTTCCTACGGTACCCGTCGGCGAACCGGGACGACGTCGCGTTCGATCCGGAGCTCACGCGCAAGTGGCTGCCGGTGAACATGTACATCGGCGGCGAGGAGCACGCGGTCCTGCACCTGCTGTACAGCCGCTTCATCACCATGGCGCTCCACGACCTCGGGCTGATCGAGTTCGAGGAGCCGTTCGCGACCTTCCGCAAGCACGGCCTGATCATCAAGGAAGGCGCGAAGATGTCCAAGAGTCGCGGCAACGTCGTGATCCCGGACGAGTACATCGAGCGGTACGGCGCGGACACGTTCCGCACGTACCTGATGTTCCTCGGCCCGTACCAGGAGGGCGGCGACTTCCGCGACCAGGGGCTCCAGGGGCCCTACGGCTTCCTGAACCGCGTGTGGGACACCATCGTGCCCGTCGAGCAATTGGGGAGCGAGCCGGTCTCCGGTGAGCTCGAGCGCAAGCTGCACGCGACGATCCGCAAGGTCACGGAAGACATCGCCTCGCTGCGCTACAACACCGCGATCGCGGCGATGATGGAGTACCTCAACGCGGTGCGAGAGGGCGGCCGGCGAGCGAACCGTGCCGAGGTCGAGCCGCTGGTCGTGCTGCTCGCGCCGTTCGCCCCGCATCTCGCCGAGGAGCTGTGGGAGCGGCTCGGCCACGAGGAGAGCATCTTCGAGCGCGCCGCAACCGTCGGCTTCGACCGGGTCGAGGGTGGCAACTGGCCGACGTTCGACCCGGAGAAGGCGACGACGGACACGGTCGAGTTCGTGGTGCAGGTCAACGGCAAGGTGCGCGCGCGCATCCCGGTGCGGCGCGGCATCAGTGAGGACGAGGCCCGCGCCGCGGCGCTGGCGGACGAGAACGTGCAGCGCTTCGTGAACGGCGCGCCGGTGCGGAAGGTGATCTTCGTGCCGGACCGGCTGATCAACCTCGTCGTCTAGTACGGAACGCGACGCACTCGCCGCACGGCGCGACTAGCCCGGAGAGCGCCGGTGCCTGGAGTGATGACCGGAGGTGGGAGACCCTGTCTCCCGTCTCCGGTTCACTCATCCAGAACGCCTCGCGGCGAGATCTCGCTCGCCTTCGCATCGATCCGGCGCCCGCAGCCGGAGGAGCGACCAGAAGGTCTGCTCGTCGTGCACCGTCCCCTGGGCATCCAGGATGAACGGGACCCGGAAGCCGCGCACGGGCACTGTCCACCAGGGGGCGTCTACGACCACACGCCCGCGCATCTGGCCGTGGTGGTAGCTTCCTCGGCCGAGGTCCTCCCGGGGCGGCACGAGTCGGTTCACGCCGAACAGGTCCAGCGTCAGCAGGTGCACCTCGCCGGTCGTCTCGTCGATCTCGAGCCGTGCGACGTAGCGGCGGCCGTAGTACGCCATGCCCGTAGCGACGGCCAGGCCGGCGAGGGCGAGGCCGCCGCCGAAGGCGAGCCGGACGTGCAGCGGCTTCAGGGCGCCGCCGTCGGCTTCCCTGAGGCCGTACGTCTTCATGACATGGATGCCGGACGCCACGCCGACGACGGCGACGACGAACGTCAGCACCATCACGAAGTGAACCTTCCGGATCTGCCGTCCCGCTTCGTAGATGGCTCGCATGCTCGGCCTGCCCACCCTCAGCGGGAGTACGGTTTCTCGTTGGTCACGTACACGCGCTTGCCGTCCACGTACGTCGCGCCGTTCTGGAAGCCGAGCGCGGCGTAGTCCGCGGTGCCATCCGCGACCTGGTGGCGGATGAACACCCGGCCCATCTGCTCGACGATCTTCCACCGCCCGGGCGTGCCGCGGTTGCCGGGAGCCGAAGCCGAACGCGCCGCCGACGTCGGCGTTGACCATCGAGCCCGCCCCGCCGGCCCGCTCGAACACCCGTGACCAGCCGTTGCCCGCTTCCCCGAAGGCGAGCGGCGGACCATCCGGCGCGCCCCATTTACCCTTATCGGAATCCGGCCCCGAAAAGGATCACCGGCCCACCCCGCCCCGATGGGTGCGGGGGCCCGCGGCATACCACGGCCGCTCGATCGCCGCGGTGACCGGCGTCTCCGTCTCGACCGTCAAGCGGGACTGGGTGCGGGCGCGGACCTGGCTGTACCGCGCGCTCCGCCGTTAGCGGCGCGTCGCACCCTGCGCCCCGCGCGCCCCCGGGCGGCACGCACCGAGCCCACGCGGACCACGTAACCATCACACGACGATGCCGATGGACGGCCTCTCCCCGGAACGGTGGAAGTAGATCGACGAGCTGTTCGCGGCCGCACTCGACGTCGCACCGTCCGAGCGCGAAGCCTTCGTGCAGCGCGCGTGCGCCGGCGACGAGGAGCTGCGCCGCGAGGTGCTGGCGCTGCTCGAGAGCGCGGCCGAAGCAGAGACGGTGATCGGCGACTCCGTCGACACGTTCGCGGCACCACTCCTCGCCGAGCTCGGCGCGGACGACTTCGGTGACGACGAGACGCTCGCTCCCGGGGCGCGCGTCGGACCCTACCGCATCGTCCGCGAGGATCGGTCGCGGCGGCATGGCCGTGGTCTACCTGGCCGAGCGCGCGGACGAGCAGTTCGAGAAGCGCGTGGCGCTCAAGGTCGTCAAGCGCGGCATGGACACGGACGAGGTGCTGCGCCGCTTCCGCCATGAGCGGCAGATCCTCGCCTCGCTCGATCACCCCAACATCGCGCGGCTGCTGGACGGCGGCGCGACGGCGGATGGCCGGCCCTACCTCGTGATGGAGTACATCGAGGGCGAGCCGATCGACGCGTACTGCGACCGGCGCGGGCTCGGCATCCGGGAGCGGCTCGATCTGTTCCGCGCCGTGTGCAACGCCGTGCAGCACGCGTACCAGCGGCTCGTCGTGCACCGGGACATCAAGCCGTCCAACATCCTGGTCACGGAGGCGGGCGAGCCCAAGCTGCTGGACTTCGGCATCGCGAAGCTGCTGGACGAATCGGCGAGCGACGCGACCCCGCGCACGCGCACCGGCGTACGTCTGCTCACGCCGGAGTATGCATCGCCCGAGCAGGTGCGCGGCGCCCCGGTGACGACGGCCAGCGATGTGTACGCGCTCGGGATGGTGCTCTACCAGCTCCTGTGCGGCCGGCGGCCGTACGAGGTGGCCCGCGGCCTCGCGCCGGCGGACATCGAGCGGGTCGTGTTCGAGCAGGACCCGGTGCCGCCGAGCGTCGCCGTCGGCCACGGCGGCCAGGCCGATGCGCACACGACGCCGGCCGAGCTCGCCTGGCGCCGCGGCATGTCACCGGATGCGCTGCGCCGGCGGCTCCGCGGCGACCTCGACACCATTGCGCTGAAGGCGCTCGCCAAGGCCCCCGAGCGACGCTACGGCTCCGCGCTCCAGCTCGCTGAAGACATCGGCCGTCATCTCGCCGGGCTGCCGGTCACTGCGAGGCCAGACAGCATCGCGTACCGCGCCGCGAAGTTCATCCGCCGCCACCGCACGTCCGTCGCCGCTGGCGCACTCGCGTCTCTCTCCCTCGTCGCCGGCCTCGGCGCGGCCGTCTGGCAGGCGGGCCGCGCGGCTCACGAGCGCGACGCGGCGCTCGAGGTCTCCGCGTTCCTCGAAGGACTGTTCCAGGCACCCGATCCGTTCGAGGCCACGACAGAACGCCTCGACACGCTCCGCGTCCGGGACATCCTGGACCGCGGCGCGGCCAGGGTCCGTGCCGACCTGGGCTCGCAGCCGGACCTCCAGCCGCGAATGCTCAACGTGCTCGGCGGCGTGTACAGCAGCCTGGCCCTGTACGACGACGCGGCCTCACTCCTCTCCGAGGCCCGCGACATCCGCGCCCGCCTCGACGGCCCCGATCACGAGCGCACCGCCGCCGTCCAGCACCGCCTCGCCAACGCGCTCCGCGATCGCGGCGACTTCGCGGCCGCGGACTCCCTGTTCCGGGCCGCGCTCGCGACACGACGCGCCCGCCTCGGTCCACGGCATCCTGACGTCGCCGAGACCCTCAACGACCTGGGCGAGCTGCTCCGGAGAGCCAACCGATTCGACGAGGCCGACTCGCTGCTCCGGGTCTCGCTCGACATCCTGCGCGCGACAACGGCGTCTCCCGCGCTGGTCAGCGGCCTCAACACCATCGCCAACGTCCTCCAGTCCAAAGGCGACTTCGCCGAAGCGGAGCGCTACCGCCGCGAGGCCGTCGACGTCAGCCGCCGGCTCCACGGCGACGGGCACCCGCAGGTCGCCGTGAGTCTCGGCAACCTCGCGACGCTCCTCGTCGAAACGGAACGCCTCGACGAGGCCGAGCCGGTTCTCCGCCAGTCGCTCGACATCTACCGCGCAACCCTCGGCGAGGACCATCCCAGCACTCTCTCGGTGCTCAACACGCTCGCCCTGCTCCTGAACGACAAGCGTGACTACGACGCCGCCGAGGCCATCGCCCGCGAGGCGCTCGCCAGCCGGCGCCGCGTCCACGGAGACCGCCACCCCGGCGTCTTCACCGCCCTCAACACCCTCGCCATCACCCTCTACAACCGTCGCGACTACGAGGGTGCCGAGCCGTTCTACCGAGAAGCGCTCGCGCTGAGCAGGGACCTGTACCCCGATGGCCGCGCCCAGACCGTCGTTGCCCTGACCAATCTGGCCGCCCTCCTGCGCGATGCAGGTCGCCACGATGAAGCCGAGCCGCTCCTGCGCGAGGCCCTGGACCTGGGCCGCCGCATCCTGGGTGACCAGTACCCGAGCGTCGGCCTCGTCGCCGGCAACCTCGCGTCCCTCCTCCAGGCCCGCAGGCAGTTCCGCATGGCCGAGCCTTACTTCCGCGAGGCCGAGGCCATCGCCGCGCGCGCACTCCCCGCCGACCACCCCCGAGTTCTCCGCGCCCGTGTCGGCGTGGCCGAGAACCTCACCGCGCAGCGCCGCTTCCAGGAGGCAGAGGAGATCCTCACCGCCACCCTCCAGGTCGCCGAGCGGCTGGACGCCAACGCTCCGCCCACCGCCGCGCTGCGCGAGCGGACGCTCCGGGCCCTCGTCAAGCTTTACACGCGGTGGCGCAGGCCCGACCAGGCCGCCGTCTTCCAGGCGCGGCTCAGCGGCGGCGCCTGAGGCGTGCACTGCCGGGGGGCGACCGGTGCCTTTACCGTGTGCCCCGCACTGGCTATGTTTTGGGGCTCCGGGACGTACGCCGGATCGACGGCCGAGGGTTGACACGACCGAGGCAACGGGCTATACTATTTGTCCTGACCACGACGCGGGGTGGAGCAGTCTGGTAGCTCGCCGGGCTCATAACCCGGAGGTCGCGGGTTCAAATCCCGCCCCCGCTACTTCGGCGCCCCGGCGCGAGCCGGGGTCCGCAGAGGCCGAGAGGAGACGATGCAGGTACGACGTCCGCTTTCGCGAGTTCGCGCGCACCACGGCGCCAGCCGCGCCGGGGGCGATGCCGAACGGGCGGCGGACGCGGACGCGTGGTCGTCTCACCCGGCCGGGGCGGGAGGAAGGTCGAAGTAGCGCGCGTCAGGCGCTTGACCCCTTCCCGCCCGCGCGGTGCCGCCGCGCGGGTTTTTCTTGGCCCCCGCGGCGTAGTCGGCGGGGCAGCGGCTGGGCCGGGTAGCTCAGTTGGTAGAGCACGTGACTGAAAATCACGGTGTCGGCGGTTCGATTCCGTCCCCGGCCATGTGGAGGTTGCGGAGCGTAGGTCCGTAGCTCAATTGGTAGAGCACCGGTCTCCAAAACCGGCGGTT
>DATCLK010000199.1:0-2548 GCA_036563975.1 Longimicrobiales bacterium | reverse complement strand
CGAGTCCAGCGTCGGCGGGTGCCCGTGGAAGTCCACGACCGGGTACTTCGCGCGCGGCACCTCGTGCGCCGGCACGACCAGCGTGGAGCGCGGCTTGTACTCGAGGATCGTCGGCGGCGGGAACTCCGGCTCCCTCCCCTCGCCCGGCCGGGCGCGGAGCTGGCCGCGCCCCTGCTCCTGCGCCGCCACGGCCTGCGCCCCCGCGAGGGAGGCGATGAGCGGGATGAAGAGGACGACTCGGCGCATGCGCTGCTCCCGGTTCTGCGGGTCCACTGCGCGGCCCCGCGTCGCCGGCGTGCGGGCATGCCGCCGGCCGGCGGCTCCGCGGGCCGCGTACCCTGGCGGGATCACGCCCGCCAATATCGCCCCGGCGACCGGTGCGTGTCCATGACGGAGCGGCGGCAGGCGGCACGGAGCGGCGGAAGGCGGACCGCGGGTGGGCCGGCACGCGTCCTGCCGCGCGAGGCGGCCGGCATGCCCACGCACCCGCGCCGCATCCTGCTGACCGGCCGGCCCGGCGCCGGCAAGACCACCGTCATCCTGCGGACGCTCGAGCTGCTGGACCGCCCGGCGGCGGGCTTCTACACGCAGGAGGTGCGGGAGGCGGGGCCGCACGGCGCCCGCATCGGCTTCGACATCATCACGCTGGACGGCGTGCGCGCGCCGCTCGCCCGAACGGCGTTCCGCGGGCCTCGCGTGTCCCGCTACGGCGTGGACGTGCGACGCTTCGAGGAGCTCGCGATCCCCGCGCTCGAGCGCGGGCTCGCGGACCCGGGCACGCTCCTCGTGCTGGACGAGCTGGGGAAGATGGAGTTCCTGAGCCGCGCGTTCGTCGACTTCCTGCCCCGCGTCTTCGCGGCCCCGAATCCGCTACTGGGAACGATCATGAGCGCGCCGCACCCGGTGGCGGACCGCTGGCGCCACGCGCCCGGCGTGGAGATCATCGAGGTGACGGCGGCGAACCGCGAGCGGCTGCCCGAGGCGCTGGCGCGCAGGCTCGAGTGAGGGCTGCGGCGGCGCGCGGCGGCGCAGCGGTCTCCGTCACCCTTCGGCTCCAGCCGCATCACGCGGGCAGCACCTCGAACCCCTCGAGCTTCGCCGCGCGGGCGAGCCGCTCGCATGCGCCATGGCGCCCGCGCCCACCGTGACGCCGCCCCGCGTTACTTCGGCGCCGTGATCTGGATCAGGTTGCCGCAGGTGTCGTCGAACACCGCCGTCGTCACGGTCCCCAGGTCCACCGGCGGCTGCGTGAACCGCACACCGGCCGCCCGGAGCCGCTCGTACTCCGCGTGCACGTCGTCGACACTGAACGACGCGAATGGGATGCCATCCTCCACCAGCGCCCGCTTGAATGCGCCCGCCGCCGGATGCGCGTCCGGCTCCAGCAGCAGCTCCGTGCCGTCGGGATCTTCCGGAGACACGACCGTCAGCCAGCGGTGCTCGCCCAGCGGGATGTCGTGCTTCTTCACGAAGCCGAGCACCTCCGTGTAGAACCGCAGGGCCTTCTCCTGGTCGTCCACCAGCACGCTCGTCAGCACGATTCTCATGGCCGGCCTCTCTTCCGCCTCCGCGCAGGCCAACGCTCGGCGATCGCCTGCAGCGGGGCGGTGTCGATGTAGTGGAACTTGTACCTGCCCTGACGCTTCGTCGTCACCAGCCCTGCGGATTCCAGCACGGCGAGGTGCTGCGAGATCGCCTGGCGGGTCAGGGCCACCCCGTGCTTCATCGCCAGGCGACTGCACAGCTCGAACAGCGTCTGCCCGTCCCGCTCGTGGAGCTCGTCCAGGATCGGCCGCCTCACCGGCGCGGCCAGCGCCTCGAACACGTCGCTCACGGCCGAGAATATGCAAGTCGTGACTTGCCTGACAAGCACGGCATCGGGAGCGGCGGGGGCGCCGATGCTGCGGTGAGCCCGGCCTACCGGGCACACGCGCGCACGCTGCCGCCCGGGGCCAGCGCGCGCGGCAGCGTCGACGCGGCCCCGCGCCGGAGCACCAGCTCCGCGACGACGGGGAAGTGATCGGACGCGACCCTCTCCTCCACGACGTCGACGTCCACCACGGTCCATCGGTCCTTGCCCGACACGAACACGTAGTCGATCTCGCGGTCCGGGTCGCGCGCGCTGAACGTGAAGCGTTGCTCGCCCATCTTCGCCGCCTCCCGCGCGCGCTCCCGGAACAGTGAGAGCGTGCGCGTGTGCGGCCGGTCGTTGAAGTCCCCGGCGAGGATGTAGGGGGTGGAGAGGGAGTCGAGGAGGCGCGCGACTCGCTGCGCCTGCGCGTAGCGGAACGCGTCGTCGCCGACCCAGTCGAAGTGCACGTTCACCAGCGTGAGCGCTCCGCCCGGCGCATCCAGCTCGACGGCGAGCGCGACGCGCGGCTCGTTGCCATCGGGCAGGCGCACCGGATTCACGCGGCGGATCGCGCAGCGGCTGAGGATCGCCATCCCGTAGCGGCCGCCCTGGTAGTCCATGAACGCGCCGAACGCGTGGTTCATGCCGAGCAGCTCCCCCAGCCGCCTGGCCTGGTCCTCGCCCCCGCTGCGCGTC
>DATCLK010000198.1:0-17400 GCA_036563975.1 Longimicrobiales bacterium | reverse complement strand
GATCCCGTGGCAGGCGTCAAGCTGCCGTTCACCGTGTCGCGGGTGAACACGGAACAGCTCCAGGTCCCGACCACCAGCTCGGCGCTCGCCTCGATGCAGGGGAAGGTCGCGGGCGCCCACATCATCCAGGCCAGCGGCAAGCCGGGCAGCGGCGTGAACATCATTCTCCGCTCGCCGACGGGGTTCGAGTCCAGCAACAGCCCGCTGATCGTGGTGGATGGCGTGGTCATCGCCCGTGAGCTGGACGTGACCACGGGAGACATCGACGGGCTGGACATCGAGAGCATCGAGGTCATCAAGGGTGCCGCGGCCGCGTCCCTTTACGGCTCGCGTGCGGCGGCCGGCGTGGTGTCCATCACCACCTCCCGCGGCAAGAACCTGCCGCGCAACCAGACGCAGATCCGGTCGCGCACGGAGATCGGCAAGAACTTCCTCGGCAGGGAGATGCCGATCAGCCGGCATCACCACTACTTGATGAACGCGGACGGCACCTCGCTGGTCAACTCGGCGGGGCGGGACACCACGTGGGCCGGGCGGACGGCCGATCCCAGCCGGCGCATCGCGGACAAGCCCTACCCCGGCGGCAAGACGTACGACAACCTCCATGCGCTGTACAACCCGGGCCAGTACCTGTCGCAGCAGGTCACGTTCGCGTACAACTCCGAGGCGACCACGTTCAACATCTCGCTGACGAGGTTGGACCATGGGGGGGCGATGGTGGGGAACGAGGGGTACTGGCGCAACGTGGGCCGGATCAGCGTCGACCACCGCATCGGCGACAAGCTGAGCTTCAGCTTCGTCGGCTCGCACACGCGCTCGTGGGAGGACGACGTTTCCGGCAACCCCTACGAGGAAATCCTCATCTATCCGGCGTACGTCGACCTGACGCAGAAGGACGAGAACGGCAACTACCTCATGGCGCCCGATCCGACCGTCGAGGTCGAGAACCCGCTCTGGCGCCAGTTCACGCGAGACAACTACACGACGCGCGCGCGCACGTGGGGCAGTCTGCAGGCCCGCTTCAGCCCCTTCCCCTGGCTGACGGCGGATGCGCAGGTCAGCTACGACCGCGCGGACACCAAGAGCCAGACCTACGTGCCCAAGGGCGTCCCCCTCTCGATCACGGAGGACCAGCCCGCGACGGGGCGGCTCGCGCTCGACCACCAGGAGAACAACGCCGTCAACGGCGCGGCTGGCGTTACCCTGACCCGCCAGTTCGGGGACCTGAACACGCGGCTCGCGCTGCGCAGCACGTTCGAGCGGGAGTATACGGAGTACTTCTTCGCGGATGGCCGCGACTTCCTGGTCCGGGACGTGCGCGACCTGAGCGCCGCCGGCACCCTGTACGACATGCAGTCGTCGACCGCCGACATCCGGGCTCTCGGTCACCTCGCCGACCTGGCCCTGGACTACAAGGACCGCTACCTCGGCTCGTTCCTGATCCGGCGGGACGGCAGCTCGCTCTTCGGGCCGGAGGAGCGGTGGCACACGTACCGGCGTGCCAGCGCCGCATGGCGCATCTCGCAGGAGCCCTGGTTCAACATCCCCTTCGTCAACGAGCTGAAGCTGCGGTACGCGATGGGTGAGGCGGGTGGCCGTCCGGGCTTCTCCTGGCAGTACGAGCGCTGGACGGTCAGCAGGACGTCCGGGCTCGGGCGCGAGACCGCGGGCAACTCCGCGCTCAAGCCGCAGTTCACGCGCGAGCAGGAGGTGGGCCTGGACATCATCGCGTTCAACAACCGCGTGTCCCTGGAGCTGGTCTACGCGCACCAGGTCTCGAAGGACCAGATCATCGTCGTCCCGGCGACCGCCGCCACGGGGTACAGCAGCCGGTACGCGAACGCGGGCGAGATGACGGGGAAGACGTACGAGGTCACGCTCCAGGCGTTCCCCATCCGGCGCCGCAACCTCTCGTGGAGCATCAACCTGGTCGCCGACCACACGGACTCCCGGCTGACCAAGTGGGAGCGCGCCTGCTTCTTCGGCAGCAACGCCGGGCGTGATCACGAGTTCACGTGCGCGGGCCAGCGCGCGGGTGACTTCTGGGTACGGCGGACCCTGCGCCGGCACGACGAGCTCCCGCCGTGGCTCCAGGACCGGGCGGACGAGTTCGCGGTCAACGACGAGGGCTACCTGGTCTGGGTCGGCAAGGACTCGCTGACGGGCGAGCCCTACTCCTACAAGGACGGGATCGCGAAGAATCTGTGGGGCAGGACCCTGACGGTGAACGGCATCACCTACCGCTGGGGCGAGCCGTTCCAGCAGGTGGACGAGAACGGGCTGCCGGTCCGCTACAACGCCGGCAAGAGCTTGCCGGACATCAACTTCGGGTTCGGGACGAACCTGAGCTACCGCGGCTTTTCGGCCTACGCCCAGTTCCGCGGCCAGATCGGCGGGCACGTTTACAACGCCGCTCGCCAGTGGATGTACTACCAGCTGCGGCACGGGGATCTGGATCAGTCGGGCAAGCCGGACGAGCTCAAGAAGACGGTCGACTACTACCAGCGCGGGCTGGCGGCCAACAACAATGACTACATCGACGTCTTCGTCGAGGACGGCACGCACCTGAAGCTCAGCGAGCTGTCGCTCCGCTATCGCTTCAACCGGGACCAGCTCGCGAAGGTGTTCGGCTCGCTGGCGCCGGCGGACCTGACCCTTGGCATCAACGGTCGCAACCTCTTCATCCTGACGAACTACAGCGGGTTCGACCCGGAGCGCGGAACGCCGCTCTCGCGCGTCGAGTCCATCGGCTATCCGCACCTGCGCACGTGGACGGCGACGATCGACATCACCTTCTGATCGGATCGAGGGAGATGATGCGCACACACGCGAGAATCGCCATGGCGCTCGGTCTCGCCGCAGGGCTGGCCGGGTGCATGGACCTGGAAGTCGTGGACGAGAACGCGCCGGACCGCGAGCGCGCGCTCAGCGAGCCGGCGGAGGTCGAGCAGGTCATCGTCAGCACGTTCCGCATCTGGTACAACGTGCTGCACGGGCTGGCGGACGTCGCGATCCCGTTCCCGCTGCTGGCGGACGAGCAGACCAACACGGTCACGCAGCGGTCCGTGCAGTGGAGTCGGGAGCCGCGGCAGCCGTTGATCAACGATCCGCTGGCCGATCAGGTGTGGGTCCCCCGGCGGCCGTGGGACGCCTTCAACGAGTGCATGGCGAGCGCGAACGACGGGCTCAGGCAGATCAAGAACGGGATGCGGATCCGGACGCTCGACCCGGGCGCGACGGAGACGCAGGACAACACGGACCGGGCCTACGTCTTCGCGAAGCTGTTCCAGGGGATCTGCATCGGGTACCTGGCCATCACGATGGACCGCTTCGCCGTCGCGACCGAGGACACGGTGATCCCGACGAGCCACGAGGCTGCGATCGAGTGGGAGCGCACCCACTTGCGGCCGTGGCAGGAGGGGCTCCCCGTGGCGATCCGCTCGCTGGAGGAAGCGATCGAGCGGGCGGAGAACGGGGCGCCGTTCCTCACGCCGGCGACGTGGATCCCAGGCCAGCAGTACAACAACGAGCAGATCGCGCAGCTCGCGCACACGATGATCGCCCGCATCCTGATCTACGCGGCGCGGACGCCCGCGGAGCGCGAGCAAGTCGACTGGAACAAGGTGCTGTACCACACCGAGAGGGGCCTCACGTATGACTGGGGCCCGATCCTGCAGAACGGCGTCATCACGGACCCGAGCTATCTGGCCCGGATCACGAACACGGGCACCTCGCAGATGCGGGCGGACCCGCACCTCCTCGGGCCGGCAGACCAGTCGGGCGCATACCAGGCGTGGCTCGCGAAGCCGCGTGAGGAGCGCAACCGGTTCGACATCGTGACGCCGGACCGCCGGATCACGGGCGACACGCCGACGTCCAACGGCGCATACTTCCGCTACATGAGCAACAACACCGGGTTCGATGCGGATCGGGGCACGTACAACTTCTCGGCGTACCAGTGGTTCCGGCGGCTGAACTACGGCAACTACACCAATACCACCGGCCACTTCGTGCTGGCGTCCGCGGATGAGAACCGGCTCTTCCGGGCCGAGGCGCTGCTGCGCACCGGCGACCTCGACGGTGCCGCTGCGCTCATCAACGTGACGCGCACGCGGGGCGTCAAGGTGGGGAGCACCTTCACGGAATCGAACCTGCCGCCGGTCACGGCGGCCGGCGTTCCGGAGGTGGACGGCCAGTGCGTGCCGCGCACGAAGGAGGGCGCGTGCGGCACCCTCCTGGACGCGTTGAAGTGGGAGCGCCAGATCGAGCTGACGGGGCAGAACCCCATGCGGGCCTGGCATGACTTCCGCGGCTTCGGCCAGCTGCAGCCCGGAACGCCGCTGCACATGCCGGTGCCCGCCCGCTACCTGGTGCAGCTCAACATTCCGCTCTATACATTCGGCGGAGTCGGCAACCCGGGCTCCGCTGAGTAGCCCGTGCCCGCGAACCCGGCAGACGGCCTGGGACCTTCTCCGTTCGGTGAGACGGGTCCCGGCCGTCTGCGCACGCTATGGAGGCTGCGCATGACCCGCTTCGTTCTCGCGGTCCTCACGCTCCTGGCGATCGGCTGCGCGTCCGCTGGAGGTGGAGGTGGAGGTGGAGATGGAGGTTCGCCGCTGTTCCGGCGCGAGATCGGCACCGCGAGCAAGATCGACGCCTACACCCTCGGGATGAGGGTGATCCAGCGCTTCCAGTACAACGTGATCAGCGAGGACACCATCATGGAGATCCGGCTCGAGACCGACTGGCGGCCGCGCCCGCCCTTCGATGACGAAGTGGCGCTGGGCGTGACCGCCGCCGAGAGCCGGCTGATCCTCGACGCCCGGCCGCGTGGCCACAGCGAGCTGGGCGACATCTACACCATTTCTCTCACCGTCGAGAACCGCCTGCGGGTAGGCAACATGCCGGACTGGAGCGAATCGATCAACACCCCGATGTTCCAGGAGTACGCCGAGGGGATCGTGGAGGACTACAAGAGAGAGCTGCGCAACATCGGCGTGCGCCGGTTCTGACAGGCGCGCGCCCGTCCTCCCAGCCAGACGGTGGCGGGGCCCGGCCGCCGCGGACAGCGTCACCGGGTCCCCGCCACGACACGATCACCGCCCGCCCGCCAGACTCCTCCTCTCCGGCGCGAGCCGATCCGTGCGCCAGGCTGGCAGCTCGAAGACCTGATCGCCGAGCTGTGCGGCCGCGCCCTTGCCCGCCGCAACCGCCCGCCACGTCCAGCTCTGCTCCGTCGGCGCCATGCGGATCAGTGCGAGCGTGTCATTGGCCGCGCCGAGCGCGAGCACGGTGCGCGTCACGTTGCCCAGGGCGGCCGCGGTGTCCAGGGGGAAGGCCTGTGCCTCGAGCCGGGCCAGCTCGCCCAGCAGCTGGGCGACGGTCGCGGAGTCCGCCGGAAAACTGCCCAGCATCCAGCGCGCGGAGTCGCCGCGCTCGAGCGTGTAGCTGATGCTGTCCCGCGTCACCACCAGGCGGCGGACCGCCGCGGTGTCCGCACGCACGACCACGCGGTCGCGCCAGTCCACGGCCGCGCGCCGCACCGCGTTCACCAACCCGCCGTTGAGGAGGTACACCTCATCCGACCCGGCCAGGCGGACGTAGGCGCTAGGGTAGACGGGCCCGTGCTCGCCCAGCAGGAGCCGGACGGGCTCCGCGCGTCCCTTGCGCCGCACCTCGATGTGCCAGGTACTGTCCTCCGCCACGCCGAGCCGGCGGTGGTTCTGCGGGTTGGCGGAGGCGAGATGGCCCACCCGGGAGGTCGCGAGCGCGTTCTGGAGGCGCGCGACCGCCCCGGAATCCGCCGGGTAGCCGTTCGCGGTCCACGAGCCGTCCGCCGCCCGCACCAGCTCGACGCTGTCGGTCCTGCCCGGCCCGTCGATCCGGATGGACTCCAGCTCGCCCTTGCCCACCTGCTCCAACGCGCGCACGAGGGCTCGGCCCTCGCCGTCGGCCGCACTCGCCGAGTCTCGCCCGATCAGCGCCGTCAGGACGTAGACAGCGACGAGTACCCCAACCGCAGTGTAGATCGCCCGCAGCGTCTTCTCACTCATACGGCCAGCTCCTCCTGCCAGCGCCGCGAGCCGAGGCGGCGGCGGCGCAGCACGCGGGACGTGCCCCACGCGACGAACAGCAGGGGCACGCCCACCAGATTGCCCCACTTCAGCGCCGCACGCGTGAAGTCCGACTCCAGGACGAGCGGCGGCGGCGTACGGTTCTTCGCGCGGATCGAGATCAGCGCCTCGTCCTGCGCGAGCCAGTCCACCGCGTTCGCCGCGAAGGCGAGGTTCTGCGGGTTGGACCGGACGAAGCGGTCCAGGAGGAAGTCGGCATCACCGACGATCACGAGGCGTCCGCGGGTCGCGGGCTCGCCATCCCCCGCCTCCGCGGACCCGCCCTGGTCAGCCGCGGCGCGCGGCTCGACCGCGACGGCCATGACCTGCACCGCCAGCTCCGACGGATCCGGCTCGATCGGCACGTCTGGCGAGACGATTCCGCCCGCCGACTGCCGGCCGCCGAACTCCGTGGTGTGGAACAGCGTCCGCACGCGCGTGCTGTCCGTGATCTCCAGCGGCGTCGCCCACGCGAGGGTGAGCGCGGTCAGCCCCCGCGTCAGCGTGTGCTCTTCCTCCGCACGCGGCACGATCGGCCAGTAGGGGTACGAGGTCACCACGCTGAAGAATCCCTGCCGGCCCAGCGAAACCCGCTCGTTCGAGCGGAGATCGTAGGCCAGCGCAGGGACGAGGCGCACGCCGTACTCATCGAGCAGCGGCTCCAGCCCCGTCTGCACGGCCTCGGTCAGCGGCATCTGCGGATTGAGCTGCGTGCCGTCCACCAGCAGCAGCGCAGCGCCGCCGGCGTTCAGGTAGGAGCGCAGCCTGTCGAGCGCGGCCTCGTTCAGCGGCCGCGTGGGCGCGGCCAACACCGCAACGTCGAACGAATCCGGCGAGAGCGTGGCCGCGGAGTCCGCCTCGATGTCCACGGCGCGGACGTCGTACTGCTGCTCGATCATCTCGCGGAACGTCTCGTACTCCCAGATCGCGCGAGCGTTGAAGCCGGAGAGGAAGGCGAGCCGCGGCTTCCGCTCTCGCGTCAGCGCGGAGATCATGGACGTCAGCCGGTACTCCAGGTCGTCCGTCCGGTCGATCAGCGGAATGACCTCCCGCTTGTCCGCGTACAGCACGGCCAGCCCGAGCCAGCCGCGCTTGACCTGGAATTCGTCTCCGCGGAGCACGTTGAACTGGATCGGCTGGATGCCGAGCCCGCTCGCCTCGGATGCGGCGGTCGTGTCCCGGTCGGGGTGCAGCTCTTCGATCCGCAGCCGTCCATCGGCAGCGCTCCGGAAATCGGCCAGCAGGTCGCGCACGTCGCGCAGCGTGATCATCACCTCGGGCGGCAGCTCCTTGGAGACCACGAGCTTGATCGTGACGACGTCGTCCAGCCCCTCGAGCACCTGCTCGGTGCCGCGCGAGAGCGTGTAGAGATTGCCCCGCGTGAGGTCGAGCCGGCCGTGGATGCGGGCGCCAAGTAGGTTGAGCGCGAGGACGCCGACGGCCAGCGTCGCCGTCCCCAGGCGCAGCCGGCGGAGCGCGCCGCGCGCCGGACTGAGCCGCTCGCCCGCCACCAGCAGGTAGCCGAGCACGAGGAACAGCCCGGCCATGGAGGCGAAGTAGAGCACATCGCGCAGGTCCACGACGCCGCGGGCGACGGCTTCGAAGTGGTCCAGCAACGAGAGCCGCTGCGCGGCGTCCGCGAGGAGCGGCGGCAGACCCAACGTCACCACCGGCAGCCCCACCAGCACCAGCACGAAGTTGATGGCGAGCGCGAGAATGAACGCCGTGATCTGGTTGCGCGTCGCGCTCGAGGCGAAGAGGCCGATCGCCACGAGCTGGCCCGTCAGCAACCCCGCGCCGATGTACTGGGCGACCATGATGCCCGGGTCGGCTTCCGAGACCAGCCACACGCCCAGCGCGGCGGGCAGCGTGCCGGCCAGCGCGGTCAGCGCGAACAGCCAGTTGCCCAGGAACTTGCCGAGCACGACGTCCAGCTCGGTGACCGGCTGCGCGACCAGCCACTCGAGCGTGCCGCTGCGCTTCTCCTCCGCGAACGAGCGCATGGTGATCGCGGGGACGAAGACGACCAGCAGCCACGGCAGCAGCGAGAACATGCCACGGAGGGTCGCCACGCCGCCCGCGTACAGCGAGCGGAACGCGAAGAACAGCGCGAGCGCGAGAAAGGCAACGACCAGGATGTAGGCCGTGGGATGGTCGAAATAGCCGCGGAACTCGCGGCGCGCCAGGATCGCGATTCGACTCATCTGTGCACCTCCCTACCCGCTCAGCGGGACCCGGCCGGCTGAACCGCTTCGGCGCCGGCCGCCGCAGCGTCGGGACCCGCCGGCTCCGGGGCTCCCCCGTCTTCCGTCAGCTCCCTGAAGAGCTGCTCCAGGCTCTGCCGCTCCCGGTGCAGCTCCCAGAGCGTCCAGCCGTGATCGCGGGCGGCCCGGAAGATGACGGGCCGCAGGTCCGTCTCACCGCTCGCGGTGAGCTCGACCCGCACGCGCCCGTCCACGGTGGCGGCGCTGTGGCGCGTGACGCCGGGCAACGCCGCGAGCGTGCGGGCCACGTCGTCGCCCTCCGCCTCGACCACGTACCGCCCGCCCGCGCGCTGCCGGTCCAGCAGCTCGCCCACGCCGCCGTCCGCGACGAGGCGGCCACGGCTGATGATCAGCAGCCGGTCGCACGTCGCTTCGACCTCGGCCAGCACGTGCGTGCTGAGAATGACCGTGCGGTCCCGCCCGAGCTCGCGGATCAACCGCCGGATCTCGACGCGCTGATTCGGGTCCAGGCCTTCCGTCGGCTCGTCCAGGATCAGCAGCTCGGGCCGGTGCAGGATCGCGGCGGCCAGGCCGACGCGCTGGCGGTAGCCCTTCGAGAGCTGCCCGATCGGTCGATAGTACACGTCGCCGATGCCGGTCTGCTCGATCGCGTCCCTCAACGCGCTCCGGCGGTCGGCGCCCGCGAGCCCCCGCAGCTCCGCCGCGAAGTCCAGGTACTCGCTCACCAGCATTTCGGTGTAGAGCGCGTTGTTCTCCGGCATGTAACCGATGCGCCGACGGGCGGCCGTCAGGTCATCCGAGATGGGCCGGCCATCCATGCGCACGGCGCCGCCGTCCGGCTGCAGCGTTCCCGCCAGCATACGCATCGTCGTCGTCTTGCCGGCCCCGTTCGGGCCCAGGAAGCCGACGACCTCGCCGCGCTGCACCTCGAAGGTGACGCCGTCCACGGCAGTGAGCGGGCCGTAGCGTTTCGTGACGGAATCGACCGAGATCATCCTCCTGCCTCCTCCCCGGCCCCCTCCCGCCCCGGGCCGGGGCGAGGGCGAGGGCGGGGGGTTGAATGGGGATACCACCGGCTCGAGCGCGTGAAAAATGCCGCCTCGAGCCCGCGTGGCTCGACGCGGCGTTATGCACCCGAGTGTCGGTACTGCAGTCCGACGCGTCGAGCGTGCTGGCCAGAAGGAAACCCTCATAGGGTAGAGCCCGGTGCGGGGCGAGTCAACCCCGCAGCGCCGCGCCGTGACGTGCCTTACGCGCGGCTGCCGCCGGCGGCCGCGCCGAGCCCGGTGGTCGGGCGCGTGCTGTTTCGGCGCTACGGCTACGCGCCCGCGGCCGGGGGCAGCGGTCGTCCCGAGCCCGGTCGTCGCGGGCGTGCTGTTTCGGCACGTTGCGGCAACGAGCCGGCCGGCGGGACCAGCGGCCATCCCGAGCCCGGCCATCCGGGGCGCGCCGTCGCGGCGTCGCGGCCACGCTCTCGGGGGCGGCGGTGCGTGCGCTCCAACGCGGGCAGGCCCGGGCGCGTCGCGCCCACGCGCTCGCGGGCGGGGGCCTTCCCGAGTCCGGCCGTCGCGGGCACGCTCGCGCGACGTTGCGGCTACGGGCTCGCGGGCTCGGGGCGGCGGCCGTCTCGGGCCCAGCCGTCGTGGGCGCGCGCTCGCGCGAGTTGCGGCTACGGGCTGACGGGTGGGACCAGCGGCCGCCCCGAGCGCGGGCATGGCGGGCGTGCGACCTCGAAAGCGGTCGCTGCGCGCTCGCCCGCGGGAGCAGCAGCCGCTCCGAGGGGTAGGAGGGATGCGAAGAAACCCCGAAACACGGACGCGGCGAAAGAGGCCATGCCGGCAGATGGGAAGACGGCGGGGCGCGGCGGAGCAGCGCCCACGCTCGAGCTCAGGGTCCGCAACATGTCCTTCCTCCTCGAACGGCTGGGGCGCGACTGTGCCCCGGACCAGTTCGTCCGCGAGCTGACGGTCAACGCGATCCAGGCGGTGCAGCGAACTGGCGGCGCGGGAATGGTGGTGTGGGATCACGAGCCAGTGTACACCCGGCGGCTGGGCGCCGCGAAGCTCTGCATCGCGGACACGGGCGTGGGCATGACGGGGCCAGAGATGGTGGAGTACATCAACCACCTGGCATCCAGCGGCGGCGTCCAGGCGGAGGACGGCAACTTCGGCGTCGGCGCGAAGATCGCGGCCGCGACGCGCAACCCGGCGGGGATCGTCTATCTCTCGTGGAAGCGGGGCGCCGGAGCGATGATCTGGCTGTGGCGCAACCCGGAGACGGGGCAGTACGGGCTCAAGCGGCTGCGGCGGGCCGGCGGCGCGGACGCCTACTGGGCGCCGGCGCCGGACTCGCTGAAGCCGGCGCTCATCGGGGAGCACGGCACCGTGGTCGTGCTCCTGGGCGAGCGGGAGTCCGCGGACACGACGCTGCCGCCGTATCCCACCGCGGACGACACGAGCCGCGCGCTGTGGCTGACGCGGTACCTGAACGCCCGGTTCTTCGAGCTGCCAGCCGGCGTGACGCTGAAGGCGCGCGAGCACTGGGGCACGCCGCATTCGCGCGTCCGGCCGGTCTACGGCATGAAGCACTTCCTGGAGCTGGTGAGCGAGGCGAGCGGGCGCGTCCGGCTCCCGGGCGCAACGGCGCACTGGTGGATCCTGCCGCCGGAGGTTCCGGAGGAGCTCGCGCAGCGCTACCCGGCGAGCGGCCACGTGGGCGCGCTCTACCAGGGCGAGCTGTACGAGCTCTACACGGGCCGGGCGGGCACGGCAAAGCTCCAGAGCTTCGGGGTCGCGGTCGGGCACCAGCGTGTGGTGCTCTACGTCGAGCCGCGCGCGACGCGCGGGCGCCGGGTCGTCCCGAACACCGCGCGCACCGCGCTCCTCGTGGACGGCCGTCCCCTGCCGTGGGAGGAATGGGCGGAGCGGTTCCGCGAGAACATCCCGCCGACGATCCTCGCCCTCATGGAGGAGGCCGCGGATGCGCGGGCCGCGCGGGACCGCACCGAATCCTTCAAGCAGCGCATGAAGGGGCTGGCGAACCTTCTGTTCATCGGCGGGAGCGACGGCGAGAACTTGCGGCGGTTGTTCGCGCTGGAGGGGCCGGCCTCGCGCCGCGACGAGAACGGCGACGACGTCGCTTCGGTACCTCCGGTGGCAACGGACGCTGCCGGGCGGCGCGACGCGCGCGGGGAGGGGCTCGTCGCCCAGGCCGCCGCTGCCAGGACCCGCGCGGCCCCGGACGGCGCCGAGGGGGCCGGCGACGACCGCGGTGCGGCCGCTCGCCGCGATGGCGAGGCCGCGCGGCGTGGGGCGGATGACGGAGCGCGAGATGCTGCGCGCCAGGATCCCGAACGCGCTCTACCCGAGCTGGACCTGGACCGGCTGCTCGACCTCGAGGTGGTCTGGGTATCCGAGGCGGAGTGCGGCGCGGCCGACCGCGCGGCCCGCTACATCCCGGAGACGAACACGCTGCTCATGAACCGGGACTTCCGGGTCTTCGCGGGCTACATCGAGCGGTGGCGCCAGAAATACGCGGGCAACCCGGCGGCGCAGCGGGAAGTCGAGGACCTGGTGCGCGAGTGGCTCGAGCAGCCGCTCCGCGAGCTCGTCATCCGGTCGCACTTCCTGCGCGGCAGCCCGGGCTGGTCCGAGGAGCACATCCGTGTGCTGCTCTCGGACGAGGCGCTGACCGCGGTCTCGCTGCCGTGCTACCTCACGGAGATGAAACTGCGCACCGCCGTGGCGCAGCGGCTGGGGAGGTTGCGGCCGGCGCAGGCGGCGTGATCGGGGGGCGGCGACGATCCGCGGGGCGCCTCCCGGCTGGCAACCAGCGCGGCGGAGTCCGGCGACGATCCGCCGGGCGGTTTTCGACGCCGGTCCGCGGGGCGGTGTTCGGCGCCGATTCGCGCCACGCGTCCCCGTGAGGGTCGGCGCGGCGCGTCCCGGTGACGATCCGCGCGTCCCGGAGACGGGCCTCAGCTCGCGCCGCGCGGCTTCGCCTTGCGCCCGGTGCCGCCCGAGGAGCCCTGCTCTTCCTTCTTGCTGTTGTCCGCCTTGTACCCCCCTTGCGTGGCCTTGCCGCCCGAGCTCGGGGCGACAGCGCTGCGCTCCGGCTCGATCTGCGAACCGCCAGCGCGAGGGCGCGCCTTGCCCTTCGAGTCCTCCTGGTTGCGGCGCGTGTAGCCGCCACCCGGGACCGCCCGGCCACCCGGCTCCGGCTTCCGCTCGACGACGACGATCGGATCGGTCACCCGGCCGTCCCACCGCCGGTAGCGCGGCCACCAGTCCGCACAACCGGCATAGCCGTAGCCGGCCACGTACGGCTGGCCGTAGCGGAGCGGGCCGGGATAGAACCCGATGCGCCATGGCGAGCGGAAGGCGTAACAACCGGGGCCGTAGCCATACACACCCGAGGAGCTCGAGTAGCTCGAGCCGTAGCCCCGAAGGGCAGTGCCGGCGACGGGCGCCGGCGCCGGCTCCGGCGCGCGGAAATCCGCCGCGAGCGCCGTGCGGTTCACCTCGAACCGGTCGGGGAAGGAAAGCGCGATCATGAGGTCGATCGTCTCGGCGGAGATGCCGGCATCCGCGAGCCGCACGAGCGCCCTGGCATCGAGCGGGAAGCGCCCGCCGTAATCGACGAGGAGCGCCTGCACGACCTGCTCGTCGACCTCCGAGGCCGCCTCGATGACGTCGCTGACCGAGAGCGTGGCCGCTGCCGCCTTGCGTGCGGTCTCGAGCGCGAGCGCATTGCCCGCAGGCGCCTCACGGCCGTGCGCGCGGTGCTCCTGATCGGTCGCGAAACGGTAGCGCCGCACCTCGAGCGTGCGCGCATCGCCGGCACGCACCACCTCCGCGTCCAACCAGTCGCCGCTCGCGAGCATCATGGTCGCGCCGGAGGACTCGCGCTGCACCCCGCCCTCGCACGTGAGCAGCGAGCGGTAGAACACGCGGCCGCCGTCCGCAGACCAGCGCGCCCGCTCCCAGCCGGCGCAGCCTTCCACCTCGACCTCGCGCTGCACGCCATCCGCGTTGAGCACCCGGCGCGCCACCTCCTTGCCCTCCTGCACGGTGGCGACGACGACGCCCGCGCCGTCCTCGGCCGGCCTCACGCACACGAGGAACTCCGGCTTCCGGGCGCTGGCATCACCCCCGGCGGATGGACCCGACCCCGGCTCCGCGACCGGCACCCAGCAGCCGAGCCAGGGCAGCCAGCGGGAGTCGGCGGGGCGCTGCGCGCTGGCCGCGCCCGGCGCGAGACACGCGAGCACGACCGCGAGGGCGACTGCCCGGACCGGACGATGCGCGCACATGCGTCTCCTCCTCGTCAGAACGTGACGGCCAGGCCGACCGACATCGCCAGCCCGCCGAGGGCGATGTCCTCGCGGTCGGTCTGGTCCAGTCCGCCGAAGTCACCGGCCGCACGGCCGGACCCGCGGCTGTATCGTGCGTCTGCGACCAGCGCGGCGCGCGTGCTCACGCGCAGCTCGGCGCCGCCCCCGATGTAGACGAGGCCCGCCCAGCCGCTCGACTGCAGCTCGTCCGCGAAGATATCGAGCGACTCCTCATCCACGAAATCCCCTTCCTGCTCGTACACGTGGTGCGCCATGCCCGCCCCGGCGGTCGCGTAAAGCGCGGCGCGCGCGGGAATCCACGCGAAGCGGCTGATCGATCGGCCGCGCGGCGTGAGGTACAGCCGCGCGCCGAGCGTCAGCGGGACCTGGTGGAAGTGCGTCGTCTGCCGGATGGGCTGGTCGTCCTCATCCACCCAGTGGTGGAATTGCGACCGGACACTGGTCGACGAGAAGCCCGCACCGACCACGACATCCGCGCGCTCCGCAACGCGGAGGGCGAGGTCCACGCCGATCGCGAGCGCATTCAGGTCTTCCGGCTCGACGGTCAAGTTCCGGAACGTGTGCTCGAAGACCTCACCCTCCGAGCGCGCGAGCAGGCGGCCGACACGAACCGTGGCCGAGGCACGCGGCGCCCCGAAGAAGAAGTCCTGGGCGGCGAGGGACGACGGCCCGGCCAGTGCGGTGAGGACAAGCGCTGGCAGGACGCGGAGGGGACGCAGACGAAGCATCGGGGCTCCCGGGGGCGCTCGGTGTCGCAAACGTATCGATGGGTACCGCCGGGTCGCGCGAGAAGGTTCCCCTCCTCTGCCCTGCTGGCCCGCCGTGGTACGCCGCCGGGTTGCGGGCGCCCGCGGGGTGGCCGGCGGCGCGAACGGTCGCTGGCGGCAACTAGAAGATGATGGCGCCGCTGCCGGGCACGCCCGTGACGGGGCGACGGCGGCGCGGTCGGCCGTTCGCGGCAACGGCCCGTGCCGTCGCGCAGCGGGTTCGCACACTGTTCGCGGGAATTGTGGGGACCGACCGGCGGGCGCCGGCCGCCGGCGCTGCGCCCGCGGCGGCGGCAGCGGGAAGTACGGAATGGAGGATCCAGTCGCG
Organism: Longimicrobiales bacterium; assembly: GCA_036563975.1. Lineage (GTDB taxonomy): Bacteria > Gemmatimonadota > Gemmatimonadetes > Longimicrobiales > RSA9 > RSA9. Next base: position 2,614 of record DATCLK010000198.1, on the reverse strand, counting down.
GGATTCTTGCGCTCTATATCAATAGGTATCCGGTTGACTTTCTTCGTACTACCCACCCTCGCCACCCCACAATTGCCGCGAACAGTGCGTGAGCCATGGTGGTGGGCGAGTGGCGGAGCCAGATGCGCGTCGGCGACCGGCCTGGCCCGGCCATCGCCGCCGGGCGCGGCCTGGCCCGGCCAGCGCCGCCCGGCTCGACCGCGTCTGGCCTTTGCCGCCGGGCTCGACCCGCCCCGCCGTTCCCATCCGGGCGCTCCCAGGTCCGCCGTTCCCCCCGGGCGCGGCTTGGCCCGGCGTTCGCCGCCGGGCACGACCCGGCCCGGTCTTTCCCTCCGGGCGCGACCGGGCGCGCCGGGCAGCGGTCTCCCGCCGCGATCCCGGTTTCCGAGCCGTTTTCTGAAAAGGACCCCTCCACCGACCGCTCGGTAGTAACACGAATAGCGGCGCGCGGGCGGCGTCCCCCCACATGCGGCCGGACGTCGGCCCGGGGGCGCCGCGCGGGCGCCGTCCTCTAGCAACGGAGCGAAGGAGACGCATGGCGACGAAAGGGACGATCGGCATCCTGACAGGCGGCGGCGATGTGCCGGGGCTGAACCCGGCGATCCGAGCGATCACGATCCGCGCATTGCGCGAGGGCTACCGCGTGCTGGGCATTCGCCGGGGCTGGGCGGGGCTGGTTGACCTGATCCGCGACCCGGACGCGGACAACAGCAACAGCGTGCAGGTGTTGACGGAGGACGTGGTGAACCGCGCCGGGCGTACCGGCGGAACGTTCCTGCACACGTCGCGCACGCGGCCGAGTTTCCTGCCGCGTGCGGCCGTGCCCGCGCACCTCCAGGACAAGTACCACGACGATGTCAACGACCTCACGCCCGAGGTGCTGAAGAACCTCGAGTGGCTGGGCATCGACACGCTGATCCCGATCGGCGGCGACGACACGCTCAGCTACGCGCAGCGGCTGCACCAGGAGGGCGTCCGCGTCGTCGCCGTGCCCAAGACCATGGACAACGACGTGCCGGGCACGGACTACTGCATCGGGTTCAGCACGTGCGTGACGCGCACCATCGAGCTCACGAACCGGCTACGCACGAGTGCGGGCTCGCACGAGCGGTTCCTGGTGGTCGAGGTGTTCGGCCGCTACGCCGGTTTCACCGCCCTGCTGCCGACCATGGCGGGCGCCGCGCACCGCTGCGTCATCCCGGAGCACCCGTTCGACATCGAGCGCCTGACCGAGCTGCTCGTGTACGATCGCAACCGCAACCCCAGCCGCTACGCCGTCGTGCTGGTCTCCGAGGGCGCACGCCTCGTTCATCAGGAAGATTACATGTTCGAGAGCGAGGAGGCGGACCAGTACGGCCACCGCAAGCTGGGCGGGATCGGCGATCACGTCGCGGCGCTGCTGAAGGAGCTCTCGCCGCAGTACAACAACGGCCGCCGCATCGACGTCGTCAACCAGCGCCTGGGCTACCTGGTGCGGTCCGGCGACCCGGACGCGATGGACTCGATCGTGCCGATGGCCTTCGGCAATCTCGCGTTGGACCTCGTGCTCGCCGGCAAGTCCGGCCTGCTCGTCAGCATCAACGAGGGCCGCTACGGCAGCGTGCCGCTCTCCCTCGTGACCGAGCACAAGAAGGTGGTCAACGTCGAGGAGTACTACAACATCGACCGCCTGCGGCCGAAGTACGAGACCTTCCAGGGCCGGCCGCTGTTCATCATGACGAGCGAGCGGTAGGGATCGCGGCCGGGTGTGACGGCGCGCCGTACCACTGCGGCCGCGCCGTCGGTGGCCATGAGGGACCCCGGCCGCCCGGGAACCTCATCGCGCGCGGCGGGCCCGGCGGTGTCGCTCACCGCCGGGCCCGTTCCGCGTCGCGCGGCGCCGAACGCTACGGGGCGCGCCGGAACGTGAGCGTGCCCCAGCAGTCCCGGCAGTGCGGGTGCGTGAGCTCGAGCACGTCGTCGTCCGGCCGAACGAGGAGGAACTCTCGGCTGGCGAAGCCGAACCAGCCGGGGTCCACGGCCGTTTCGAATCGAATGCTGCCGGAGCCCTCCGGCGACTCATCTCGTCGCCGGATAGAGAACCGGGTCCGGACAACGAGGGAGTCGTTGCGGAAGAGCTCGGCCCTGTCTTCGCGGCGGAGCACCAGACGCAACGCGTACCCTGCGCTCGCGGGGGTCAACTCGCCCCCGGAGAAGGCGCAGCACGCTTCCGTCCAGTCCCAGGTGCCGTAGACCCAGTGGAACTCCGGCCCGACCGGGTCCTCGCAGCCGGCGGCGAGCACGAAGGAGATCAGGAGCGGCATGGAAAGGGGAGCGAAGCGTCGCATGGGTCCTCCCGCGCCGGCGCCATACCGAAGAGGAAACGGGCGACCGGCCGACCATCGGACGATCCGGCCGCGCCGAGGGGAAGTCTCTCGGGAGGAGAGGGCGTGCCGCCCTTCACTCCACGTCCAGCGCGACGTCCAGCGCAGGCGCGCTGTGCGTGATCCAGCCCAGCGAGATGAGGTCCACGCCGGTGGCGGCGACGGCCGCGACGTCGCCCGGTGAGATCCCGCCGGACGCCTCCGTCACCGCCCGCCCCTTCGCCCGCCGCACGGCCTCGCGCAACGCATCC